>JBKDSZ010000090.1:0-18017 GCA_046340375.1 Cyanobacteriota bacterium | reverse complement strand
TTTCAGCGGCATTCAGCAGGCCACCTGTGCTGCCGATGTACTTCGGAAGTTGACCGTTGAGGGCCGTTGCGGGCATGGCTCTGCAGACCGTTTCCAGCGAAAGCTAGCACTGAGGTTTTGCCCGGATCCCAACCCCGCCGTCACTCTTCACACCCCGTCAACAAATCCCCCCTCCCCCGACCGCTCGGCCAGGGGGAAGAAGACGGTGAGGCTCGATCCCCCCCGTTCCGTGAAGCGTCCCCCCAGGCGATGGAACAGCAGCTGGGTGGCCTGTCGGCTCAGGTTCAGACTGCCGGTGGTGGGGTTCCAGCTCAGGACCGGGCCGACTCGGGCGGACTCGGGCGTGGTCTCCGCCGGGATGGCGCCACTGCGGCCCGGATCGTCACTGCTGATCCGCAGTTTCAATCGCTGCCCGGCGGGCCGCAGCCGCAACTGCACATGGCTGCCCGCCGGCAGGGAGCGGCAGAAGCGATCCATCAGGCCCCCCAACATCGTTTCCAGGCGCATCGGGTCGCTGAGCACGGGCGGCAGGTCATCGCTGATCGACAGCGTGAGCTTCAGGTCACGCCGTCCCAACTGCCGTTGCCAGAGCCCCTCCAGCTGACGCAGCAGCTGGCTCAGATCCGTGCGCGCCAGCTGACTGGCCTCCAGCGGTTGGCCGAGGCCTGGCTGGCGCTGCAGCTCGGCGGCCAAAAAGATCAAGCCGAAGCGGTCGATCTGTTCGCTGCATTCGCCATCGATCTGCTCCAGTCGCTGACGCACAACAGAGGGCAGGTCTGATCGACGCAGCAGGGAGCGAATGAGGGTGCGGATCGTGGCCAAAGGGGTGCGCACTTCATGGGTGAGGGCCTCCAGCAGGGCCAGTTCAGCGGCCACATCCATCGCGGTGGCGGAGGAGGGAGCCCGCACCGGCGGCTCCACCGGCTGCAGGGTGACACTCGGGGCCATGGCGGCCAGGCGCTCGGCCAGGAGAGGCCAGAACCGCTGGCCCAGGGCCGGGTCGTTGCGCAGCGGGCCGAGGGCCCGCAGCTGTTTGCGCAGCCCTGTGTCGGCGCCTGGATCGTCTTCGCCCAACCGCTGCGCGAATCCTTCGAGGGCCTGGCGGATCATGGCGGCCTCAAAGCGCACCACAAGCCGGCGCGCCGCGGGCGGCCCATCCAGGAGCATGGCCACCTGCAGCTTCGGCGTGATCAGCAGCAGCAGGGGATCGTTGCCATCCCCCTCCCGCAGAGGCAGCCGCTCAAACCCCCCGCTGGCCGGAGGGGACCAGCCCTGCTCCCGGGTCACCGGGAGCAGGGGCTGAATCGGGGGCAGCACCTCCGCCAATCCAGGCGGGGTCCAGACAAAGCCGCTCAGATTTCGAAGCAGGGCGGGCTCGTAGAGGGCCGGCAAGGGGGAGGCCAGCCACACGCCCCGGGGCGGATCGTCGTCCCGGAGCAGCAGGTCTTCTTGGAGGGTGGCGAGGGAGCCCCACCAGAGTCGGCGCACGCAATCCTCATCGCACCGGCCGGGGGGAACTCCCGCGCTGAGCAGTCGCCTCAGGGAGGGGAAGCTCACGCCCGGCGCTGGCTGGCGCGACCCGGATCGTGTCCGCGACGGCCGACCGAGGCGCAGAGGCCGATGGAGAGAAAGTTCACCAACATCGCCGAGCGCCCGTAACTCAACCAGGGAAGCGGGATGCCCGTGACCGGGCCCAGGCCGATCGTCATGCCGATGTTCACCACCACCTGAAACATCAGCATGGCAGTGATCCCCACCACAACAAGGGATTCCACATCCGTGCGCGCCCTGTTGGCGATCCGGAGCAGGCGCCAGCACAGCAGGAGATAAGCCGCCACGACGAGCGCACAGCCGACAAAGCCCGCCTCCTCCCCCAGGGCGCTGAAGATGAAATCCGTGTGCTGCTCCGGGATGAACCGCAGCTTGGTGAGCAGCCCCTGCATCAGGCCCGTTCCCCAGAGGCCCCCGGAGCCGATGCCCACCTTGCTCTGCAGCAGGTGGTAGCCCCCTCCCAGGGCATCCTTGGCGGGATCAAGGAACAGAACGAGACGATCCCGCTGGTAGTCCTTCAACCCGTGCATCCACAAGTAGGGCGTCAGGGCCGCGAACAGCAGCTGGGTGGCGGTCACCACGGCCAGACCCGGGCGCTTCCATGGCAGGGATTGCCAGGCCAGCCGGGCCATCAGGGGGATCCAGAGGGCCAGGGCCCAGGGGGCCACGCCGGTGAGGATGGCCGTGATCAGGGGGGAGAGCAGGAGAAGAAGCCAGCTGGCGGGCAGGCCCGCCCAGAAGACCATGACCAGCAGGATGGCTCCGAACACGAGCGAGGTGCCCAGATCGGGTTGGAGGAACACCAGGGCCCAGGGAAGGCTGATGAGGGCTGCGGGCCGGAGCAGGTCGACGGGACGCTCCACCGGATAGCGAGAGAGCACGCCAGCCAAGAGAAAGATGGCCGCCAACTTGGCGAATTCCGATGGCTGCACGTGAAAGCCAGCCACATTGATCCAGCGCTGGGCACCCAAGGCGGAGGTTCCGACAAGGCGCACGGCCAGAAGGCTCACAATGGTGAGGCCGTAAATCGGCCAGCGCACCAGCCGCAGGCGATCCAGCGGGAGGCGGGAGGTGAGCAGGGCCAGAACCACCCCCACACTCGCCGTGATCCAGTGCTGCATCCAGTCGGCGTAATCGGCCTGACGTTGCGTGCTGGCGATCAGAATTCCTGCCAGCAGGCTCAATGCCAGGGGAACCCCCCAGAGAATCCAGTCGAATGCCTCAAGGCGCCGTCGCAAGGCACGCCGCGGGGTTCGGCTGGGGATCCAGCGATGCGGCGCTGCCGTCAGCACGGCTTCACACCGGGACCCCGGTCAGGGAGAGGTCCTGGCAGAGCGACCGGGCCAGGACCCGGAACGCCCGGGCTGTGGCCGAATCCGGTTGGGCGAGCACGATCGGCTGCCCTTCATCCCCCCCCTCCCGCACCGGCAGTTCGAGGGGGAGCTGGGCGAGCAGGGGCACTCCCGCCTCTTCGGCCAGCAGGGCACCGCCGCCGCTGCCGAAGAGGGCATAGCGCTGATCGGGGCGATCGGGAGGCAGAAACCAGCTCATGTTCTCCACCACCCCGAGGATGGGCACGCCCATCTGCACAAACATCGCCAGACCCCGGCGTGCATCCTGCAGCGACACCCGCTGGGGGGTGGTCACGATGATGCAGCCGTCGATGGGCACGGACTGGGCCAGGCTCAGCTGGGCGTCGCCGGTGCCCGGCGGAAGGTCAACCACCAGCACATCCCTTTCCCCCCAAGCCTCCTGGTAGAGAAACTGGCGGATGTTGCCGTTGAGCATCGGACCCCGCCAAATCACGGGCTGATAGTCTCCGATCAGCAGTCCCATGGACACCATGGCCACCCCGCCGGTGTCCAGGGGACGCAGCACCTGATCGGCCCCGCTCCCGCTCACCTCGGGCACCTGACCGGCCACCCCCAGCATGGTGGGGGCATTGGGACCGTAGATGTCCGCGTCCAGCAACCCCACCCGCAGGCCAAGGGCGGCGAGGGCGCAGGCCAGGTTCACGCCGACCGTGCTCTTGCCCACCCCGCCCTTGCCGCTGCTCACGGCGATCACCCGCCGGACGCCCGGGATGGCTTGCCGCTGGGGCGGGCCCCCGCCTGGGGTGGCGCCTTGGCCCGCCCCGCCGATGGGCCCGGAGGAGGGTGGGCTGGCCAGCTCGATCTGCACATCCTGGATGCCCTCCTGGCTCAGCAGGGCCTCGCGGGCCTCTGCGGCCAGGCGATCCCGCTGGCTCGCGGCGAAGTTGGGCAGGGCCAGCCGGAAGATCGCGCGGGTGCCTTGCCGTCGCACAGCCGTGATCCATCCCAGCTCCAGCAAGGATTGTCCTGTGCCGGAATCGCACACCGGGCGCAGCGCCTCGATCAATCGCTGATCGCCATCGCCCGGGCTGACGCCAGGCTCGGGATCCCTGATGGGGGTGGACATGGGGGGAGAGACCCTCGCCGTGGGATGGATCGGATCCTAGAAACCATCGGGGGTGACAGAGCCTCTCGATCGCTTGTGAAGGACCCCGCCGGGCTGGGATGGTTGAAAGGATGTCGTGCTCCTCTCCGCTTCATGTCCACCCCCGTCCCCAGTGCGATGCCCCCCGAAGCGTCCAGGAGTCGGGCTCGGGACTTGCTGATGGGCCTGCAGGATTCGATCTGCGCCGGGCTGGAAGCCTTGGACCGGGAAGGCCGGTTTCAGGAGGAAAGCTGGGAGCGGGCCGAGGGCGGTGGTGGACGGTCGCGGGTGATCAAGGCTGGCCGGATCTTTGAGCAGGGGGGAGTGAACTTCTCCGAGGTGCAAGGCGAAGAACTGCCGCCTTCGATCCTCAACCAGCGGCCGGAGGCCAAGGGACACCCCTGGTTTGCGATCGGCACCTCAATGGTGCTCCACCCCCGCAGCCCGTGGGTGCCCACCGTCCATCTCAACTATCGCTATTTCGAAGCGGGGCCGGTGTGGTGGTTCGGCGGCGGGGCGGATCTGACCCCTTACTACCCCTTCCTGGAGGATGCCCGCCACTTTCACCGCACCCTCAAGGGAGCCTGTGAGGCGGTGGATCCGCACTACTACACGGTGTTCAAACCCTGGTGCGATGAATACTTCCACCTCAAGCACCGCGGAGAGAGCCGGGGCGTCGGCGGCATCTTCTACGACTACCAGGATGGCGGCGGCGTGCTGTACAAAGGGTCCGACCCCGAGGGCCCGGCGGCCGCGGCCTCCCGGGCGGTGAGCCCGATCGCCCAGGATTGGGAGAAGCTCTTCCGCTTGGCGGGCTCCTGCGGGGGAGCCTTTCTGCCCAGTTATGTGCCGATCGTGGAACGACGGGAAGCGATCCCCTGGGGGGAGAAGGAACGGCAGTTTCAGCTCTATCGCCGCGGCCGCTACGTCGAGTTCAATCTGGTCTTTGACAGGGGGACGATTTTCGGCCTGCAGACCAACGGACGCACGGAATCCATCCTGATGTCCCTGCCGCCCCTCGTTCGTTGGGAGTATGCCTACAGCCCGGAGCCGGGCTCCCGAGAAGCCCTGCTCACCGAGGTGTTCACTCGCCCCCAGAACTGGCTGGAAGACGCGTCACTGGAAAGCCGTTGCGCGGCGCACCAGGCTGTGCGCTGACCGGATCCGGGGCGGTCTGCCCGTCGGTGCGCCGGCCGAGGCCGATTTCCAGAGCGGACACCACCCGTTCGGCCAGGAGGCGCACGGTTGGCCCCCGTGTGGCCGGATCGCGCAGCGAGGCTTCCAACCGTCCCTCCAACTTGCCCAGCTCCAGGATGGCCACGCCGCGTTTCGGTCCGCCGAGACGATTGCGGAAGTTCATCGGATAGGCCCCGAACTCCTGGGCCAGGCTTTCATCGATGCGGCTGAAGGGACGATGCAAGGGTGGGATCAGGCCGGAGCCCACTCCGGAGGGGCCGTAGGCGTCGAAGTGGATCTCGAAGGCATAGCCATCCGCCAGGGCGTGTTGGCGGCCCGCGCTCCAGTTGGTGCCGGGATCATCCGGATCCAGAATGGTGCGCAAAGGGGGTTTGTAGAACGCGATCCGCAGTCCCCGCTCCCGGCCCAGGGTGGCCACGGCGTGGGCCAGCACGAGGTTCCAGTAATGCTCGTCGGTGATGCCGGCCATCATCGGGGCCGCTCCCAGGAGCCCCACGGCTTCGCCACTGGTGCCGGATCCTCCGATGCCTTGGGAGTCGGCGTGGCCCGCCATCACCAGGATCGGTGTGTCGGGAGACACGGGGCGCAGCCCGATCCAATCCTTCCGCATCGGACTGCGCACGCCGGTGAGGGGGTCCAGCTCCCCGGGGCCTCGCGTCACGCTGGTCATGGGGGCTGATGGCTGTTCGGCCTTCCGCGCGATGGCTGTCAGGGGCTGGGGCGCTGTCTGGCCGGCCGCGGGACCGCTGGCGATGCCCCCGAGAAGACCCGTGGCCAGCAGGCTGATCGGGGGGCCCAGTGCCAGACGGCCGAGGGCCCCGCGAACGGTTTCTGAGGAAAAGAGGGGCATCACGAGTCAGATCGGGGAACTCAGCAGGCGGCCATCGCTGGCCAGCCCCAGGGCGGGACCCAATTCCGTTTCCATGGCGATGAGCTCATCGCGATGGGCCCGAAGCCGAACCGTGCTGCCCCCTTCGGCGGGGGCCTCCATCAAGCGCAGCTCCAGGATTTCGCGGCGGCTCGCTCGGCGCCAATACAGCCAGCCGGCGAGCGGTCCCAGCAGAGGGAGGGCCAACACCCAGAGGCCAGCCCCCGGCAGCAGCTGGTGGAGCACCAGGGCCAGACTGCCCGACCCCAGGCTCGCCAGCAGGGAGAGCAGGAGGGACAGGGGCAGGCTGGCCCGCACCTCCCCCGCGAAGCGCAGTACTTGCCGCTGAGGATCCTTGGCGGTGGCGTGCCACCCCCGCGCCTGGAGCCAGCTCACCAGGCCCTCCAACACATCCACGGCGGGGCGCGGCGAATGCACGTCCACCACGGTGGTGCGGTCCTTGCTGGCGGCCCTCAGGAAGAAGACCAGACCGATCGCAAGCAACAGGGTCAGCACCAGGGTTGATCCGAGGGGAGCCATCAGTGCAGCGTGATCGCATCCATTCTGTCTTGAACGGGGTGTCGGTCGCGGCCCGGAGAGGCGGGCCGGGTGATGGCTCAGCATGGAGAACCGACGCCTCGACCGCTGTGACAGAAACGCCTTCCGCGGGTCCGCCTTCCGCGGGTCCGCCTGCCGCCTCGGCCGCCCGCACCTTGCCGCCACCAGCCCGTTTCGCGGTGTTTGATGGCGATCTCGACGAGGCGTGGCTGGCCACCTACCAACAAGCCGCCGCCCTGGCAGTGGATACGGAGGCGATGGGTCTGATCCACGGCCGGGATCGGCTGTGCTTGGTGCAGATCAGCGACAGCGAGGATCAGGTGTGCTGCGTTCGCCTGGCCAGGGGGCAGACGGAGGCGCCTCGCTTGCGGCGGCTGATGGAGAATCCAGCGGTGGAGAAGGTGTTCCACTTCGCCCGCTTCGATGTGGCCGCCCTCGCCGAAAACCTGGGAATCGCCGTGGATCCCATCTTCTGCACCAAGATCGCTAGCCGCCTCGCCAGGACCTATGCCCCGCGCCACGGGCTGAAGGAGGTGATCAACGAGCTGGTGGGAGTGGAGCTGGACAAGCAGGCTCAGAGCTCTGACTGGGGGAGGGTGGAAGACCTCAGTGCGGCGCAGCTCGCCTATGCCTGCGGGGATGTGCGCTGGTTGCTGCCAGCCCGCTTCCGCCTGGAGGCCATGTTGCGGCGCGAGGAGCGCTGGGCTCTGGCCCAACAGTGCTTCGCCTGCGTACCGGTGTTCGCGGCCCTGGATCGCCAGCGCTTCGGCACGGTGTTCGAACATTGAGAAGGGCGCCGGAGAGAGCGCTCTAGAAGGGCACTCAGTCTTCGGTCATGAAATTTTCCTCACTGCTCAGGGCCCCCAGCTGGGCGTCCAGCAAGGCCCGAGCGTCGACGCCGGAGCTTTCCGCTTCCGCCAGCATGCGTTCCGCCAGGGCGATGCGCGCGGCGGTGTCGGTCAGTCCTTCTCGGGCCGCCCGGATGTCCACCTTTCGCCGCGCCGAGGCGATGCTGATGCCCAACCAGCTTGCCAGGCGTCCGCAGGCCGCGTTGTACTGCCGATCAGGAATCGCGACCATGGCCAGGCGGAAACAACCAGTCCGCATCATCCCTCCCCGGGGGTGGAGCGGGTGGCCTCGGGAGCAGAAGGCGCTCGCTCACCAACCGCGCCAAGGCGGCACTCCCCCCCGCTGATCCCATGCGCTGGCGGCCACGACGTCCCAGGCGTTCCCGGGCCGGTTGGTCGCGCAGCAGGACCAGCAGTCGCTCCCGCATCGCCTCGGCGCTCTCGCAGGGCCGCACCGCTCCGCCCAGGAGGCGGCTCTGCCGCCGGGCAAAGCTCGCGGTGAATTGGGGGCCGGGTCCCGGCAATGACAGGGCGGGCACGCCCAGCCCCACGAGCTGCTCGGTGGCGGTGCCGGCGGTGGCCAGACCCACTTCCGCCCACGGGGCCCAGGCCTCGAAGCACCCCGGGCCGATCCACACCTCCAGGAGTCCCCGCCGCCAGCCGCTGTGGATGCCTTGGAGAGGGGGGAGGGACGCAAGCCGGAAGCCGGCGGCCTCAAACAGGGCGGCCATCCGCGGGGAATCGGGCAGCCCCCGACCTGTCGGCAGGAGAACGGTGATTCCCCCCAGTCGATCGCATGGGCCTGCATCGGGCAACGCTGCCAGCAACCGCTCGAGGTTGCCCAGGGCTTCGGGCAGCCGACTGCCGGGAAGGAGCAGCAAGCGACGACCGTGCCGAAGGCACGCCGGCAAAGGCTTGGGCTGGAAGCCATCCATCATCGGGTTGCCGGGCGCCAGTGCGGCCACCCGATGGGCCCTCAGGCCCCGGGCGGTGAGACGGTCGCGCACGGCCACCAGCCGACAACGTCGATCTCCCATCAGCCCCCATTCCCAGGGATCCCATTCACTGCCTTTCCAACCGTGGTAGCCGTCGGCCAGGGCCGAAGACCCCCATCCGGCAGGGGCAGGCGTTCTCCAGGTGAAATCGCTCTTCGGTGTGCCGAGGAAGCCGTAGGGCCCGCCCCCCAGCCAGGCCATGGCCAGCGGCAGGAGATCCCCCACAGCCAGGATCGGCTGGCCACTGGCGCCCCAGCCCCGCACCACCTGGAGCTGCTGCCAGGTGGTGCGGGGGAGCCCAGCGGCCAGGTCCTGAAGCAAGCCGTTGAGACTCTGATTGCTGAAGCCGCCGCTGGGCAGGGGCCGGCAGGGGCCCAGGCACGCCAATCCCAGCCGCTCCCGGGCGGCGCTGAAGGCGGTCCCTTCCCCCACCAGCGCCAGCGTGGCGAGGCCCAGGGTGGGTTGGCGGCGGCGCAGGGCCTCGATCACCCGGAGGGCGATGAGGTCCTCCCCGTGCCCGTTGCTCAGGATCAGCAACCGGGGGGGCATGCCATGGCTGATACGATCCACTTGTGGGAGTTTGCTCCCTCATGGCGGCATGGCCAAGTGGTAAGGCAGAGGATTGCAAATCCTTTATCCCCAGTTCGAATCTGGGTGCCGCCTTTGCTTCAACCAATTGCGAAGTGTCCGGCGTGCCATCGCCAGAGGTCCTTCGATGGTGCGATGGAGATTGATTTGTCCCCCCTTATGGCGCCCCTATGGCGCCGCCCTCTGAAACGCCATGGGGGGCTTCTCGTCGCCCTTCGAGATCTGTCCAAAATTTCTGCCCCTGTTCCAGGTGAGCAAACGGGCGCTCTGCAGGCACACCGGCCATCCTCACAACGGAGAGCCAGGCGGCCCGGACGGCTCCGGGCGAAGCAGCCGTCCAGGCTTTTGCCTTTTGTGCGCCCGGGCGATCTTCAGGACGGTGTGATGCTTTGGGCCAAGTCGCGCAGGCGTTGCTGAGCGGAGGGATCGCTCAGGTAGGTCTTGGCTGTCTGTTGCAGCTTTTCCAATGTTCCTGGATCAGCCTGGAACGCCGAAACGGGCTCGGTGTAGACAGGTTGGTAGCGTTGATACCTTGCCCCAAGCAGGCTCGCCGCGATGAAGTCAATGGAATCAGCGGATCCATCTGCGCATACTTGATACAATGGGATGCTTCTGAGCAGGTCTGACCAGGCTAAGACGCCCCAGTTCTTGACATCTTTGGGAGTGATCCTGCGCCCCGACTGGCCCGTGCCGAACGAGGCGACAAGAAGATTCGGGAAGGAGGCGTACTCCTGGCCTGGAGGGGCTGCCTCCGAATGCTTGTTGAATTGCTCCGCGACCGCACAGAGGGTTGGATTGTTCGCCAACACCCCTCCATCAATCAAGGGGAGACCCTCCTCTGGAATCATTCTTGGAAGGTCTCCCTCCACGTTGCCACCCGCTTGATGCGCTGAAAGAAATTGCGACTCCTTAAGCAAAAAGCCCGGGTAGGCGGCGGGAGCTGCCGCCGATGCTCTGCAGACCTGCCAAACAGGGATTTTTGCACTCTTGTTGCCTTTGCTCTTGAAGACAATGGCTTTGCGATTAAAGGTGTCATAGCTAACAACAAGTGCTTCTTTCTTTAGATTGCCAAAGAGTAAGTCGTCCGGGAAGACATCTGGTAAGCGCAGTACGGACTCCAACCCTTTTGGATCGCACAATGGCTGCGAGAAGTGTCCTTTCTTTAGGCGGTCCAGCAGTTCTCCGGCCCAGAAAGCCAGATTCAATTTGGGAAAGATGATTTCTCCCTTGTCTACATAGAATTTGCGGATTTGCGAGGCGCTCATGCCGCGAGCCAGGCCGCAGGCGATGATGCTTCCTGTCGAGGTTCCTGCAAAGACATCAAAGCTGTCGTGGAGCGAGGACTTCGGGTTGATGCGTTGGATCTCTTTTTCCAGCGTTTCGAGAATGATCGTCGTGAGAAGGCCGCGTATGCCACCACCATCACAGGAGAGAATTTTGATAGGGGTCGTCATGGTTGTCAACCTTGGTGATTTGTATGGATCCTGTCATCGGCAGGGCCTTGTGGGTCTGCAAGATGAGCAGCATTGACATCGTGGCGCCCAAAGGGTTCCTTCAGCAACGATGCCCCGACCATCGATCAAGAATCTCCACGTTCCATCGCCCCAACGGTCGTCTGGCTGCGAAACCTCAGAAAAAAGAAAACCGGTTGCAGGCTGACAACGCTCCCGCTCCCGTCCTTGATTTTGCACCGCGTCAGACAGGCTTGATCTTGCGGTCGTTCATTGCGTCCAGGCGAGCATCGACGGGCATGGTGTCCTTCCACTCCTGACCGCCGCCAGGGTGCCATCGTGCGGGTGGGCATCCCCCTGGAGAGGGGGCCTTCCGAGCCTGGCCGCGGTTCAGAGGGCCGTTCCCGGCCGGGAGCCTCTGCGCTGTCGTCGCCACACGGACTGAGCGGTGGCATGCAAGGCCCCTTGCAGATCGCCCAACAGCCTCTCCAGCCGCCGGCGTCGGCTCCGGGCGGGAGACAGGTGATCGGAAATCACCCCCGCATGGCAGAGATCCAACAGAAGGGCGGCCTCCTCGGAGGAGAGGCACAGAAGGTGCTCGTTGTTGTGGTGGATGACTCTCACCAAGCCTTCAAGCGAAACCTGTCCTTTGTAGGACGAAACGCAATGGAGTGGATGGGGAAAGCCGTCAGGTCTGATCGATCGGGGCTGATTTGGCCCCCCCCGAGGCGCTGGCCCGGCAGCGCTCCCTCAGGCGGTGGCATGGAGCCGGGTGGCGATTTCCACCACAACCAGCCCGAAGAGGGCCATGGCAATCAGCAAGGAGCTCGGATGGGTCACGCTTCTTCAGCCCGGAAGAGCTGAACCCTAAAGGCATTCTTAAGGGATGTCGGTCTTTTGGGGGAAAGGCCAAAAAACGGTACATCCCGCAACACATCAACCCAAGTGATCCCCCGGCGGCGTCAGCCGGGGGTCAATAGCCCGAGTCGGCCACGCACATCCCCTGGCAGGACAGGCCATTGCGAGCCGTGCGTCCGCAGTGGGCGCAGAGAATCGGGTCGGGATCAGCCCCGGGGGCAGGGACGCAGGCCGCCACAGAGCGGGTGGCACTGGCCGGGACGCCTGGCGAGGAGCCCGGGGACACGGGAGGAGAGGCCGGGTTCAAGGGACGGTTGCGGGCTGCCGGATTGCATCATGGCCGCTGCGGCGCCGCGGCGACGGATGTCTCTTCCCCCTCCCTGTTCTCCCTCCATCGGTGTCGGCACCTGGGCCTGGGGCAATCAACTCCTCTGGGGCTACGACTCCGGCCAGGACCCGGAGATTCAGGCCACTTTCGACCGGGCGGTCAGCCTGGGCCTTCTTTTTTTTGACACGGCGGATTCCTACGGAACGGGGCGCTGGAATGGACGCAGCGAAACCCTTCTCGGTCGCTTCTGCGCGTCATTGCCGCCGGAGCGCAGCGACGGCCTGACGGTGGCCACGAAGCTGGCCCCCTTTCCGTGGCGTCTGGGACGGCGAGGCTTCGATCGGCCCCTGGCCGCCTCCCGGCAACGGCTCCAGGGCAAGTTGGATCGCGTGCAGTTGCACTGGAGCACCGCCCGTTACGCGCCGTGGCAGGACGGGCCCCTCCTGGAAGGCTTGGCCGATCAGGTGAGAGCTGGGGCGGTGGGGGAGCTGGGGCTGTCCAACGTTGGCCCCCGACGCCTCCGGCGGCTCCATGCCCACCTGGCCGAGCGGGGGGTGCGGCTCTCCAGTCTGCAGGTGCAGTGTTCGCTCCTGGCGCCGGAACCGTTTGCCCCGGGAGGGGTGGCGGAGGTGTGTCGCGAGCTTGGGGTGGAGCTGATCGCCTACAGCCCCTTGGCCCTGGGGTGGCTCGGGTCGGTGTGCGGGGCGGGTCGCGCCGCCCCCGCGGGACTCCGGGGCCAGCTCTTTCGAAGGCTGGAGACTGGAGCGACGGCCTTGCGCCTCGGCTTGCTTCAGATCGCCGAGGCGCGGCAGGTGCCGGCGGCGGCGGTGGCCCTCAATTGGTGCCGCGCCCATGGAGCGATGCCCATTCCGGGCCTTCGGCGACCAGCGCATGTGGAGCAGGCGGTGGCGGCCCTCACGTGGAGCCTGACAACGGAGGAGCGGGATCAGCTGGACCGGCTGGCGTTCGCCAATCGCGTGCGGATGCCAGCCAATCCCTTTCAGAGCGCCTGAGTGCCGATCCTCAGGCGTCAGAGGAAATGATCACGGGCAGGCTTGGAGCCGGCTCGTCGCTCTCCTCCTCTCCATCCGTCTGGAGCCGTCGCAACTTGTCGGTCTCGCCGCTGGTTCCGTCGAAGGAGGGACCCGAGGGACCGCAGGCCGTCAGGGCTTCCTGCAACAGCGAATCAAAGGTGGACCCGGGCAGCCGGTGGCGGGCCAGTTCCAGAAAGGCGCGGGCCAGCGATTCGCCGGCGGCGGCGCGCAGGGCCGGATTGCTGCGTCTGAGCTCCTGCTCCTGCGCGATCGCGTTCAGGAAGCGCTCGGTGACATCCCGCTTGGTGGTGGCGCGGATGCGGGTGTCCTGGTCAGCCGGGTTGAGAAAAATCTGGGAGTCGAGCTCTGCCAGTCGTCGGTTGAGGCTTTCCAGCACTCCTTGGGCTTCGTTGAAGATCTGGGTGAGCTGGCCATCGGAGAGGCGGGGCAGATCCACCACATAAACCTTGCCGTGGTCCCGCAGGGAGAGGACTGTGGGCCGTTGCCCTCCGGTCTGAGGGGTCTCTCGGGTTGTTTCCCGTACCCTGGGGCGCACGGGCTGCGGCCGTTGGGGCGGAGTGGGGCCTGCGGAACTGCGACGTCGCGTGATGCGTGACGTGGTATTTAACATCGGCTGTATGAGCATTAGGTTGTCTGGGTCTCGGCGCGCGGTTCCGAGAAACCACACACAAAATTGACTGTAATGGGATCAGGCGCGAGCGATGGGGCTCGCGATGGCCCCCCCTCAGGTGATGGCCTGGAGGGGCAAGCCCGGGAGCCCCGTCTCGGGAGCGCCGCCCGCCTCAATGCGGCCCATCTCCCAGGCCTTGTGCCCGCAGCTCAGACACAGCTCCACCACCGGATCCACCATGTCGGCGCTCACCACCAGGCAATAACCCACGCCCAGGTTGAAGGTGTGCCAGAGATCCGCTTCCGGCACCTGGCCGTTGTTCTGGAGCCAGCGGAACACGGCCGGCCGTTCCCATGTGCTCGGATCCACCACCGCATGGCATCCCTCGGGCAGGCAGCGGGGCAGATTCTCGGGCAAGCCCCCCCCAGTGATGTGGGCCATGCCATGGGGGCTGAGATGGTTGGCCAACAGGGCCTTGACAAGGGAGTTGTACAGGAGGGTGGGGGTCAGCAGCTCCCGCAGCAGGGGGGGACCATCCGGCTCCAGCCGGGTGTCCTCCGTCACTCCCCGCTCCTCCAGGATCCGCCGCACGAGGCTGAAGCCATTGCTGTGCACGCCGCTGCTGGCCACACCCACCACGCGATCGCCGGGGCGGACGAGTCGTCCGTCGATGCGCCGCTCCTCCTCCACCACTCCCAGGCAGAAGCCCGCCAGGTCGTATTGCCCCGGGCTGTAAAACCCCGGCATTTCGGCCGTTTCGCCGCCGAGCAGGGCGCAGCCGCTGCGGCGGCAGCCCTCGGCGATGCCTTCCACCACCTCGGCGAGGTGGTCGGGGCTGAGGCGTCCGGTGGCGATGTAATCCAGAAACAGAAGGGGTTCCGCCCCGCAGGTGATGACGTCATTGACACACATCGCCACCAGGTCAACCCCGACGCCCTGGTGGCTGCCGAGGCGTTGGGCCAACTCCAGTTTGGTGCCCACTCCATCGGTTCCCGCCACCAGCAGGGGTCGCCGCAGGCCTTCGGGAAGACGGCACAGTCCGGCGAATCCGCCAACGCCACCCAGTACCTCCGGTCGATGGGTGGAGTGGACGCTGTTCCGGATGCGGTCGATGAACGCCCGGCCCGCCTCCACATCCACGCCCGCACTCCGATAGTCCATGGCCCCAGGTCAAGTCATCCGATCCTCCAATGGCGCGCCTCAAGCCATGGAGCGCGACGTCCCGCAGGAGCCACCCGATCACCCGCCAAGGGTGGACGACCGGATGATTGGCACAAATTTTCATCATCTTGGCTTATCCTATTCATCAGATTTCCTCATGTCTTGGTCTGGGCGCTGGCGCCCGCAAGGCCGGTAAAAACTGGTGAAATGCTTAAGCATGAAAAAATCTGATCAGTCTCGAGGACCATTTTCTTGCTGTTTCCGCCAAGGAAATCCCGGTAAGTTGTGCGAGTTGTTTTTCCCCGGTCAGAAAATCTCCTAGAACTGTCATTGAAATCTGCACAATTTGGATTTCATTCCAAACTGCATTTTCTTTGCATTTGCGTCCTGGGTCTTCCTTCGTCGCTCCGGTCTGGTGATTTTCGAGCGTTATGCGTACACTCCAATTCCTCGGCTCCACCTTCGCTTTGCTGGCCGCAGCCGCCTTGAACCCCGTCCAAGCGGCTTCGCTCACCTCCCCCGATCTCGCCCCGTTCACCCCTGTTGAACGCAGTGTTCCCGCCCGATGGGACAACAAGTTCATCCGGATCACTCCTCCCCTGCAGCAGACAGCGTCTCCCCTGCTGGCTTCCGCACAGGCCGTTCAGGTGGGTCAGGCCAGCTGGTATGGTCCCGGGTTTTTTGGTGGACGCACCGCCAGTGGCGAAGTGCTCCGTCCTGGTTCTCTCACGGCGGCACATCGCTACCTGGCTTTTGGGACCAAAGTGCGGGTGACCAATCTCTATAACGGACGTTCCGCTGTGGTTCGCATCAATTATCGCGGACCCTTCACCGGTGGTCGCATCATCGACCTCGCCCATGGCGCGGCTGAGGTCCTGGGATTAACAGCCAGCGGTGTCGCCGATGTGAAGCTCGAGGTCATCGACTGACGGCGATCCGGTTCTACCCCCTCCCCATCCTTCCGGCCCCCGGGCTGGGAGGATTTTGGGGTGTTCCCGACCTCCTTGCAGATTCTGCGCACGGAGCGTGACCTCGCCGCCTGGCGACGGTCGCTCCCCCCTAACAGCCTTCACTTCGTCCCCACCATGGGAGCCCTGCACGGGGGGCACGGTCGGCTCATCCAGCGGGCGGCGTCACCGCGGTGGTGGGGCGATCCGCTGGTCTTGGTGAGCGTCTTCATCAATCCCCTGCAGTTTGGGGATGGGGAGGATTTCGATCGCTACCCCCGCGGCTTGGAAGAGGATGGCCGCCTTGCGCACGCCGCTGGCGCCCATGCCCTGTTCGCTCCCTCCGTGCCGGAGATCTATCCGCAAGGGGAAGACGGCCTGACCCGGGTCGTGCCCCCGGATCCTCTGCTGGACACCCTGTGTGGGCCCGGCCGTCCCGGTCATTTTGAGGGCGTTGCCACCGTGGTGACCCGGTTGTTGGCGATGGTGCGTCCCGCGCGCTTGTTTCTCGGCGAGAAGGACTGGCAGCAACTGGTGGTGCTTCGGCGCGTCGTGGCCGATCTGGGGCTGCCCGTGGTCATCGAGGCGATGGCTTCCGTGCGTGGGGCCGATGGCCTGGCGCTGAGTTCCCGGCTGGCCTATCTCCGCCCTGAAGAGTTGCGGCGGGCACGGGCCTTGCCGGCGGCGCTGGCCGCGGCGCTGGCCTCCGCCAGGAGGGGTGATCCGGTGGCCTCCCTTCTCGCCCAGCTGGAGAAGGACCTTCGCCAGAACGGCCTTCTGCCAGAGTATGTGGCCAGGGTGGACGGGAACACGGTGCGGCCCCGGGAACGGTTGCGGGGTCTGACGCTCCTGGCGGCCGCCGTCCGGTGCGGATCGACCCGTCTGATTGATCACCTTTTCCTGATGCCCCGAGCGCCGATTGTTGCCATTGATGGTCCTGCCGGTGCGGGCAAGAGCACGGTCACCCGTGCCTTGGCCCGCCGACTGGGCCTGACCTATCTCGACACGGGGGCGATGTATCGGGCCTTCGCCTGGTGGGTTTTGCACCAGGGGATCGACCCGGAGGATCCGCAGGCAGTGGCGCCTCTTCTGGTTGATCTGAATCTGGATCTGCGCCAGAGCGAAGCGGGTCAGTTGCGCATCCAGATCAACGGCCATGAGGTCAGCACCGCCATTCGGAGCCCCGATGTCACGGCGGTGGTTTCCGCCGTGGCCGCCCATCCCTGCGTGCGGGAGAGCCTCACCGCCCAGCAGCGACGCTTGGGTGAGCGGGGCGGGCTGGTGGCGGAGGGTCGGGATACGGGAACCGCCGTGTTTCCTGACGCCGAGTGCAAGATCTTCCTCACCGCCAGCGTGGAGGAGCGGGCCCGGCGACGGGCTCAGGATCTGCGCCAGCAGGGCTTTGACGTGCCGGAGCTGAAGGAGCTGGAGCGTCAGATCGCCGAGCGCGATGAACGGGACTCCAACCGGGAGCTGGCCCCCCTGCGGCAAGGCCCGGATGCTCAAGTCATCCTGACCGATGGCATGACGATCGAGGCTGTGATGGAGGCCCTGGTGGATGCGTTTCGAGCCCGGGTGCCGGAGGAGGCCTGGCCAGGCCCTGGAGGCCCGTCGGCCGTGGCCGATGTCGCGGGGGACCTCAGGGCATCGGAGACCTGAGGCTGGCGAGGAGTCCCTCACAGCCATCCTCCAGGATGTCGAGCACCCGCTCGAAGCCCTCGGGCCCTCCGTAGTAGGGATCCGGCACCGCTTCAAGAGTGTGCCGGCGGCAATAGCGGGTGAAGGGTTCGATTCGGGCCCGCACGGCGCCTCCCCGCGTCAGTTGGCGCACCGCGGCGAGATTGTCCCGGTCCATGGTGAGGATGTGCGTGAAGCGCTCCAGATCGGCCGGCTCGATCTGGCGTGCCCGGCTCGGCAGAACGAGGCCGCGACGGGCGGCCGCCTCACGCATGCGTGGATCGGCCGGTTTGCCCACATGCCAGTGGCCGGTCCCCGCGGAATCGACATGGAAGGCCTCCCGCAGCCCTGCCCGTTCCAGGAGATCCAAAAAACACCCTTCTGCGGCGGGGGAGCGGCAGATGTTGCCTAGGCACACGAAGAGCACGCCGATCGGGCGGGGGGCCGCGTCGGCGGGGGAAGGGGAGAGCGTCATGGGTTGGTCAGGCGGGTGTGCGCCAGCCTGGCGCGGAGGCGCACCACCGGAACCTCTTCCTGTTCGATGTCGGCCAGCGGGGCCAGACTGGCCGTCGCCGCATCACGCACCTGGTCCGGCGGCGCAAGGCGAAGAGCCAGCTTCTCCAGGGCGGCGGCCACGGCGTAACGCACCACCCACTCGCCATCGTGCCGAGCGGCCTGGAGGGCCTGGAGGGCGCGCTCCTGAATGGCCAGGCGCTGGTTCGACGCCAGGGGCTCGAAGCGCAGGGTCCCCAGTCCGATGGCTGCCGCCCGGCGCACGCTGGGGCCGATGTCATCCGCCAGTGCCTGTTCCAGTAGATCCAGACCGCGCACGTCGCCAATCCCCGCCAGGGCCCGGACAGCCCAGGAC
>JBKDSZ010000089.1:0-3508 GCA_046340375.1 Cyanobacteriota bacterium | reverse complement strand
TCTGCAGCCGATCTGGCAGCAGGTGCTGCCGGAGGTGGGCCTGGAGCCGGTGGTGATCGCCTTCGGCGGCGAATGCAGCGAGGCGGAAATCAACCGGCTGGTGGACGAGGCCCGCAGCAGCCAGGCCGTGGCCTTGGTGGGAGCCGGCGGCGGCAAGGCCTCCGATACCGCCCGGGCCGTGGCGGATGAGCTGAATCTGCCGGCGATCATCACCCCCACCCTCGCCAGCACCGACTCACCCTGCAGCGCCCTGTCGGTTGTCTACTCCGAGGGCGGCAGCGTGGAGGGGTTCCGCTTCTACAACCGCCATCCGCCGCTGGTGCTGGTGGATACGCAGGTGGTGGCCCGCGCGCCTAAGCGCCAGCTGGTGGGAGGGCTGGGCGATGCCCTGTCCACCTGGTTTGAGGCCCGCAGCGTGCGCCAGAGCTGCAGCCACAACATGGTGGGAGGTCTGCCCAGCAGCACCAGCAGCGCCTTGGCCAAGCTTTGTTGTGAAATTCTGCTGGCCGATGGCCCGGCGGCCTGCGCAGCGGTGGAGGCTGGCGCCCCCACCCCGGCGTTGGAGCGGGTGGTGGAGGCCAACAACCTGCTGTCTGGCCTGGGCTTCGAGAGCGGTGGCCTGGCGGTGGCCCATGCTGTTCACAACGGCATCACCGAGATTCCAGGCAGTCACGATTACATCCATGGCGAGAAGGTGGCTTTCGGGCTGCTCACCCAGCTGGTGCTGGAAGGCCAACCGCAAACCGAAATCAATGAGATCCTGCACTACCAAAAGGCGGTCGGGCTGCCGATCACCCTGGCCCAGGTGGGGGTCGACGCCAACAATGCCGACCAGCTGCAACGCATCGCCGCTCGCAGCGTCATCCCTGGCGAATCCAGTCACAACGAACCCTTCCCCGTGACAACCGAAGCGTTGGTGGCGGCGCTGAAGGCGGCCGATCAGCTGGGGCGGAAGTTGGGGTGAAGAACCCATCACAGCGGCTGGCCACCCATGCGGTCCACCAGTCGCCCTGCTTCCATCCCGCTGCAGACTGAAAAGAGAGTTTGATTCCCGTACAAGGCAGTGGCAGCTCCCAACGCCACTCCATGATCGGGAGACCTCCGCCAGCCAGTCATGCAGATCGTCGCCGCACTGATCGAAGCCTTGCGGCTACGCGACGTGCGGCGCGTCTACGGAGTGCCGGGTGATTATGTGCTCGGCCTGTTTGCCGCCCTGCAGGCCTCGCCGATCGATCTGATTTGCACCGCAGGGGAAGAGGGGGCCGGTTTCGCTGCCGATGCCCACGGGCGTTTGCAGGGGCTGGGCGTGGCGGTGGTCACCTACGGCGTCGGTGCTCTGAAGCTGCTCAATCCGGTAGCCGGCGCCTACGCCGAGCGCTCACCCCTGTTGATCATCTCCGGCGCCCCGGGCGTGCGGGAGAGCGAGGAGCACCCCCTGCTGCACCACCGCATCCGTGCGGATCAAACCCAGCTGCGTCTGTTCCGGGAGATCACGGTGGCGAGCGCAGTGCTCGATTCCGGCCGCACCGCCGCCCAGGAGCTGGTGCGGGTGCTGGAAGCGATGCGGCGCGAATCCCGCCCCGGCTACCTGGAGCTTCCGGCCGATTGCCTCAACCGGGAGATTCCGTGGCCGATCGATCTGGCCCCGCCCGCCCCCGCGCCCCTAGCCATCCCGGAGGGACTGCGGCGCGAGGGGGAGCGCTGGTTGGCCTGGATGCGCGGCCGCCAGCGCCCCCTGGTTCTGGGAGGCGTGGAGCTGGCCCGCTTCCGCCTGCAGCCGCTGCTGCGGCAGATCCTGGAGCGGGAGGGCTGGCAGTTGGCCACCAGCCTCTCAGGCAAGACTCTCCTGAGCGAGAGCCATCCCCAGGTTTTAGGCATCTACGAGGGGGCGATGGGGCAGCCGCAACTACGCCAGCGCGTGGAGAGCAGCGACGGACTGCTGGTGCTAGGCCAGCCCCTCAATGACCTCGACACCGGCGTATTCACCATGGCGTTGGACCCCGCCCACGTGCTGCAGGTGGATCTGGAGGGGGGGCTGCGCACAGCCGACGATCGCAACGAGAACCTCGATCCCCTCACCCTGCTGCGCATCTGGGCGGAAGCGCCTGCGCGGGAGTCCGCCATCCCGCCGCTGGCGGCCCCTGGCCCCGCGCCGGCTGCCACCTTCGAGCCGGCGCCCGACCAGCCGGTGGGGGTGGAGCGGTTGATGGCGGTGATTGAAGCCGTCCTGCCCGCCGATGCCACCGTGCTGGCGGATCCCGGCGATTCCCTCTTCGCCGCCGCCGATCTGCACCTCGGGGAAGATAGCCATTTCCTCGCCAGCAGCTTCTGGGCTTCGCTGGGCTTCGCCCTGCCCGCCGCCGTGGGGGCCTGGGGAGCCTGCCCGGAGCACACGCCCGTGGTGCTCCTCGGCGACGGCGCCCTGCTGATGTGCTCCAACGAGCTGGCAACCCTGGCCCGCTATGCCATTCCCGCCCTTGTGATCGTGCTCGACAACGGCGGCTATGGCACCGAGCGACCAATCCTCGATGGTCCATTCAACGATCTGCAGCCGGTGGCCCATCGGGAGCTGGCCCTGGCGATGGGCTTCAGCGCCGCGGAGCGGGTGGAGAACGAGGAGGAGCTCTGGAGCTGCCTGGGTCGCTGGCGATCAGAGGGGGTGACGGGCCCCACGTTGATCAGCGTGGACATCCCCACCGGCGAGATGTCAGCGGCGCTGAGGCGGCTCTCCACGGCTCTGGCACAGAAGCTGGCGAGCTCACCACCACAGGGCTAAGAGCGCCCCGCCAGCATCGGCTCCCGCTCCGCCTTGCTCTAAACCAAGGTTCTTTCGGAGCTGGGGGCCTAACAACATCATTCACCCGACCCGATTGCCAGGTACGGCATGGCTACAAATAGTTCTTCGGGCGGGTGATGATGAGCGTTCGAAGGATCGGAAGCCAGGTCAAGAATCCTTAACATAAGATTAGTGGAATTGAAATTGATAGGTCAGGGATTTTTTCTGTGCCAATTGACGTCCGTGCATAGCAGATAAGACTTAACATTCAAGAATTCGTTATGAGTAGATCACCATGGATGACGATTCTCTAAAAATCTCACCGCCGATTTATATGGTGGGAATGAAGATCGGATGTTGGAGGTGCGGGGAAAGAATGCCGGTGGTAGCATTCTTAGCACCGTCGGTTGAGGGCGCAGATGATCACGTTTGTGTCCTGTCAGATGTTGTTGCTCTTCCTAAAGACTTGCTTGGATACGTGCAGAAACGAGAGTCAACTTATCAGCTTAGCTACTCGAAAACAGTTCAAGGCAAATACTATGCGAATGTCTGCCCCAACTGCAGAATCTTGTCCGGTGACTTCTTCCTGCATTCAGAACCAGGGGCACCGTTTTTTCCTACGTGCGCAGAGGAAGCTGGTCTGCTTTATCTCGCAGAAATCCCTGTGCAGGGTCCGGTGCGCATTCGGGCTGGTTTTCACGTGGGAACGGGCAGGTTGATCCTGAAGCATGC
>JBKDSZ010000088.1:0-13866 GCA_046340375.1 Cyanobacteriota bacterium | reverse complement strand
AGCCGGCCCAGCCGGCAACCAGGGCGGTGTGCATGAGGTGCACGGCGAGCAATCGGCCCGGGTCGTTGATGACGACCGTGTGCACCCGATACCAGGGCAATCCCATTGGGGGTCAGGTCTGGGTGTGCTGGAGATGGTAGTGGGTGCGGATGGCCGTACGGGGGATCAGGTAACGGACCGCAACTCGCGCGGGCGCAGACTATCCCCGTTGCCGGAGGGACCATGCCCGTGATTCGTTTCCTGCGCGAGGGGCGCGACGTGGAGTGCTTCCCCGGGGAAAATCTGCGCGAGGTGGCCCTGCGCGAGGGGATTGAGCTCTACGGCCTCAAGGGCCGGCTGGGCAATTGCGGCGGATGTGGCCAGTGCATCACTTGCTTCGTGGAGATCCGGGGCGCTCAGCCCGACGCCCTCAGTCCCCTCACCGCTGTCGAGATCCAGAAGCTCAGGCGCCGTCCCCAGAGCTGGCGCCTGGCCTGCCAGAGCCTGGTTCAGCGCTCCCTGGTGGTGCTGACGCGCCCCCAGACGGGGCTGCCCAACGGGGAGGCGGCATGGGAACAGGTGCTTCAACAGCCCCTTCCCCCTGGACCCGTGGCTTGGCCGGAGGCACCGGGAGATGCCGCCGCCGACGCTGTCGTCGATGGGGAGGGCGCACTGGACGGGGAATCCGTTTCAACCGCAACGACCGATGAAGTCTCCCCTGAAAGCGAGGGAGGGCAGTGATACCTTCACCCCATTCCCGATCCAGCCATGGAAACCAACGATCTCGGCTTTGTGGCCAGCTTGCTGTTCGTCCTGGTGCCCGCTGTGTTCTTGATCATCCTCTTCATCCAGACCAACAGCCGTCAGAGCGGCTGAGTTCTCTCCCCCCCTCGGCCGTTCAGCTGGACGGCCGAGGGGGACAGTGACTGATTCATCGTTGCGATTCCGGCTCCCTCACCAGGAGCACGGGTGCCGGAGAGTGAACGCGGATGTAATCACTCACAGAGCTGCCCAGCAGGCGGTCCAGATCCACCAGTCCTTTCGCCACCAGTGGGCGACGGTCTTGCGAGGCGATCACCAGCAGATCGGCTTTGGCTTCCGCGGCGGCGTCGCAGACGGCTCGTCCGATCGGCCCGGTGATGTGCAGAGGCTGCATCTCCACTCCGATGTTGCGAGCCCGCTGAACAGCTTTGTTGAGGATGTCATCCGCGGGGGTTCGGCCTCCCCTGGAGGGTGTGATGTCATGGTGCGACACGTGGATGCCCGTGAGGGTCCCTCCGGGAATGTCGCGAACGAGTTCGCAGGCCAGTTGGATCGCGTCATCCCCCACGCCCGTGCCGTCGACCGTGACCATCACTCGGTTGATGGCTCGGACATAGATGTCATCCCGGACCAGGAGCATTGGTCGGGTGGAGAGCTGAAACACATACTGGCTCGTGCTGTTGCTGAGGATGGATTGCAAGCGGCCCAGCCCACGCGACCCCATCACAATCAGGTCGGCATTCACCTCATCGGCCACCTGCAGCACCGTTTGCTTCGCATCGCCTTCCCGCACCAGGCTGTTCACCTCTCCCGGCACCATGCCCATCCGGACGATGGCCGCCTCGATGAGGAGCTTGGCCCGTTCGCGATGATCCCGCACATCTTCCTTGCCCTGCTCGGAGACGACGTGCAGAAGATGAACCTTGGCTTGCCGGCAAGGCGGGATGGTCCGCAGCATGCGCACCATGTCTTCCACTTGGCCTGTGCCTGAATCGGCGATGAGCAGGGTGCGAAACACGGAGACTTTTCAGGGCCCGATCAGCCTATGGCTGATGACGGGCCTTGACTCCTGCCCTTGCCACAGAGCTTGATGCAATCCTCTCCTCTGCCGCCAGCCGATCAGGCCTGGCGCCTCCAGCGACGGGTGCTGCCCCAACACACCGATCATGCGGGCGTGATGTGGCATGGGGCGTATCTGGCCTGGCTGGAGGAAGCCAGGGTGGAAGCCCTGGCGACGGCGGGCCTGGCTTACAGCGTTCTTTCAGCCCGGGGATTGGAGCTGCCCGTGGTGCATCTGGCCATCGCTTACCGGGCTCCATTGCTGCATGGGGAGCAGGTGGAGGTGCGCAGCCTGGTGTTTCCTCGGCGGGGGCTTCGTCTGCCTTGGCGGTCGTGGTTCGTCGGCCCCGGGAACACCGTGGCGGCTGAGGCGCTGGTGGAATTGGTGCTGGTCGAGTTTTCAGGAGGGGGCGATCGGCGTCGTCCCCTCCGCCACCCCCCCGCCGACCTGGCTGCCGCCCTGAATGCCCTGGCGGCAGGCCCGACACCCGAGTAGTTCAGGCGTATTATTTCGGGAGTCCGGGGTGTTGTCGCGTGCTCTCTCTTCTCCCCTGCGCCTCTCCTGTTCCCTGGGATTGGCGGGCCAGGCTCTGGTGGCTGGTCTGGGCCCGGTGTCCGGGGGTGGGCCACCAGCGCCTCTCCGCGTTGATCCAGGGGTTCGGCAGTCTGGAGCGGGCCTGGCAGGCTCCGGCGCCGCGGCTTGCTCAGGTCTGCCACTGGACGGATCGCGTGTTGGCCGGGGTTGAAGCGCATCGTCGGGAATGGGGGCCTGACCCCCTTCCCCGGGCGGCGCGCCTCTGGAATCGCGGGCGCGGGGTTCTGCTCCCGGGAGATGACCACTGGCCGGCTGCCTTGCGGTGCGCCGAGCCGCCACCCCTGGCCCTTCATTGGAGGGGGCGCGGCAGCCTCTGGCCTCACCTCAGGATGCGACAGGCGGTCGCGGTGGTGGGCACGCGCCGTCCGTCGCGCCATGGGCTCCAGGTGTCCCGACAGCTCGGCGCTGTGCTGGCCCGGGGAGGGTGGCCGGTGGTCAGTGGTCTGGCGGCGGGGATCGACGGTGCTGCCCATGAGGGGTGCCTGGCGCACGATGGAGCACCCGTGGGCGTCCTTGGCACGCCTCTGGAGCGGGTCTATCCGCGCCACCACGCTTCCCTGCAGGCGGCCGTGGGCGAGCGGGGCCTGCTCCTGTCCGAGTTGCCGCCGGGCGCCATGGTGAGCAAGGGATCCTTCGCTCAGCGCAATCGTCTGCAGGTGGCCCTGGCCTGCGCCCTGGTCCTGGTGGAGTGCCCCCTGGGCAGTGGGGCCCTCCAGTCGGCCGAGCTGGCATGGAAGGAAGGGCTCCCCCTGTGGGTCGTGCCGGCGGATACGGGACGCCCCTCCGCGGAGGGGAGCAACGGTTTGCTTGCTCGAGGCGCCACGCCGTTGATCCGGCCGGAAGATCTCTTGACGTTGCTGGGGAAGGGGCCGCTCCGGAGAGGGGCGTCCGCCGAGGAAGGGGTGACCCTCGCGAAGGAGGCGCCCCGCGGGGCGGCGGAGACGGATCCACTTCTGGCCGCTCTCGGGCATGGTGCCTCGATGGAGGATCTCTGCGCGTCGATGAACGCCCCGCCTCGGGAGATCCTCCCCCGCCTGCTTGATCTGGAGGCCGCCGGGATCCTCGTGGCGGAGCCTGGTCTCCACTGGCGTCGCTGCTGACCCCTGCGTGTCAACGTTGCTTTCCAGGCTGCTTCCGGTGCTTCAGCCCATGTCGTTCGAACGTCACACCAGCACTCCGTCACCACCCGCACCGCCTCCGGAGGCCTGTGGTGTGACCACTGTTGGGGCAGAAAGTCTCACGGGTGTTGAGCTTTTGCGGTGGCGACGGGATCTCCTGGCCTGGGGAGGGGAGGACGGCGCATTCGACTGGCTGCTGGATGCGGTCACTGGCGTCTCCCGGTCGCGGTTGTGTGGCCTGAACACGCATCCGGAACAATGGGTTCAGCTTCGCCGCTCGCGATTGGAGCTGGCCGAACTCTGGCGCCAGCACCTTGACACCGCTGTTCCGCTGCAATACCTGGTCGGCCATTGCTTCTGGCGCGACTTCTCCCTGGAGGTCGGGCCAGCGGTTCTCATCCCGCGGCCCGAGACGGAATGCATGGTGGATCTCGCCCTTGGCCTCCTCGGGGAAAGAAAATCCCTGGCCTTGCGGGAGTTGCTTTGGGCGGATCTGGGCACCGGAAGCGGATGCCTGGCCATGGGCCTGGCTCGAGCGCTGCCGAACAGCCATGGCCTGGCCGTGGATCTCAGCCTCGCTGCCCTGGAGTTGGCGCGCCGAAATCTGGAGCACGCGGGCCTGCACCTCCGTGTCCTCTTGGTCGAGGGGGATTGGTGGGATGCGCTCCGACCCTGGTGGGGGGGGCTGTCGCTGGTGGTGGCCAATCCCCCCTACATTCCTTCCGAGGCAGTGAATGATCTCGATCCGGTGGTGCGCGATCACGAACCCCATCTGGCCCTTGATGGGGGTGGCGACGGCCTGGTCTGCCTGCGCAGGATTGCCCTTCACGCTCGGCAGGCTCTGGCCGAGGGCGGTTGCCTGCTTGTCGAACACCACCACGATCAGAGTCAAGCCGTGATCGACCTGTTCGCCCAGCATGGCCTGGACGATCTGCGATTTCACCAGGATCTGGAGGGCCATCGCCGTTTTGTCAGCGGGCGTGTCTTCTCCGCGTCGTCCTCCCTGGCCTCCGGGGAGCCGTCATGAGCTCCTTCCATGGGCTCCCTCAGTTGCTGGCCCGCCTGAGGCAGAACCAACCCGTTCTCTTCCCCACCGACACGGTCCCGGCCCTGGCGATCCGGCCTGCCGCCGCTCAGCGGATCTGGACCCTCAAGCAACGCCCGGCCCATAAGCCCTTGATCCTGATGGCGGCCGGGCTGGTTCCGCTTCAGCAGGCCCTCGGCGTGGAGTGGCTGCCGGAGTGGCAACGGGTGGCGGAGGCGGTCTGGCCCGGGGCGGTGACCCTGGTTTTGCCCCTGGCGGGCCCGCTGCGGCAAGCCCTCAATCCGCGAGGCGATAGCCTCGGCCTGCGCGTGCCAGCGTGTTCGATGGCCCTGGAGCTCCTCCGCCATTCCGGACCCCTGGCCACCACAAGCGTCAATCGTTCCGGCGAGCCACCGGCCCTTTCCGCCCGGGAAGCGAGTCAATTGTTCCCGGATCTGGCCCTGCTCGGCCCGTCCCCTTGGCCTGCCGGAACCGGCCAACCGAGTGAGGTGCGGGCCTGGACCCCGGAGGGCTGGCAGGTGCTGCGACCACGGCAGCCAGGGCGAGGCTGATGGTTTTGCTGGTCTTGTGCACCCTTCTGGTGCTCTCCCTCAGCCACTGGCTGCTGGAGCCCCTGGTCCGGGGGCTCACGCCCCTTCTGTCCGCCGCCTGGTTCGGATGGTTGGCACTGGTCGGGGTGCTCTGGCTCCTGGCTGGTGCCTCAGGGGATCAGCCTTCCGCTTCCAAATGCGAATCGCCGCCTGTCGTCTCAGTCGATCGGGGTCTCAATGGCAACCAACCAATTTCGGGCGGATTCCGGAGCGACGCGGCCATTGATCGCGTTGATGGTGTGGAGCGTCACGGAATCCATGAGGTCACCTCCGATCGTGAGGATCTGAGCTGATGAGGTGCTGACGACCACTTCGCAGCGAGAAGGGAAGAAATCAAATCGATTGGCATTGTCGTAGCTGACCTGGCCTGTGGCCCAACTGCGCGTCGCGCAAAGCAGATCGCCAGGCCGAGGAGAGTAGTCACTCACGCGGTGTCCGATCAGCTGCGATGCCTCAGCCGGATGATATCGGTTGTAAATCGCTTCCTTGATGCTGCCCGAATGGCTGGCGGCAGAGGGAACCTGATCGCCGACGCCAGCCTTCTTCATCACATAGGCAAGAAAGGCCGCTGACCAGGGGTGGTCAGGGCTGATGACAGCTGCACGATCGGTCACGGAAGAATTCGCCAACCCCTCCCGCCAGTAGGTCAGCACCCGTCGCCATTGGGGAACATCCCCTTCCTTGCGTCCGGTCCGCAGCAGTGTGCCGTTCCGGAGGGTGGGTTGATCGAAGAAGGTCCACTCCGCCATGGCGCTCTGCACGACCCTCTCCCGGGGGGTGGCGGCCGCCACGGAAGAGGGCTGGGTGGACCGTTGATGCGGGAGCGGTGCGGGGGCCTCAGGAGAGAGGGTCGGCCGGAGGGGTCTTGGCGTGGGGGCAGGACTTGGTGGCTTTAGGTGGAACCCGATGGTGAGGCCCAAGGCGGTCAGACCCAGGAGCCACCAAGGTCTCCCCCGCTGCGGCTGGCGGGAGGGCTCCTCCGTGTTGATCGCGGTGAGGGGATTGGGGGCGGGCGGGAGACGTGATCTGGTTTCGGCGTCGGCAGCGGGCAAGGTTTGCCGCAGCTGCTGGAGGAGTTGATCGCGCTCGTCAATCAGCGATTGCTGGCGATCCAGAACGGGCTTGAGCCGCTCATTGAATTTTCGCTCATAGATCTCGGGCAAATCCTTGAGTAGCCCCTGATAGTTGCTGATCTCCTCTTGAACAGCCTCTAACGCATTCAGGGTGGCTAGGTGCTTCTCTTCCTCATCATCAAGCTGGGCCATGGGCAGAAGCTGGAAAGAAGCCGGCTAACGGATTTGAACCGATGGCCTTCGCTTTACAAAAGCGCTGCTCTACCACTGAGCTAAGCCGGCATGCTTTCCTAACACCTTAACCCTGACTCAGGGCCCAGAGAACGAGCTGGGTGCGGTTGTGACAACCGGTCTTTCGTAGCAGGGCTGACACATGGCCCTCCACCGTTCGCTTGCTGAGCCGAAGGGTTTGGGCGATGGCGCCATTGTTGAGGCCCCGAAGCATCAGGGCGAGGACCCGTCCTTCCGCCTGGCTGATGCGCTTGTTCCTGGAGAGGATCGCGGCGGCGGCATTCGGTTCCATAAGCGGCGCCATGGGAGTGGTCGCGGGGGGGGCAAGTGTTCCCCGGGGAGGACTGGGACGGGATCAGGTATCAGAAGTGAGGTGCGACTCAGCCGGACCGTCAGGCGGATCCTCGCTCGCGAGGGGGAGTTCGGAGGGCTCCGCTTCCGGGGGAGCCGCCTCGGAGAGGGCTTCCTCAGATCGTGACTCTTCTGGAACAGCCTCGATCGAAGCGTCCTTCCTTTCGGGATCTGGCGGACCACCCCCTTCTTGGTCCTCCTTCAGGGGAGACGGGTGCGTGGAAGACATCTCCACAGGAGGGGCTGGAGCAGAGGCCGCTGTCCTCACTTTGGCGCGTCGAATGGGAAGGTTGGCTACGAGAGCCGTGACGCGGTCTTCCGTGGCAAGGCTGACATCACCACCTTCCAGATCAATCTCCACATACTTCTGAACCACCTCCAGAATTTCACGCCGCATTTGTTCGAGCAACTCAGGATTGAGGTCGCTGCGATCATGGGCAAGAACAAGCTGCAGCCTTTCTTTGGCCATGGTTGCACTTGGTTTTTGCAGGCCGAGCAGCCTTTGGATGAAGTCGAATAAAGCCATGAATCAGAACAATCCTGCTAGACGAAGTTTGTTCATGATTCGGGCGCGAATTCCCTGCCTCTCCTTTGAGGGATCGACGAGAGGAACATCTTCCCCCCGAAGGCGTCTGGCAATGTTGTGGTAGGCCTTGCCAGCAGCGGTTGGGGCGGCATTGAGTGTCAAGGGCTCGCCGCGATTGGTCGCCACGATCACCTGTTCGTCTTCCACGACAAGTCCAAGAAGCGGGAGGGCAAGAATATCTGTGACGGCGTCCACGGCAAGCATCTCCTGGTTCGCCATCATCTTGGGTCGGACACGATTGAGCACCAGCTGAACGGGGGAAACATTCATTGAGTTCAGCAGGCCGATCACGCGGTCTGCATCGCGAACGGCAGAGATCTCAGGCGTGGTGATCACGATCGCTTCCTGGGAGGCAAGGGCGGCATTTTTGAAACCTTGTTCCACTCCCGCTGGACAATCGATCAAGACATAGTCCGCTTGGACGGCAATCAATTTGACGATTTTTTGCATGTCTTCTGGCGTAAGCCATTCCAGCATTCGAGGGTTGCCCGCGGGCAGCAGGGATAGGTTGGGCTGCTGCTTGTGTTTGACGAGCGCCTGCTCAAGCCTGCAGGTTTCAGAGAGAACGTCTTGAGCTGTATAGATGATGCGATTTTCAAGGCCAAGCAGGAGATCAAGATTACGGAGGCCGAAATCCGCATCCAATACGGTTGTGCGTTCTCCCAGTTTGGCCAGAGCAATTCCCAGGTTGGCCGTCAACGTGGTTTTACCCACACCACCTTTTCCGGAGCAGATCAAGATGATGCGCGCTGGAGCTGACGTCACGGGACTCATGGGCTTGGCCGCAGATTACGCCAGGCCTGCTCCACGCACGCTTGGGGGCAGGCCAGGGAGTGAGGCGGGCCCGCTCCCCGGGGGCCAGGAGGGATCCGCCGGGTCGATCTGGATCTGTCCGTTCACCAGATGGGCTTTTTCCGCCACCCCTGGCGGTGGGGCCTCCTCGGGGCCTCGGGCCACCTTGTCGGCGATCCGGAGCTGAAGAGGATGCAGATGGAGGGCGACGATGCGGGCGCTGTGGTCCCCCGATCGCCCCGCGTGCGCGATCCCGCGCAACCGCCCCCACACCATCACGTGCCCTGTCGCGCTCACCTGCCCACCCGGATTGACATCCCCGAGCACAAGCAGGGATCCCGTCGCCTGGCGGTGGTCGCCCGACCGAACCGTTCCCTGATGAATCGACAAGCCTCCTGCGCCGGCCCCTGCGATGAGGGGGGATTCCATTTCCATCCCGGCGGGGGGCGGGCTCAAAGCAGGCCTGTTCTCCACCACCAGCCCCACAGAAGCGGCAGCCACCCTGGCTCCCTGTTCCAGACAACAGACCGACCAAAGGAAGAGCGAAGTGGTCTCCAGAAGATCGCGCAATCGTTGAAAGTCAGCTGGACGCAGGGGCCAGTCGCCGCAGAGCAGGGTCACCCCACCCCGCAGATGAGGCTCCAGCACCAGGGCGTCCCGCACCGCCATCACGGGATCTCCAACCTCGCTCCGGGGAGGGAGTGTCAGCAGATGCGGCCTCTGCCGATCAGGGGATGGGATCAGCTCGGCACCCATCAAGAACGCGACATCCGGCCCAGACCCTAGGCAGCCGACCGTCGGGGGCGTCCTTTGACCGTCGACAAGGGGGCAATCCGTCCCCCCGGTTTCAGGGCCGGAACCTGAAAAGGGCGGCCCGAAGGGATGGCTCCGCCTCCGTTGGATGCAGGAGCCAGGCCCAGGGTTCCTGCGTGGTCAGCGACTGGATGAGCCGGGATCGCGTCTCCAGGGCTTCGAGCGTTCGTCCATCCCAGAGCCGCAGTCCGCTCCTGTACGGGTCGTAGCCCCGGGTATGCCCCTCCTGCAGCGCACAGCACCCTTCAGGGTTGAGGCCCGCACGGTGGGCCTCCCGCTGGGCGAGGGCCAACAGCTCCAATCGTTCCGTGGCGGAAAGGTGGCGAACATCCAGGGCCTTCAGCAAGCGGCGGTTGAGTAGACGCTCACAGGGATCGCGCAGGTCGGCCGGGCCCTCCTCCCTCCAGCGGCAGAGGTGATACAGGGTGCGCACGTCGTCATTTGCCAGAAAGCTGGCCAGAGAAAGAGCGTCTGCTTTCCAGAGCCAGTCGGCCATGGGGCCGTCGGCCCAAACCCGTCGCGGGCCAAGCTGACGCGCCACGGCGACGGAGCGCTTCAGCAGCCAGTTGCAGACGACATTGAGACGATGGTTGTAAACGCTGCGATACATCAACTGCCGCACAACGAGGTAGTGCTCCATCGCGAGCAGGGCGCGTGGATGCACCGCCAGAGATCCATCAGGCGCCAGGGTGAGACCTGCCAGCAGGCGGTCGAGATCGAGCTGGCCATAGGTGGTCCCGGTGCTGTAGCTGTCGCGCAGCAGGTAATCCAGCCGGTCGCAATCCAACTGGCTGCTCACCAGCGACTGGATCGCTGGTTCCCCTGTGGCGTCCCCTTCCAGCCATTGGGCGACGGCCTCGGCGGTGCCACGCCCCTCGGCCTCCAGGCGCTCGTGCACGTCTGGATCCTCCCGAATCACCCGAGCCGACCAAGCCTCATGGGAGATCCCGAACATCTCCTCGCCGCTGTGACTGAGGGGACCATGGCCCACGTCATGGAGCAGGGCTGCCGCATAGAGCAGCAGGCGCTGCCTCCCGATCCGGGGGTGCTCGCGCTCCAGATGGCACAGGGCCTTTCTGGCCAGGTGAAGCACGCCCAGAGAGTGGGTGAAACGGCTGGATTCCGCCCCGTGAAAGGTGAGGTGAGCTGGGCCGAGCTGGCGGATGCGCCGCAGCCTCTGGAAGGCGGCCAGATCGATCAGATCCATGGCCAGGGCTTCGGCGGGGATGGCCCGATCGAGCTGGATGGCCCCATGCAGGGGATCGTGATAGGTGCGTTGCCGGGGACTCATGGTCTGGTGTCTCCCGTGTCCAGCTCTTCCACCAACAACGCCTCGGCTGCCTTCAGCCAGTGGTCGTCCCTTTCGCCGGGAGCCAGCGGTTCCGGGAGCGGAAGGGCCACATCCGGCTGGATCCCCAGGCTCTGGATGTCGTGTCCGGCAGGGGTGAGGTAATGGGCCACCGTGACGGCCAGGCCACTTCCGTCACCCAGGGGAATGAGGGTTTGGATCAGCCCCTTGCCGAAGGTCCGGCTGCCGGCCAGCTGAGAACGGCCATTGTCTTGCAGAGCGCCGGCCAAGATCTCGCTGGCACTCGCCGTTCCACCATTCACCAGGGTCAGTAACGGTCCGGTGAAGCGCTGATCGGCGGCACTTTCCTCAATGGAGGGGATGCCGCTCCGATCCATCGTTTGCACGACGGTCGCTCGCTCCAGCAGGCTGTTGGCCACGGCCAGACCAGCGCTCACCAGGCCACCGCTGTTATTGCGCAGGTCGAGGATCAATCCCTCAATGGGCCGGCCCTCGGGGCCGTTGGTTTGGGAGAAGGCCTCCAGAGCCTCCGCCACCTGGGTCGGTACGGGCTCGCTGAACTGGCTGATGCGCAGATAGCCCAGGTCATGGCTTTGCACCCGAAGCCGCATCACCCGGACGGGGAGCAGGTCGACCTTGCGCCTGGTGAGACGCACATCCCGGATGCTGCCTGACGGATCTCGCAGGCGAACCTCCACCTCGCTGCCCGCGGGACCCCGCAGGAGGGCCGCCGCCCGCTCCAAACGGAGCGACTGTGTGGACTGGCCATCCAAGGCCAAAAGAGCGGTGCCTGAGGTGATGCGCGCTTCCGCGGCCGGGGAATCCGCCAGGGGGGCGATGACCACGACCTGGTTGTCCCCCTGCCGCAAGCCCAGCTGCAGTCCCACACCGGAAACGGTGCCCTCGTTGCTCTGACGCAGAGCGGCGAATTCCTCGGGACGCAGCAGACGCGTATAGGGATCGCCGAGGCTGGAAAGGAGGCCCTCGATGGCGTCATAAGCCTGAGCACTGCTGTTGATGGGGCGCTCCAGGGTCCGCTGCCGTTGCTGTCGCCAGTGCCGCTCCTCCAGTTGATCGGGGTCGACGTAGCTCTGACTCACCAGCCGCCAGGCATCCACGACCAGTTGCTGTGCGTCGTTGAGCGCCAGGGCCAGGGGCTGGGGGATCAGAAGGATCCCCACCAGAACCGCCGCGCCAAGCGCCTTTGCGAGGCGCTGAGGGAGGCCTCGGCGCGGCCAGGAGGCTCCCGGCTCGCGGCGGACGGGTGTTGCAAAGGGTTGAGGGCGAGAGCGGCAGATGGGAGGGGGGCTCACGGGGCGGCTCGGACGATCGGTAGACTTTCGCAACCAAATGCACCTTGCTGCATGGCGAACTCGTCTCCAGCCGCGTCCGACTCCAAGACGAACCCCGTTTATGAGTGGTTCAACGAGCGCCTTGAGATCCAGGCGATCGCGGATGACATCTCGGCGAAGTACGTCCCTCCACACGTCAACATCTTCTACTGCTTGGGTGGAATCACCCTGACGTGCTTCCTGATCCAGTTCGCGAGTGGCTTCGCGATGACGTTTTATTACAAGCCCACCGTGGCTGAGGCTTACGCCTCTGTCCAGTACCTCATGACCGACGTCAGCTTCGGCTGGTTGATCCGCTCAGTCCACCGCTGGAGCGCCAGCATGATGGTCCTGATGCTGATCCTTCACGTTTTCCGCGTCTATTTGACCGGTGGATTCAAGCGCCCACGGGAACTCACCTGGGTCACGGGAGTTGTCATGTCAGTCATCACTGTTTCTTTCGGCGTCACAGGATACTCTCTGCCATGGGACCAGGTCGGTTACTGGGCCGTGAAAATCGTGTCCGGTGTCCCAGCTGCTGTCCCCATTGTTGGGGATTTCATGGTTGAGCTGCTCCGTGGCGGAGAAAGTGTTGGTCAGGCTACCTTGACACGTTTCTACAGTTTGCACACCTTTGTTTTGCCCTGGTTGCTTGCTGTCTTCATGTTGATGCACTTTCTCATGATTCGCAAGCAGGGTATATCAGGGCCTCTTTGAATTTGTTCCCTTCCTTAACAATCCTCTGTCTGAATTGTCATGCACATCCTCAAGAAGCCTGACCTGACCGACCCCCAACTCCGGGCCAAGCTCGCCAAGGGCATGGGCCACAATTATTACGGGGAGCCTGCTTGGCCGAACGATCTTCTTTACATCTTTCCCGTCTGCATCCTGGGAACCATCTGCTGCATTGTGGGTTTAGCTGTCCTCGATCCAGCCATGCTGGGTGACAAGGCCGATCCCTTTGCCACTCCGCTGGAAATTTTGCCTGAGTGGTATATCTACCCGGTATTTCAGATCTTGCGTGTGGTCCCCAACAAGTTATTGGGCATTGCCCTGCAGACCATGGTTCCTCTGGGGTTGATGTTGATTCCCTTTATTGAGAGCTTCAACAAATTTCAAAATCCCTTCCGGCGCCCTGTTGCAACCTCGGTTTTTCTGTTCGGCACGCTCTTCACCATTTACTTGGGTATTGGAGCTGCTCTCCCTATTGACAAATCCTTGACGCTCGGTCTGTTCTGAGATTTAGTCAGAGCCAGCCCGACAATTTCCCTTCAATCATGCCCGCTGGATTTGCTTCCGACGGGCTTTTCCGTGTCTGCTTGGCGGCGTGAAGTTTTGCAACTATCCAAAGAGGCCCTGGTCTCCCCCGTGAGAGTCCCTTCGAGGCTTCAGTCACGTAGGCAGGCGTTCCAGCCAGGGGGCTCCGCCTAAAGGGTTGTGCTCGGGTCTCTGCCAGCTCAATGGCCCTCCCTTGCCTGGGTTTTTGACTGGTCCAGTCCTCGTTCTCCAGGTGACTGCCAGAAACCGTTAACGGCGTTTCTCGAAAAAAAAGGGTCGTTGATCCCCACGGTGTGATACGTTGATCAACTGCGCGGGGGAGACGGAAGTCTGAACCGCGCCACCTGACGAAGGGAAGGCGAGAGCCGACCATGATGTAAGGTGAACAAGTCGTCGCGAGACGGCAGCCCGCCTACCCCTCCAAGGGGGGAGAGACGGGAGAACCTGGACAATTCAAGAAGTTGAGGAACTGACGCTTCTGTTAAGTCAGAGCCACTCTGGACATTGGGTTTGCATCCGAGAGGGTGTAGGTCAAAAAGAAAGGAGGGATCTGACGCAGAGAATAACAGAGGTGTGAGGTCCCGTCAAAGAGAACATGCGAGAACTGGACAGTGAAGCCAGTTCAAGCGAACCGGATCTGAGATCTTGGACCGCTCCACCGGCGAGAGCCGAGAGGGAGCACTCTCAACCTTTCAGTAATGGAAGGGGCGACTCCGTTTTCTGTCAGAGGAGAGCGAGAGGAGCAGAGCAAGCTGAGGAATTCGAGTGAGCAAGCCTGAATGTTTGTTCAGGGGAGCGAAGGAGAGGACCAATAGGGCGTGTTTACAACGGAGAGTTTGATCCTGGCTCAGGATGAACGCTGGCGGCGTGCTTAACACATGCAAGTCGAACGAACCTTCGGGTGAGTGGCGGACGGGTGAGTAACGCGTGGGAATCTGCCCTCAGGAGGGGGAT
>JBKDSZ010000087.1:0-21151 GCA_046340375.1 Cyanobacteriota bacterium | reverse complement strand
AGTCTATAGGTCATTTCAAACTCTCGTTTTCTATACTGTAGTAGGGCCTCATCGGCGTTTATGGATCGGGGCTCGGTGGCAGGAAGACAGTTTGCTCGGAAGCTGTTCAACGCTTGCTATCACCAGACCGCAGTGCTCTGCGGGGGAATCAACAATCCTATGGTGGCGGTTCTGGTGCATGGCATGGTTAGACACCTGGGTAGATATGGATGATTCGGCTACTTCATCACATGCGAAAGAAGCCAGATCGAAAGGCCAATGCTATGATCATCAGACGGACCAACCAAGGACTTTATCGAAGCAATGAACATTGAAGCATCTATAATTGACCAGCGACTGACATCTATTGTCAATGACATAAGGCAGCCCGCTTTAGAGCAGCTTCGGATTGAAGATCCACAAAGGCTGAAGTCACTTGCATTTGTCTATCTCTGCGTGAAAACGGTACTTGATCTTGAAGGCGATGAGACATTCGATTGCCTTACAGAAGGTGGCGGCGATTTTGGGGTAGACGCGATACACATATCTGAAGAGTATGATGGAGAGTTTACAGTCAGCCTTTTTCAGGCCAAGTATAAGCACATAGATCTTGCCGGCAACTCAAACTTCCCTGAGTCGGGGATTAATAGCCTGATACGCGCCATAAGACTTTTGTTCGACCCTTCCGCTCAGCTTCATCATATTAACCAACGCCTCTTGTCAAAAGTTGAGGAGGCGAGGAGTTTGATCCGAGATGGGTTTATCCCACAAGTAAGATCTATTGCTTGCAACAACGGCCTCGTCTGGAATACTGCTGCCCAGGAGGCAATTGACCGCGCATCATTTGGAGATCAAGTTACGTGGGAGCATGTGAACCATACCTCTCTTGTAAAGATCCTACAGGCCTCTAAGCCTGTTACAGACTCGCTACGACTTAGTGGAAAAGCAATAGTCGAAGACATGGACTTTAGTCGGATCTTAGTAGGCCGAGTTTCAGTTACAGAGATTGCTGAGCTTATTTCTCGACATGGCGAAAGATTGCTCGAAAGGAACATACGGCGATATCTAGGCTTACAGGGTAACCGAGTCAATGAAGCCATACGCAGAACATTAGAAAGTGCTGAACGAGGCAACTTCTATTTCTACAACAACGGAATTACTCTTACTTGCGACAAGTTTGCATATAACGCTTTGCAAGAGGGTGACTTTCATGTCAAGGTAGACAATCTTCAAATCATCAATGGCGGTCAGACTTGTATGACTATATTTCAGACTATGCGGCAACTAACCCTTTTCCCGATTCCTGCCGAGGCTTACGTACTGCTTAGACTTTATCAACTTCCCTCTGACAATGAAGACTTGGTGCAGAGAATTACTTTCGCTACGAATAGCCAGAACCCAGTTGATCTGCGAGATCTTCGCGCAAATGATGAAGTTCAGCGGCGCTTGGAAATGGATATTTCTCAATTGGGATACGTTTATCGCAGAAAGAGGTCTGACTCTGGAACAAGGGCTATTGATATTACTTCCGGTGTTGCAGCAGAGGCAGTCCTTTCGGTTTGGCGCCACCGCCCGCACCAAGCGAAGTTCTTTACACGTGAGCACTTTGGCAGGCTTTATGGTGAGATCTTTTCGCCTCATTTAAATGGGTCCCAAGTAGTGCTTGCTGTCCAGCTGTACCGCATTGCAGAAAACCGGCGTAAGCGCCCTGAAGATACCGACCCAATTAGCGTAAGGTACGCATCTTGCTTTATTGCAATGCAGATGGGCCGGCGACTTCTTGCTGAACTTAATCTTGCGAACGTTGAAGAAATTAGCCATCTGAACTTCAGGGCAGCATATGATCTCATTGAGGCTAACGGCGACAGATTCTATAGCGAGTCATTGGGTGATATCCAGACGGCACTCTCTGACCTTTACGGTGGTCAGGATGTTTCTCTTCAACAGCTTTCTGCTACGTTTAGGCGTGGTGACTTGATAGAAAGACTAAGCAGAATGCGGGAGGCTTCAGGTCAGGCTTAAAATCTTCTTATGAAGGCATAGTAATGAAATGCTCAGTGCGTCTAACGCTGCCATCACCAGCCCGCAATGAAATGGATTGAAACCAGAGAACTTAAGGAGGTGGGTCTGGTGAATGGCATTGTTATGCGACAGCCAGGCAATGTCTTTGGTGTAATTTACAGCAAGAGCAACCTTAATGAGCTTGCCATGGCTTGAAGGCTTCTTAACGCTCAATTCTTACGCGTTGCCTCCTGGCTCGTTCTCTGAAAGCTTCTTCACCACCTTCCAGAATCTCGCATACCGCCTTTCTGATCTCGAAGTTTTCTAAGCCACCAGCCTTATAAGAAATCTTTGGCAATGCCCCGCCTGGATGCGGGCCTGATTCAGCAATAATAACCTGATCAGCGTCAGTATTAACCACTAGATTCGCATTGTGCGTGACAATGATTACCTGACGGTGTGCCTTGGCCTCAATAAATAAACCAACCAATTCATCAAATACTGACTTCGGATCCAGATTTTCTTCTGGTTGATCAATTATTAGTGGCCGGTTGTCACTATTGTCAAGCGCCAAGTAAAGAAGCAGTAGGACAATGCCACGTGTTCCCGGCGAAAGCTTGCGGATGTCAACCCCATCATAGTTTATGCTGTATTGGATCGTAATGTGGTCGATGCTGAATAGCCATTGTGCGAAGCGCTTCAGCCAAGCGCGAAATTCCGATTGTTCCGAACTTGGGATCGGAGAATGAGCCAACAATTCCTTTTGATAAAGGCGCCGGAATTCAGACATAGCATCTTTGACTGTCTCTGAATCCCCCGTTTCCCATGCTTCCTTGAGAACTTTACTGGCCTTCTTATGCAACGTCCCCTTTCCTCGGAATATACCAGTCTTCCGTAGGTCTATAAGCCCTTCTTCTGCCTCAAGTGCCCACTGCTCTACGTTAGCGACGCGGGCAACGGAGAATGAAAGCCTTCTCAATGTTCCAGAAGATGAGGCCAGCCTCGCCATCAGAGGTGCGTAGAGGTCGTTAAGCACGTTTTGTTCGAGGATGAGCGCATCAAATGCCCTGGCATAAGCATCTTCGCGTTGTGCCTGCAAATCATGAACGCGATCGCTCGCGCCTTGGGCATCCTCCAGCTTATGTTTGAGTGTTTGCAGCAACGCAGTCTCTGTTGCAATGCTGCTTGACAGAGCAGTGTATCGGCGTTGAGACTCTTCGTCGGCACTGACCAGTTTTTCCAGCCGGGCCATCTCCGCTTCAAGAATGGCCTGAGAAAGACTGCTGAGATCTTCCTCGTCTGGGAAGAAAGGCATGTTGGGATCGCCAGCCTTAGGCGCCGTTCCTTTAAGCTGAGTGATCTGGAGTTCTACAGCTTCCAAGTAGCTTGTCAGATTTGAATCAACTGCCCCTTTATAGTCAAGCAAAAAGTCAGACCATTCTTCAGAATTCATACCGCTGTCCGCATGGCGAACCTGGGCTTGCCTCAGCGTCTCGGGTGCTTTATTTTGTCGCATATCCTTCACTTCGTCTTGAAGAGCTAGGAATGTTTTGCGCTGCCCCGCAAGCCGGCGAAGTTCGGCCTTGACTTTGTTTACGGCTGCAGCGAGTTCAGTGTGGCGAAGGGCTCTTTTCTCGCTGCCAGCAGAGACAAGCTTCGCTCGATCAGCAGTGTAAGCGCGAACTAACTTATCCTTATTGGTGATTTGTGCTGCGTATGTTTCGACAAGCTTTTGCTTTTCAATCTCGGTGCTTATGCGGTCAGAAATCTTTGATACTGCTTCGGCCTCTCGATGCCGCGCTTGCCGATGACGTGATGCGCGGAGGTCAAGCAGTTCAGAAAAGTCCAACGCGCCGTCTCGCGTATTTTCCGGATGCGCTTCAAAGATGACTCGTTCTACTTCGCGAAGTAAACCATCCGTCAGACCACTAGATGAGCAGAGTTCTTCAACAAATTGCTGAGACAGATAACGGACTCGTTCATAACTATAAGGCCCATTCGCATCGGATCCATTGAGCATGCGGACACTTGGATCTCCTGTTTCCCACATAACCTCGACTTTGCCATCGCCGAGAAGGGTGCGAGCGCGTAGCAGGAAGGATGGATTGGCCCATGCTCCGGAACTCCATGCATCATCTGTAATTGAATCACAGCCTGCTGCAATCATGTCGGCTAGTGCTGTTTTGCCTGATCCCCGAGCTCCGATTATGGCCACGAGTCCTGGATTGAGAGGGATAACTGGTGTTGTCATCCAAGGGGCATCCAGGACTCGGATACTTGAAATCACCTGGGATGGCGTCGCAGATGAGGGCGGCTCTGCACCGATATGGGCCCGGCCGTCAGGATCGATGCATGCCTGTCTGAGAGCGTCAAATTCTAGGCCACCCTTTATCCAGGAGAAACGGTGTCCAAACGGCGAAGCAACGTCGTCGAGTTTGTGCGCGTCACTTCCATGCAGGCACGGCTTTAACCCGCAATACCGTGTTCTAACGTCTTCACGACTGAGTGCCCCTCGACCAAGCCAGAATTCACGTTGAGCCTGGTTGCCAGCAAAAATCACGTGCGCAAAGCTTTCAATCTCACGCCGGATCGTCTGATCTGCAGCATCGCGAACGCCTGACGTGCCATCGGACGCGCCACCGGCCACCGCAATCAGAATATGTTCCTTTGCCCATGCGCTCTCGGCAAATATATCGCGAAGACTTTGAAAATTGACCTTGAACTGGCTCGCGCCATATTTCAGCGCTGCGAGGTCATCGGCGATAGACGGATCAGCCTTTTTGCCCAAACGAATGAGTTCGGCACGAGTGCAATCGAAACGATCCTGCATAACATTGAATCGCAGGCGCGAAAGCAACCTCTGCAGTTCCACCAAATGCTGAGAATCCTGAGGACTGACCAATAGATGGAGGTTGACAAAGCCACCTTTTGCAGTTGCGATATCGAGCCTCAGCTCTACATTTGGGAAGATTAACTTGGCTTCGGGTAGTCGGCCGGCATGCTTGTGCCGTAGAACTTCCTCGTAGGTGTCAGTGACGTAGTAGTCGGTGACCGCGATGGCCTCAATGCGCGGAGTAGCCTGCTCAAGAGCGGTCAGATACTCATCCCATGCATTCAGCCCTTTGAATTGATTGTTCATTAAGGTGCCTGGAGCGTGAATGTGCGGCTCCCACCGACGCCACTCTGCACCTCGGTTCATTGTCATCTCCATGACAGCTTCTGCTCAATTCTGAACCATATGGCCATAACTTGGTCAAATGTCGCGTGAATACTGGGCGATGAGAGTGCTGTTGTCGTCATGGCACCCCGATGGCATCTCCCCATAGTGGTGCTGTGCGCATAACGCTCGCCATCACCAGGCCGCCGGTTGCTGGTGCTGAAATCGGAGGAATCTGGTGGCGGCTCTGGTGAATGGCGATGTTAGATGCTCATTGAAATGACAAGGGCTCCGTAGCCTGACGAGGCAAGTACATTTTTCGATGCTGCTCCTTACCGCCAAGGACTGGAAACCAGGCATATCCAGCATCTGACCGCTCTAGGGAAGAAATAGAATCAACTAGATTCCCAATAAAGTACGACGGCGCTACCTCTGGGAGTTCGTACGAGTGCCACACTCCATCCGGCTCAAGACTGCCTACGTCATCACCAGACTCCCAGAAGCGTATGAACTCTGACTTGCCCAGAGAGATGCAATTGACTGGATAGGTTCGATTAACTTCCGCTCGCCCAATAGCGCGCATCATTACCAGGTGACTCAGACTAGCCTCACTAAAGTCGAAGATGCCACTCCAAATCCTCTTTGCAATAGATTGATAATGCTCATGTCTCCCAATGAGCTGCTTGATCTCTGCCAGCTTCTCAATAACATTGCATAGCATTGCCCCATCTCGCACTTCTGTTTTCACCTCTGCAATTGCTAGAACAGCATCTGGAGTAACGATCATGAGATCGCCCTCTCTGAACAGCACAGGTTTTCTGTTGTCAACAATGAGAATATCTATCTGTGAGGAGCTATCGCTTTCGGTTACGATGAAGCCTCTCCCTACATCGGTGCTTTGGGGAAGATGCCGGCGGAGCACACTGCGCAATGCCGACTCTTTGTATTCTCCATCGGTAGGCCAATGAAGAACCAGTTGACGTATTCGGTCCTTTAGTGAGTGCAGTTCAGCCGTGATTGACTTGTGATATTCCGTGAAGTCTGGCCTTTGCGGTTGACGAATCATTGGGCTTCTCGATGGTATAAACGAATGAATGGCATGACGCATCTAACGCTTCAGATCAGAAGCGGGCAAGAGACACGGCAAAGAAACAAGCCTTTGCTCCCGTCTTCTGTATCTGGATGTTAGAGGGTGATTGTTACTGAAATCCATTGCTGATAAATGCTCTCATTAGCGCGATCGAATCAAGCAGCTCTTGTCTCGTAAATGGCTGATTGTGTGAGTTCTCTGGATGATGGATCTGATGCCTGATCATTTCAGTCAACGTAAGTTGACGGGCAAAGGTTGTGCCATCAGAGCGAAGTTGTATGTAGTCTTTCAGAGGCTTTCCATTCTTGAAGACGGTCAGATGACCCTCGGCATCCAAATACCCATACAGCTCATTGTGATATTCATACGACGCCTCGCCAAATGCCGCATAGTTCACCTCGTTCAAGCTAGGGTACGGCAAGTCTTGCTCATCAACTTGTTGTATACCTTCAGGACAGTTATCTGTAACAAGAAAGAGATTATGAAACTGCAGCTTCTTAACTATCTCAGGGCTATGAGTCGTAAGCAATACCTGTGTGTTAGGAGCATTTGACAGGCTAATAAGCGCATCAATAAGAGCACGTTGATGCCCTGGATGCTGGGAAGTCTCGGGCTCTTCAATTGCGTAGATCACATTAGGCAGCTGTGCTTCCCTTTGTCTCCTTTCCGACTCGGCACGGAAGAAGCTTATCAACACAAGTCGCTTTACCCCGCTCCCACGCTTGTTTATAGGGATATCATTGTCGCCTGTGATCGAAACGCTTTTAAATACATCGATCCACTTAAGCGATGCAAGATCTGGCAATTGAGGATCAAGTGAAGAAGCTACAGCTGGATTCATTTCCTGCAGTTTTGTCAAGGTCATCGCAGCAACTGCATTAAGCCGCTCTTTAACCGTTTCTGCTATCGAGTCTAAACTGTCCTTAATCGCAGAATCTCCCAGAATCTCTTTGACTGCAATACGCATTGGGTCTTGGACCTCACTATCTGAATCGCTATTCTTTCGATCGGCCTGAAAAAGAGTATATAATGGCATGTATTTCTTGATCTGCTCCCAAATGTTCTTGGCGTCAATCTTGGCTACTTCAACTTCATATTCATCTGCGAATTCAAGTGTTTCTTGTGCAGACCATATTGCAGAACGCATTACCGCGTTCTTTGTCCTGTCGGCACAATCGATTGCCTGATCAGTCAGAATGGCCCTGAGCTCTGATTGCTTCTTATGGAGAAGGTCTTTGCACTCTGGATTTATCGGATGCTTAGCAATAATATAGACACGCTCTTTCCCTGCGCCCGGATATTTCTTTGTAATTCTTAGTGTTCCGCCTTCAGATAGCAGGTGCTCATCACTTAAGCTTGTCTGGTGCGTTGAATCTATAACAATACTTGGTGGTAAATCAGTGAACTCTACACCTATCTCAATGCAGTCCTGACCTGCGGCCAGGCAATGCTTGTTGATATCGTCTTTGTCAAGCTTGACGCACCCCTTGCCATCATTAAAGAAAATATCAAGCGCTTCCAGTATTGAGGACTTTCCTATGTCGTTCTTGCCGACTAAGACTAGCAAGTCATTTATACCCACAGAAATTGGGGTTGAGTATCTGCGAAATCGGTTTAGGCTTACTGACTTGATCTTCATTGTTGATGGTCTTGGGAAATTCCGGAGAGCATACTCCCTCTAACTTGTATTTCGGCGGTTCTGAGAACCACAGGATCAAAACTCCCTGACCGATAAGAACACCGTTTAGCAAGGCAGGTCATGCGGGTCAAACGAGGTGGGAGAAGGCTTTAGAGACAGAGTGTTCAAATTTTACAGTGGTTCGCGGAACCAGATAAGCCCTTGGTCACCCGTCGCGGACTCAAGCGCCGGGAAGGTTGGGAGTGCGCGCCAGGCCCGAGAAGGTGTCGCGGTGACGAAACGGCGCTGCGGGGCCGGCCCACCGGAAGCGATTCCCCCAACAACCTCTTCCACCGCTGGAGCCAGCGTTGCCCCCTCCAGAGACAACCAACCCGGTCGGTCTGCCTCGCTTCCGGCGACCCCGGTTTTGACCAGACCACACGGCTGGCGGCAGTCTGTTGCTCTCTCTACCCTGAAGCGGCGCTGGTGAAAGGCTTTGGGGGCAGTCGACGGGGAACGGCACTCCAGCGACAGATCTCGTCGACGCCGCCGTTGGCCGCGATGGCTGGGGCTGGGGGGGTGCTCCTTGGCCTCGGGCGCCGTGGCTCTGGGGGGAACCGCCCTGGCGGCAACGGTTGTCGCCGTCGACTCCGGCGACACGCTGCGCGTGCGCGAGGGCGGGCAGGTGCGCCAGATCCGCCTGGCCTGCCTGGAGGCCCCCGCCCTGAGCCAGGCGCCCCACGGCGAGCAGGCGAGAGCCACCCTGCGGCGCCTGCTGCCCGAGGGATCGGCGGTCCTCCTGAGGCCCATCAGCCGGGCCGGCGACCCTTCCGGCGTCCCCGTTGTCGAGGTGTCCACCCGCTCCGGCAGCGTCAACATCGAGCTGGTGCGCGCCGGTCAGGCCTTCACCACCCTCGACACCCAGCCCCAGTGCGATGCCCTGCGCTATGCGGAGGCGGAAAACACCGCCCGCTTCCAGCGCCTGGGGGTTTGGCGGGTGGAGGGGGGATATGCACAATGTCTGGCGACAGCCCGCGAGAAGTTCCTGGAGGGATCCAGGGGCAACGCTCCGCCGGCCGGGCTCTTGGAAGGCTTCTGCTCCTGCTTGATCCAACCCAAAGCAAGCGACAGCCCCGCAAGCCTGGGCCAGCGCTGCACACGGCAGTTGTTGGATCGGATCAGCCGAATCGCCTCTCCAGGCTGACGCCGCCCCTCAGTCCGCCAGGGTGGACCAGTGGAGCCGCATCGGCACCGCCCCCTCCAGGCTGCGCTTCACCGGACAGCCCTCTCCCGCCTCCCGCAACACGGCCAGGGCCTCGCCCGGCAGAGCGACCGGCAGCTCGATCCACACCTCCAGCAGGGCGATCCGGCGCGGGCCGCTTGTCGTCATCGTTTTCTCCACCCGGGCGCGGCTGCCCTCCAGCGACCAGCCGTGGCGCCGGGCCACGATCCCCATCACCGTCAGGATGCAGGTGGCCAGCGCCGTGGCCACCAGGTCAGTGGGGGAGAAGCGCTCGCCCTTGCCCTGGTTGTCGACGGGGGCGTCGGTCTCCAGAAGGCTGGCGGAGGGGTCGTGGTGCGCGGTGCAGCGCAGCTCACCGCCATAGACGCAGACCATGGTGGTCATCGTTGGACCTCATCGGGCAGGCCTTCACTCAAGCAGGCCCATTTGTTGCAGGCGTTCCCGCTGCTGGCGCGGGCTGAGGAAGCCATGGGCGGCCATGGCGCCACTCACCGCCACCGGCGGCACGCCGATGCCCGGAAACACCCCGGCGCCTCACAACACCAGGCCCTCCACCGGCGTCTGCCCCCCGGGAAAGGGACCCCGATCCGCGGGCCAGGCCGGGCCGTAGCTGCCCTGGTGCACCCGCAGGTAATGGCGATGGGTGAGGGGGGTGCCGTAGCGCTCGAACACCAGCCGCTCACGCCAGTCGTGGATCAGGGGATCCAGCAGCTGGGTGAAAACGGCGCAGCGCTCCTCTTTCAGGGCGCGATAGGCGGGCGTGCCTCGCTCCAGGTGGTGCCACAGCTCCCAGGGTTCGTTGGCGGGGGTGTAGCCATGCAACACGTGATGGCCTGCGGGCGCGAGGGAGGGAGCCAGAAGCGACGGCATGGAGAGCACCGCCATGTTGCGCTCGGCGCCGATGCCCCGTTCCCAGTCGCCGACCCAGACGTGATGGATCGGCAGATGCGCCAGGTCGTCGCCGCGCAGGGCCAGGTGGCAGTGGAGAAAGCTGGCGCAGGAGGGGGTGGCCCGCTGCCGCTCCCGCCAGCGGCCGGGACCCGTGCCCTCCGGCAACAGGCGAAGGGTGTCCCATGGGCTGGCGTTGCTGATCACCCCCCGTCGCGCCCGCAGCTGTTCGCCACCGGCCAGGCGCACGCCCCGGGCCCGCCGCTCCTCCACAACAATCTCCTCCACCGGGGCGCGGGTGCGCAGTTGGCCGCCATGGCGCTCCAGCCCCCGCACCAGAGCCGCCACCACCGCCGGACTGCCCCCGATCGGATAGTCGAGGCGAGCCTCCGGCAGGAACCACTCGCCGAAAAGGGTGGCCATGGCCGCAGCGCTGGTCCGCTCCATCCCGAGACCGGAGATCAGGAAGCAGAGCAACTCCACCCAGTGAAGGAGGAAGGGATCGCTGAGCCGCTGGCGCGCCAGGGGCCCGAAGGCGCCCCCCAGCTGGGCGAGGCGGCCGGCCTGCCCCAGCAGGGCCATGCCGCGGGCGCCGAGCACGGCTGCGGTGCCCAAACCGGGGCGCAGGGCGATCAGGGGGAGCGCTCGGGCGGCCTCGCACAACGGTCGCAGGCTCTCCATGAAGGCCCGCCACTCCCGCGCGGCCCCATCACCCCGCAGCTCCCTTACCACCGCCAGAAACGGCTCCAGCCCCACCCCCACTCGCAGGTGGCCCTCCGGCAGCAACAACCCCCAGTCGTCGTAGGTGGCCACCGGCACCGACTCGCCGATCAACCGCAACACCTGGGCCAGCGGATTGGCGCTGGGCCATTGGCTCAGCCCGCTCCAGAGGGAGGGGCCGGATTCAAAGTGAAAGTCGCGCTGTTGAAAGCCGTGCGCGGCGCCGCCGGGAGTGGTGTGCGCTTCGAGCACGATCACCTCCAGCCCATGGGAGGCGGCCACAGCGCCCGCGCAGAGGCCCCCGAGGCCGCTGCCGATGACGATCAGGTCCGCCTCCCGGGTGCTGTGATCAGTTGGTGGGGAGGACATGGGCGGAAGGGGTCAGCCGCCCGCCAGGGGGGAGGCCACCGCGTCACGATCGCAGGCGCCCTCGCGGGCGGCGCAGAGCTGGTCGAGGCTGGGCCTGCCTGTGAGGCGAAGGCGCCAGCGGGCCCAGAGCCCGTAGGCCGCTTCCGCCAGGGGGCGGACCAGGGGCCAGCGGGTGGGGGCATGGATCCAACCCCAGCCCACCAGCTCATAGGCCCGACGGAAGACCGCCAGATCGCGCAACACCGTGCCATCCGCCTGCAGCCCATGAATGCGTCCCATCGCCTGGGCGTAGGTGATGCCCTGATGGGCCGCCGGGTCGTAGTCGGCGCGTTCGATGTCGACAAACGCCAGCCGTCGCGCCTCCCCGTGACGGGCGCCATCGCGCCGCTCCAGGGCGTTCACTTCCCGGCGGCAAAGAGGACAGCCGCCGTCATAGAGGAGGGTGAGTTCAGGCATGGGCGAAGGTTAGGGGCTTCCGGGCTGGGGCGGGGAGATCCCCTCCGGAGCGGCAGCCAAGGGAGGCGACGGCATTGGGTCGAAATGCTGATCGGTCCTTCCCCCCCCAAACACCAGCCAGCGGCGGGAGAGTGGATCCAGCCCAAAGGAGTGGCCATGGATGAGATCTGCGGTCTGGCCCGTGAGGATTGCCTCGGACAAACCTGCATGAAATGGCAGGGGGACGGAGAGTTGAGCGCCCTGGATCGGGACCTCATCCTGCAGCGCCTGATGGAGGTCGACGGCTGCCCGTCCCCCTTGATGGAGTGTTGGGTGGTCTGGAAGGGCGTCGAGAGCTGAGGGTCGCGGCGGGGCCGGGGGTGGGCGCGCTCAGCGCCGGCGCGTCGCCGTCCCGCCGCGGGCTCCTCCGGCCGCCCGTTCTCCGGTCGACGGTCGCCCGCCGCCAGAACCACGCCCGCCGCCGCCCCCTCTGGGGTTCCGGCCCCGTCCGCCGCTCAGGTCGAGCGGGGGCGCCGAGTGCACCGTGGGCTCAAACCCCGGCACCTCCCGCCGCAGCAACCGCTCCCCCAGCAACCGCTCGATCGCCCGCAAGAGTTCATGCTCCTCCGCCGCCACGAGCGACACCGCCTGCCCCGCGCAGCCGGCCCGGCCGGTGCGGCCGATGCGGTGCACATAATCCTCCGCCTGATTCGGCAGATCCAGGTTCACCACATGGGGCAACTGCTGGATGTCGATCCCGCGGGCGGCGATGTCGGTGGCGACCAGCACGCGCAGCTCGCCGCTTTTGAACCCGGAGAGGGCCCGCGTGCGGGCGCCCTGGCTCTTGTTGCCATGAATGGCCGCCGCCTCCACCCCGTCCTGGCAGAGCAGCTCGGCCACCCGATTGGCGCCATGCTTCGTGCGGGAGAACACCAACACCTGCCGCCAGTCATTGCTGCGTATCAAATGGCTGAGCAAGGCGGTCTAGCGGGACATGTCTCAGGGATGGAGCAGCGCTTCCACGGAGGGCGCGGCCTGATTTTCAGGCGTCGCCTGCAGCTGCGCCGGCTGGTGCAGCAACCCCGTGGCCAGCTGGCGGATCTCGGGCGAGAAGGTGGCGGAGAACAGAAGGGTCTGGCGGCGCTCAGGCAACAGGGCCAGGATGCGGCGGATGTCGCGCAGGAAGCCCATGTCGAGCATCCGATCCGCCTCATCCAGCACCAGAATCTCCACCTTGTCGAGCCGCAGGGCTCCCTGCTGCCGCAGGTCCATCAGCCGACCCGGTGTCGCCACGAGCACATCGGTGCCGCGCCGGAGCCGCTGGATCTGCGGGTTCGGGCTGACACCACCGAACACCACATCGGAGCGCAGATCCAGGAAACGGCTGTAGTCCCGCACGCTGTCCGCCACCTGGGCCGCCAGTTCCCGCGTGGGGGTGAGCACCAGAGCGCGCACCACACCGTCGCGGGCATGGGCCCCATGGAGGAGCCGCTCCAGCAGCGGCAGGGTGAAGCCCGCGGTCTTGCCCGTGCCCGTCTGGGCCGCCGCCAACACATCCCGCCCGGCCAGAACGGCGGGGATGCACTGGGCCTGAATCGGCGAGGGCACGGCATACCCGCAGGCCGCCACCGCCTTCAGCAACGGCCGGGACAGGCCCAGGGCGGCGAAGGCGGGTGCTGGATCCGCCTCCTCTTCCGCCCCTGACTCCATCCCCTGCGGGGCCCCCCGTTCAGGGGACAGCCGATCCCTGGAGGCGGAACCTCGGGGGAGGGAGGGAACGGTGGAGGGAAGCGTGGTACCGGCACGACGGCGAGGGGAGGCGCCGGGGCGGGTGTTGGTGGAACGGACGGGCAGAGGGACGACGAGAGCGACGGGACGAATGCCCACCGTAGAGGGAAAAGCGCGATTCGCCCGCCGCGCTCCCGCTCCAGCCGCCCGCCGCGCTCCTGCTCCCGGCGACGGCTGCGGCCCCGGCCCCGGCCCCGGGAGCCATACTGCGATCACCAAGTCCGACCTCCCGTGAAAGACGTCAGCCTTCTGGAGGTGCTGTTGCGCCAGGTCGCCCGTTTCGCGGCGGTGTCCGGCGTCCTCGCCCTGCTCGTCTGGCTGACCTGGGTGATGCTCGATGTGAGCCACATGCAGTCGGGGTTCACCCTCCCTTATTGAGGCGGGCGCGCGAGACTGGGCGCTGACGCGGGAGGGCCTGTGATCCGTCTTCGGTGGCTGTCGCTCAGGGCCCTCACCACGGCGCTGTTCAGCCTTCTGCTGCTGGCCAGCGTCAACCTCAGCCTGAGAGAGGAAACGGAGGGCGTGCCCTTCTTCAACGATCAAGGCCAGCTCACGCTGCCCCGCGAAAGCGTGGCGGAACTGGAGGAGGCCATGCCCGAAACCCGCCTCTTCCAGGGCTCCCCCGCCGCCACCGCCCCCGACCTGACCAATCTCCTCCCTGATCCCTGATGCACCGCCTGCACGGCCACACCGAAAAGGCCGGAAGCAAGGGGATCGAGGCCATCGAGAGGGATCGGCGCCTCGGCGTCCGCCAACGGAGCCAGGTGCCATCGCCCGCCCTCCACCACCAGGGGACGCAGAAGGAAACGCCCGCCATGGGCGACCACCAGGAGATGGCCGGGCTGGGGCGCGACGGCCCGATCGATCACCAGCAGGTCACCGTCGCGCACGCCCCAGCCCCCCAGGCGATGCCCCCGCACCCGCATGAAAAAGGTGGTGAGGGGACTGGGGATGAGGAGGGCGTGGAGATCGATGCCGTCCGGATGGGCCGCGCTGCGATAGGCGATGGGCTGGGCGAGGGGGAGCTCGGCGAGCACGGGGGAATCCATGGGACCTTCCAGGAGAACACCTGTTCTACTGGAAAGCGAACCTTCCGTTGCGGAGGCCATGAAGGGACGTAAAACCAATCGCTCCGCAAGCACCCAGCGGCCGCTCTTTGCGCCAAGCTGGAGCCATGAGCCTTCTCCATTGCCCCCTCTGCGTCAGCCTGGCGATCCTTTCGGTCCTCCGGGCGTCCTCCCACCTGGTGATGGTGCATCAGCACCTGAAGCGGCTGCCAGCGGTGTAGAGCCCGCGGCCAGGGTGGCATCAGCCTTGGCGAGGGTGGTCAACCGATCGTTGGCCTGGTCCCAGAGGATGTAGGCGAAGCAGCCCGGAATGTCGACCAGACCCAGGCGACGAGAGTCCTTCAGGAGGTGGGCGTTGCGTTCATGGCAGGCCCGCAGCCGGTAGTTCGGAATGCGTTCGCAGAGGTGGTGGATGCTGTGGAAACCGATGTCCGCCGAGAACCAATGGAGGATCCAGGGAAGCTCCAGGTTGCTGCTGCCCTCCACCGCGCCCCGCAGAACATTCCAGTCGCCGGATCCGTGGGCATAGGTGTCGGCGAAGTTGTGCTGCACAAAAAAGATGCAGATGAAGATCGCTGCGGAACAGGCCATCACCAGGGCGTAGCAGCTCCAGAAGAGGCCCACCCCCAACCAGCGCCCCATGAGCCACCAGCTCGCGATGACCAGCAGGTTGTTGGCCACCAGATCGGCCAGTTCCCCCCGGGTGTACCAGTGGCTGGAGCGATGCTGCCGCACCAGGGCGGGCAGCTCCGCCAGGGCGCGCCAGCCGCGATCGGCCACGGCGGCGGTCAGGGCGCGGAGCGTGGCGATCACAAACGCGCCGCTGCCCAGGAGCAGCGCCAGGCGGGGTTTGATCACCAGATAGAAGAACCCGCCTGGAAGAAGCATCACGGGCTGTCGCAGCAGGCCGTAAAGCCAGCGTTGGCGAGGGGACAGCTCGCGATAGGCCTCCAGGGTCACCAGGGCGGAGGGGCCGCGATAACGCTCCCAGTTGCCGTTGTGGCGATGGTGAAAGGCATGGCCGCGCGACCAGGGATGCTGGGGGATGGCGTTGATCACGCCGAGAAGAAAGCCCGCGACGCGATTGAGCAGGCGGCTGCGAAACAGGGCCCCATGGCCGCAGTCGTGCATCAGGGAAAAGGTGCGCGCGGAGAACAGCACCAGCAGGCTGAGCACGGGGAGCAGGGCCAGCCCGCGCCAGCCGGGGGCCCAGGGCCGAGGGCCGATCCAGGCCACAAGCAGCCAAAGGCCAGCCACCGGAACCAGGGTGGACAGCAATTGCCAAACCGCCCGGGCGTTGCTGGCGTGAAGATAGGGTTCGAGGACGAAATCCTTGCGTCGCAGGGGCCGGCCTTCCAGAGACGGGGAGGCGGACGGAGAGGAGATGGCGTTCAGGAGAAGGGCCCGGCGATCGGGCGCCACGACCAGAAACGAAGGCCACCTTAGTCGCTTTTCCAAGAGGCGCGCGCCGACCGCCGCAGCCCTCAGCCCCCTTCCGCCCCATCGGGGCCGGGGTCGGCGTGGTAGCTGCTGCGCACCAGGGGACCGCTGCGCACCTGGGCGAATCCCAGCTCCCGGGCCACCGCTCCCAGCTCCGCGAACTCCTCAGGACTCCAGTAGCGGGCCACCGGCAGATGGACCAGGGAGGGCCGCAGGTATTGGCCCAGGGTCAACCGTTGGCAGTCCACCGCCCGCAGATCCCGCAGGGTCGCCACCACCTCCGCCCTGGTTTCCCCCAGCCCGAGCATCAGGCCTGACTTCGTCGGAATGGACGGCGCCAGCTCCCGCGCCGCCGCCAGCAAGCCCAGGGAGCGCCGATAGGTGGCCCCCCGCCGCACCTCCCCCTGCAGCCGCTCCACGGTTTCCAGGTTGTGGTTGAAGCACACCGGCCGGGCCGCCAGAACGGTCGTCAACCGCTGCCGCTGGGCGGCCACCGCCTCGGCCTCCTCCCGCTGGCCGCCCCAGAAATCCGGGGTGAGCACCTCGATCGCCACCGCCGGATCCACCCGTCGGATCGCCGCCATCGTGGCGGTGAAGAGGCCCGCTCCGTGGTCCGCCTGGTCGTCCCGCGCCACGGCGGTGAGCACCACATAGCGCAGGCCGAGCCGGCGCACCGCCTCCGCCACCCGCTCGGGCTCCGCCCCATCCAGGGGCGCCGGAGCCTGACCCTTCTCCACCTGGCAGAAGGCACAACTGCGGGTGCAGATCGGTCCGCCCAGCAGAAAGGTGGCCGTGCCCGCCGCGTAGCACTCCGCCCGGTTCGGACAGCGCCCCTCCTCGCAGATGGTGTGCAGCCGCTGCCCCTTCACCACGTCCTGCACCGCCTGCAGCTCGGAGACCGTGCCCACAGGCCGCCGCAACCACTCCGGCAGGCGCTCGGCGGGCGGGATGGCGCTGTAGCGGCTGGTGCGGGGCGGGCTCATGGGGAGGGCGGCGCGGGGAGGGGAGACGGGCGGGATCAGTCCATGCGGCGCCGACCCTCGAAGGCCCGCGCCAGGGTCACCTCGTCGGCATACTCCAACTCACTGCCCATCGGCAGCCCGTAGGCGATGCGACTGACCACGGTGAAGGGTTTCAGCAGACGGGCCAGATAGAGGCTGGTGGTGTCGCCCTCGACACTGGGCGTGAGGGCCAGGATCACCTCCGCGGCGTTCTCCCGGTCCACCCGTTCCACGAGGGGCTGGATGTGCAACCCTTCCGGTCCCACCCCCTCCATGGGCGAGATCAGGCCACCCAGCACGTGATAGCCCCCCCGGTATTCGCGCGTGCGCTCCATCGCCAGCAGGTCGCGGGAGTCGGCCACCACGCAGATCTGTCCGTTGCGTCGCGCCGTGTCGCGACAGATGTCGCAGAGAGGTTCGGCGGAGAGGTGGAAACAACCGCGGCATTGGCCCACCTGGCTGCGGGCCGCCAGGAGCGCCTCCGCAAAGGCCCGGATCTGCTCCTCCGGTTGGCGCAGCAGGTGAAGCGCCAGGCGCTGGGCCGTGCGCGGGCCGATGCCGGGGAGGCGCTCGAACTGATCAATCAGCCGGGCGAGGGGTCGGGTGAAGCCGCTCAGCGCTCCAGGGCGAGTGGGGTGAATCTAGGGGCGACGGGCCGGGGGGAGAATGGCGGAGGCGCTGGCGTCAGCCCCCTGGCGCCTCCTGTCCGCGCGTCGCCCTCCCTCCCCATGGTTGTTCCCTCCCTCCGCACCGCTTTCCGCCTCGCCGCGCGGAGGATCGCGGTGGCCGCCGCCCGAGCCGCCCGGGTGGGTCGCACCGTTCTGGCGGTCGTTCTGGCCCTGGGGCTGATCAGCGGGCTGGGGGCCTGCAGCGCCTCCGCGGCCGGGTTGCAGTCGTTCCAGAGTCCGGATGGCCGCTACGCCTTCCTCTACCCCACCGGCTGGAACCGGGTGCAGGTGAGCGAGGGGCCGCAGGTGGTGTTCCACGACCTGATCAACAGCGATGAAACCCTCAGCTTGGTGATCTCCGATGTCAACACGATCAACAACCTCTCCGACCTGGGCAGTGCCGAAGCCGTGGGAGAACGGCTCAAGCAGGTGGTGATCGCGCCGGAGGGAAGCGGCCGCGAAGCCGAATTGGTGGAGGCTCGGGAACGGGAGCTGGGGGGCCGCACCTTCTACGACCTCGAATACAGCGTGCACCTGGCCGACCGCAACCGGCATGAGCTGGCCACCGTGGTGGCCGATCGCGGCCGGCTCTACACCTTCGCCGCCAGCACGAACGACGTGCGCTGGCCGAAGGTGCGCGAGCTCTTCCAGCGGGTGATCACCTCGTTCAACCTGCTGGTTTGAGCGCCCTGGCGTCCAAGGGACCGACGATCAGCGTCATCGGTGACGGTCTGGCCGGCAGCGTGCTCGCCCTCTGCCTGGCTCAGCGGGGGGGCCGGGTTGAGCTGATCGGCGCGGCGGGAGCGATGGCGACGGCCCTGAGCTACGGAGCCCTGCCGCGGGGAGCGCCCTCCCGGGCCTGGCGCCGCCTGGAACAACGCCACGGGCCTCTGGGCTGGCGGCCGAGCGGGCTGGTGGTCCACGGGCCGGGTGGGGGCCTGGCGGCACTCACTCGGCTGGTGCCCCTCCCCCTGGCGCGGGTGGACGCGCCCGCCTGGCTGGCGGGCCGGCGGCAGGCCCTGGCCAAGGCGGGGGTGCGACAACTGGCGGGGCGGGTGGACGGGTTGTGGCCGCGGCCGGGCGGGGGCTGGCGGCTGGAGTGGAGCGGGGCCGGTGGTGACGGATCGGAGCTGGAGTCGGAGCTGGTGGTGTTGGCCGCTGGCGCGGAGGCACGGGCCCTCTGGCCGGGCTTGCCCGAACGCCTGCGGCACAGCTGGGCCGGGGTGCTCCACCTGGAGTCGTTGGACGCTGTCGGGGGCGGGGCCGAACGGTGGCTGGATCAGGCGCGACGGGGGCGCATCGTGCAACCGCGCCACTGGCGACGGCCGGCCCTGGAGGCCGCCAGCGCCGGCAACGCGGAACCGCTGTGGATCGTGGACGCCGGACTGGCGCCCCGGGGGGAGGGGGTGGTGGTGGGACAGGTCACCCTGATCCCCCCCGCCGGAGGCGCAGGCCCGCAGCCTCCAGACCCCGGCGGAATGGAAAGGCGCCTGCGGGAGGGTTTGGCACAACTGGATCCGGCCCTGGCCGGCCTGGAAGCCCCCTATCGGCAGGTGCCTGTGAGCTTCTGCCCGGACGGCCAGCCCCTGGCCGGCCCCGTCGCCGAGGCGCCCGGACTGTGGGTGTTCGCGGGCTTCAGCGCCGCCTTCTCGCGGGTGCCCGCCCACGCGGAGGCCCTGGCCCGCCGGTTGCTGCCATGACCTCCCTGCTCGCCTCGATCAGCCCTGATCTGGAAAGCCTGCTGCGGTTGGGCCTGGCCGTGCTGTGTGGGCTGGCCGTGGGCTTCAACCGGGCGCACCACGGCAACCTGCCCCATCCCAATCGTCTGCGGGTGCACGTCCTGGTTGGCCTCAGTGCCTGCCTGGTGGTCCTGGCCGCGGGCCACGGGCTGGAGGCCCGCAGCCGCGCGATTCAGGGGGTCGCCACAGGGGTGGGATTTCTGGGAGCCGGTGAGATCCTGGTGGCACCGCCCCGGGGGCATCACCAACCTCTGGAAGTGCGGGGGTTGAGCAGCGCGGCGTCGATCTGGTTCACCGCGGCCCTGGGGGTGACGGTGGCGGCGGCGCGCCCGGGACTGGCCCTCGTGGCCCTTACGCTGGCGCTGATCACGCTCTCCGATCGTCGACCCGGCGGAGGCGCCGACACGGAGGCGACCACCGGGCCGTCGCCAGGGGCGGCGGGAGCAGAACGGACGCACCCGAAACGCCGGACGGCCAGAGACCCGAACCGGGGAGACAGCGAAGCGGCGAGCGAGCAGACGCTGAACGATCGGGAAGGAGACGACGGCTGACGGGAGTGAATCCAGTGACGGGAGTGAATCCGATTTCTTTCGAGATCGTGGTGTGCAGGCTGGCTGAGAAACCGACCCATGACGCCACTCTGCGGGAAGCCGTCGTCCGACTCCGGATGAGCCCACCAAACAGCGAGAGAGTGGTTGATCAGCATGAACTGCACCGCAAGAATCAGGAACTGATTCAACAGAACATAAAGCGTGAGCGTGAGCTTCAGAAGGAAGAAAACACTGACGGAGGCCGCAACGCTGCTGATGCATTCAAAAAACTTCAACCAGATCTTTGGGCCGGACGAGGGGCATTAATAACAGGGCTGATTCAAAGTCTGTCCCGGGCGGGCTGGCCAATGGGCTCAGCTTACGGTGTCCTTGGCGGGATTGCTGTGTCCCCTTGTCTGAGTCCCCATCTACCGCAACCGATCTTGACCTGATCAGTTTCTTGCGCGCCATCCTGGACATCCGAATGCGACGTGGGATTCGCATTCCGGCCTGGTATTTCCTTCTGGTCGCTGTTCTCGGCATCCTCAGCGGCTGCAAGAGCCTTCGTGATCTCGAGCGGTTCGCCATCCGCCACCACATCGCTCTCACCAGCTCACTGGGGATCGAGCTGCGGCGTCCGCCATCCGATTCGGCTTTCCGTTACTTCTTCCAGCTGATGGGCGTCGCGGTGCTCTGGGCGGCCATCCGTGATTGGACGATCGCCCAGATCCCTGGTGGCGCAGCTGAACTGGATCAGCTCGTCTGCGACGGCAAAACCATGCGGGGTTCGATCCAAACCACCTCCAGCGGGAGTTCGACGTTCATTGCCCATGTCACCCTCTATTCGGCGGCGATGGGGGTAGCCAACTGCTTCGCAGAGGCCTGAAGGCTACAGCCAAGCCTGCTACGCCACTGGAGAGAACCATGAACGGGCTGTGCTTAAAACGCTGCTTGGCGAGCTGGATCTCCAAGGCTTGCTGATCCAAGCTGATGCCTTGCACACCCAGAAACCGTTTTTCAACAGCGCCACGAGCAGGGCGCCGACTTCCTCCTGACAGTCAAGGGCAACCAGCGGACGCTGCATCGCTAGATTCAGAGTCAATTTGAAGGCAAACGCCAAATCCCTTTCCTGGCAACGGATCACGAGGTCGGCCATGGCCGAGACATTACCTGGACCCTGCGAGCGAAAGAGGCGCCAGACCACATCCGCCAGGAGTGGGTCGGCACGAGCTGGATCGTTGCAGTCGTGACAACAGGTTGCCGCGACGGCAAGCCATTCCAGGCCAGGCATCTGTTTCTCACCAGCCTGCGCGCGACCCCAGAAGCCCTGCTCCGCCTGGTGAGAGACCGCTGGAGCATGGAGGGTTGGCACTGGATCCGCGACACCCAACTGCATGAGGATGCCCATCGCTGCAAAG
>JBKDSZ010000086.1:0-18203 GCA_046340375.1 Cyanobacteriota bacterium | reverse complement strand
TTTTAATGCGCCGGCGACCCCCGAGAGCGACCCGAACAGTACCTCGTCGGCAGCGTCAGATGTGTAAAAGAGACAGCCCCAGCGCGGCAGGGCCTCAAGGGCCCCCCAACCTGCTACGCGTGAAGGGCAGTTTCGGGAGCCAGGGGAGGGGGACTCCGCTGCTTCGGGCGAGACCGCGGCGCGGGAGGGAGGGGAATCCGGGGCGAAATCCTTGGCGATCACAACGGTCTTCGGGGCGAGGCCGGCACAGGTCACACCAGCTTGAAGGGCAACGCCTCCAGGCACCAGGGGCAGGGGAAAGACTGTTGTCAACCGCTGTGCGCCACAACACGGAACGGCGTGGGGGATCGAACCCTTCCCCCTGGTGAGCAGGGCTAAGGTCTGGTGTGATCAGCTGCGTCTGGAGGGGTGCCGGTTCCGTGCCAGCCAAGCCGCCCACCCTCACCCCCGGCCAGCTCCCCCAGGCCCGGGCCGCCCTTCACAGCGTGCGGCAGGCCAGGGAGTGGAGCGGACAGTTGCCTGTGCTTCTTCTCAACCGCTGCTGGCTGCGCTTGACCGTTGTTCCGGTGGAACGGCTGGCGCTGGCGCTCCCCCCCGATCTCAGCCGGGACGCGCCGGAACTGGCGCATTACCGCACCCTGATCGAGGCGGGCCACACCCCCTTTCAGGCCCAGCAGCTCTGCTGGCGGGAGTTCGGCCCCGAGGCCTGCCAGCAGGCTCTGCGGACCTACTGGCGGTCCCTGGAGTCGCGCGCCCATGGCGGCTGGACCCTGGAGCGCTATCTCTCCGTTCTGGCCGCCTATCGCGAGGCGTTCGCCAGCGACCAGTTCCGCCCCCTCCCCCTGATCGTCCTGGCCCGCCCCTCAACGGTGGAGGACCACGGGCTGTTCTGGCTGCGTCCGGATCTCACCATCGTCGAGCGGGCGATGCGTCACACTTGCGCCTGAAATCCCCCTGGCGGCATGGCCGAAGGCACTCCCTCCCCGTTCCCCTCCGAACGCCACCGTTCCGATGACTCGCCCCGCGGTGAGCGGTCGTCGGGTCCGCGGGAAGGCGGGTTTCGCATTCGCCTCAGCGACAATGAGATGCGCTCGGCCCGCGCCCTGCAGGAGGCCTTTGGCCTGCGCTCCACCGTCGCCGTGCTCGGTTTTGCCTTGCGCACCCTTGGACAGCAGCTGGACGAAGGGAAATTGAGTGAATTGGTGGAGCAGCACCGCGCTCAGGCCGGCGGCCGCGGAGGCTCGGGCGAGGGCGGCGGACGCGGCGAAGGCCGGCGGGAGCGCTCCGAGGGGCGCAGCGGTGGGGGCCGGGGGCAGGAGGGTCGCGGCGGCGGCGGCGGCGGTCGCCCCGGCCGGGTGGATCCCTTTGCCCGCCCGCCCAAGCCCGAGGTGGTCAGCGAGGCTCCTCCCGCGCCGGATGCTGCTGAGGACGCCACCGTCGAGGAGCCCACCCCGGGGGCGCCCGAGGCCGAATCGGAACCCCAGGCCGATGGTTCCGCTGTCTCCGAGCCTCAGGCCGAGGCTGCCCCAGTCTCCGAGCCTCAGGCCGAGGGTGCCGCAGTCTCCGAAACCGATGACAGCCCCGCCGCCACCGGATCCTCTGGCGAGACGCCGACCGCTGAAGCCGGCGAAGCCATTGAGGCGTGAGCGGGATGGCGCCAGCATCCGCCCCTCGGCCCAGGGTGCTCTCCGGGGTGCAACCCACCGGGGCGCTCCACCTGGGCAATTGGTTGGGAGCGATTCGCAACTGGGTGGATCTGCAGCGCGATCACGACACCTTTTTTTGTGTCGTGGATTTGCATGCCATCACGGTGCCCCATGATCCGGCCCTCCTGGCCGAGCACACGCTGACCACGGCCGCCCTCTATCTCGCCTGCGGCATTGATCCCGACGCCTCCACGGTGTTCGTGCAGAGTCATGTGAGCGCCCACAGCGAACTGTGCTGGCTGCTCAATTGCGTCACGCCCCTGAACTGGCTGGAGCGAATGATCCAGTTCAAGGAAAAAGCGGTGAAGCAGGGCGACAATGTCTCGGCCGGGCTGTTGGATTACCCCGTCCTGATGGCGGCTGACATTCTTCTCTACGACGCTGATCGGGTGCCGGTGGGGGAGGACCAAAAGCAGCATCTGGAGTTGGCCCGCGACATCGCTCAGCAACGGATCAATGCCCGTTTCGGCGGCAGGGACGCTGCCGGGGACCCCGTGCCGGTGCTGAAGGTGCCTGAGCCCCTGATCCTCCAGGAGGGCGCCCGCGTGATGAGCCTCACCGATGGCCGCAACAAGATGAGCAAGAGCGATCCGAATGAGGCCTCGCGCATCACCCTGCTCGATCCGCCGGAACTGATCCGCAAAAAGATCAAGCGGGCCAAGACGGATCCGGTGCTGGGGTTGGAATTCGGCAATGCGGAGCGTCCCGAGGCCGACAATCTCCTCGGCCTTTACGCCCTCACGAGCGGCCGCGGCCGTGATGTCGTGGCCGCCGAGTGCGCCGCCATGGGATGGGGCGCGTTCAAGCCGCTGCTGACGGAAGCGGTGGTGGAGGCTCTGCGGCCGATTCAGGAGCGCTACGCCACCTGGCGCCGGGAGGAGGCGGAGTTGGACCGGGTTCTGGCCAGGGGACGGGAACGGGCCGCTGGCGTGGCGGAAGCCACTTTGGAGCGGGTGCGGAACGTGCTGGGGTTTCTCCCTCCACCCCCGCTCCGGAAGCCCTGACTTCAGAATTCACATCACTGAATCTGAGCCCCCCCTCCCGCAAGAGGCGCTGAGCAGGACTGAATCATTGGCACGGCACGCCCCACCGCCCCCCCCATCGCCCTGCTCAACACAATCCGCAACGCCGAGGGCACCTGGATCGAGGGTCGGGAGCAGGGCTACCGCGTGCTCCATGGCAGCGCGGCGCACGGCGCCTGCCGGATTTCAGACCTTGAAGCCAGGATCAGGACGCCCTGCTCCTGATCGAAAAGCGTGGGCCCCGGCCCGCTTCGATCAACGGGGCCTCACGCCGGAGGTGCTGGCCCGCCTGGCGCCGGAATAGGCCTCCCCTCCCCACCCTTGAACGGCAACAGCTGATCGGGCCAACCGGTGACGATCGGGCGGAACTGCAGTCCTTTTTCAACGACGAACTGCGGCGCCTGCGGCAGGGTTGAGGCGGCCGCAGGAGGCTGGTGGAATCAGGGCTCGCGATAGACGACGCGGCCCCGCTCATCGTTGCCCACATCCAGCAGGTGGGCCCCGAGCAACCGCTCGATCTCCTCGTTCAGATCCGTGCTGTCCATCTGCGGGGGAAGATCGAGTTCGAGCAGGGCGTCTTTGATCGTGAAGCCTTTCTCGCCGGAGGCGCGGGCCAGCCGCAGCAGCTGGCGATCGATCGGGGCGGTGCCGTGCACCTGCGGCCCGCCCGGGACCAGGCGCCGATTGGCCCCCTCCACCAAAGCGGGGATCAGAAACAGATCCACCAGCTGACCCAGCCCGCAAAGCCCGAAGGTGAACAACCACAGCAGGCCGGAGAGGGGTTTGCGGTTGTAGACCCGATGGATGCCGCAGATCCCGATCAGCGACAGACACCAGAGCCCGTAGCTCAGGGCCACGCTGCGCGGTTCCTCCCGGCCGCCGGACGACGGGACGCCTTTGGCGCCAGGGGGTTGGGAGCGGCTCACAGCGGGCCGGATCAGCGAGGGAATGCACTGATTCTCAGGCCCGCTCGGGGATTGCGCCCAGGATCGGATTGCCGCGCGGCGGGGGCCGGCGGCAACGCTCCCTAGGATTGGCACCCCCGTCTGGTCTGAGCGGTTCTGTGAGCAGTTCCTCTGCGGCCCCCGTGGCCCCGTCGCCCAAGGCAGCCGAGGCTCCGGAGGGAGCGATCCATCTGCCCAAAACCAGCGAGAGCCCGGCCTTGCTGCGCATTCGCCATTCGATGAGCCACGTGCTGGCCATGGCGGTGCAGAAGCTCTTTCCTCAGGCGAAGGTGACGATCGGTCCCTGGACCGAAACAGGGTTTTATTACGACTTCCACCATCCCGAGCCCTTCACCGAAGCCGATCTCAAGGCCATCAAAAAGGAGATGGTGCGGCTCATCGGTCAGCAGCTGCCCCTGGAGCGCATCGAGGTGAGCCGGGCGGAGGCGGAGCGCCGCATCCAGGCCCAGAACGAGCCCTACAAGCTGGAGATCCTGGCGGGCCTGCGGGAGCCGATCACGATTTACACCCTGGGGGATGGCTGGTGGGACCTCTGCGCGGGACCCCATGTGGCCAACACCAGCGAACTCAATCCCCGCGCCTTTGCACTGGAAAGCGTCGCCGGGGCCTACTGGCGCGGCGATGAGGCGAACCCCCAACTGCAGCGGATCTACGGCACCGCCTGGGAAACACCGGAGCAGCTGGAGGAGGACCGGCGGCGCAAGGCGGAGGCCCTCCGCCGCGACCATCGCCGCCTGGGCAAGGAACTGGATCTGTTTTCCATCGAGGATGAGGCCGGTGCCGGGCTGGTGTTCTGGCATCCGCGGGGGGCGCGCATGCGGCTGCTCATCGAAGACTTCTGGCGGCAGGCCCATTTCGACGACGGCTACGAGCTCCTCTACACCCCCCATGTGGCGGATCGCAGCCTGTGGCAGACCTCCGGCCACCTCGATTTCTACGGCGAATCGATGTTCGGCCCCATGACGGTGGATGAGCGGCAATACCAGATCAAGCCGATGAACTGCCCGTTCCATGTGCTCACCTATGCCAGCCGCCTGCGCAGTTATCGCGAACTGCCGATCCGTTGGGCGGAGCTGGGCACGGTGTATCGCTACGAGCGGCCGGGGGTGATGCACGGCCTGATGCGGGTTCGGGGCTTCACCCAGGATGACGCCCATGTGTTCTGCCTGCCGGAGCAGATCGGCGAGGAGATCCTGCGTGTGCTCAACCTCACCGAGCGCATCCTCTCCACGTTTGATTTCCGTCGCTACGAGATCCACCTCTCCACCCGCCCGGAGAAATCCATCGGCACGGATGCGGTCTGGGAGCTGGCGACGACTGGTCTGCGGCAGGCCCTGGATCGCAAGGGTTGGGCCTACGAGGTGGATGAGGGAGGCGGCGCGTTCTATGGGCCGAAGATCGACCTGAAAATCGAGGATGCGATCGGACGGCTGTGGCAGTGCTCCACGATCCAATTGGATTTCAACCTGCCCGAACGCTTTGATCTGCACTACGTGGCCGGCGATGGCAGCCGCCAACGGCCGATCATGATCCACCGGGCGATCCTTGGCTCCCTGGAGCGCTTTTTCGGGATCATGACGGAAAACTATGCCGGGGATTTCCCCTTCTGGCTCGCGCCGGAACAGGTGCGCCTCCTGCCGGTGAGCGAGGGGGTTCTGCCCTGGGCGGAATCCGTGTTGGAGCGCCTGAAGGCTGCGGGCCTGCGGGCCTGCTTGGATCGCAGCGGCGAGCGGCTGGGCAAGTTGATCCGCAACGGAGAGCAGATGAAAATCCCGGTGCTGGCCGTGATCGGGGCCAAGGAAGCCGAATCGGGTTCCCTGAGCCTGCGCACCCGGCGGCAGGGGGATCTGGGCAGCGTGAGCCTGGAGTCCCTGATCGCCGCCGCCCGCCAGGCCGACGGGCAACGGGCCGCCGCCCTGCGGTTTCCCGAGGAGTCGCCCGTTTGACCCTCCTCCTCGCCGGCGACATCGGGGGCACAAAGACCCTGTTGAGCCTCTACCGGGCCTCCGCCACCGGGTTGGAGTGCCTCGCCGAAAGCCGCTATCCCTCTGCCGACTGGCCTGATCTGGCGCCGATGGTGCGGGCGTTTCTGGCGGGCGCCGCGGCGCCGGCAGCGGCCTGCTTTGCGGTCGCCGGCCCCGTGATTCATGGCCAGGCCAACCTCACCAACCTGCGCTGGCAACTGGAGGAGTGCCGCCTGGCGGAGGAGTGCGGGGTGGCGCGGGTGGAGCTGGTGAACGATTTCGCCGTGCTGGTCTAAGGCCTGCCCCATCTGGCGAACAGCCAGCTGGCGGCCGTGCGGCCGGGGCAGGTCCTGGCCGGCGCCCCCCTGCTCGTGCTCGGAGCCGGCACGGGGCTCGGGGTCGCCCTCGGCGTGCCCACCTCCAACGGTCTGCTGGCCCTGCCCACGGAAGGTGGCCATGGCACCTTCGCCCCCCGCACGGAAGCGGAATGGCGGCTGAGCCGCTGGCTCCAGGCCGACCTGGGGGTGGAGCGCCTGTCCATCGAGCGGGTGGTGAGTGGCACCGGCCTGGGGGCCGTGGGGCGCTGGCTGCTGGCGGAGCGCCATCCCGCTGGCTCCGGTCCCGCCTGGGCCGCATCGATGGCCGGTGAGGAGTGGCCCGCCGTGGTGGCGCGGGCGGCGGAGGCGGGGGATCCCCTCGCCCGCGAGGCTCGGGAGCTTTGGCTGGCGGCCTATGGGGCCGCGACCGGGGATCTGGCCCTCACCAGCCTCTGCCGAGGGGGGATCTGGCTGGCGGGCGGCACGGCGGCCAAGCAGCTGGAGGGCCTGCGGTCGCCCGCGTTCCTGGAGGCCTTCCTCGCCAAGGGTCGCTTGCGTCCCGTGCTGGAGCCGATCCCCATTCAGGCGATCACGGATCCGGCGGTGGGGGTGTTCAGCGCGGCGTGCCGTGCGCGGTTGCTGCTGGGCTGCGCCGGGGGCGGGCGGGTCGGCGCCGGCCACTCCGGGATGGGACACTGGGACAAGTGAGATGAGGCCTATGGCGCAACCCCCGATCGGACAGGGGGTGGTGGTGGATGTCCCCGCCACCACGGCCAACCTCGGCCCCGGCTTCGACTGTCTGGGCGCGGCCCTGGATTTGAACAACCGCTTTGAGCTGAGGGTGGTGGAAGGGGGCGTGGACCGGTTCGATCTGCACATCGAGGGGTCTGAGGGCTCCCATCTGCGCGGTGGACCGGACAACCTGATCTACCGCTCCGCCCAACGGGTGTGGCGGGAGGCCGGCTGCGAGCCCGTGGGTCTGGAGGCGCGGGTGCGGTTGGCGGTGCCGCCGGCCCGGGGCCTGGGCAGCAGCGCGGCGGCGATCGTCGCTGGCCTGATCGGGGCCAATGCCCTGATCGGCGATCCCCTCGGGCAGGAGAAGCTTCTGGAGCTGGCGATCGCCATCGAGGGCCATCCCGACCCCGTGGTGCCCTCCCTGCGGGGGGGGCTCTGCCTGACGGCCAAGACCGCCGGGCCCAACTGGCGGGTGTTGCGCTGTGAATGGGATTCCTCCGTGTTGGCGGTGGTGGCGATTCCGGGGATCCGCCTGAGCACGGCGGAGGCCAGGCGGGCCATGCCCCGCAGCATTCCCATCCCCGACGCCGTCACCAACCTCGGCAGCCTGTCCCTGCTGTTGCGGGGCCTGCGCAAGGGGGATGGCGACCTGATCCACGACGGCATGAACGATCGCATCCATGAGCCCTACCGCTGGGGGCTGATCCAGGGGGGGCGGGAGGTGCGCCAGGCCGCTCTGGACGCCGGGGCCTGGGGATGCGTGATCAGCGGGGCGGGGCCGACCGTGCTGGCCCTGGCGAGGGAAGCGGTGGCCCAGGAGGTGGGCCAGGCGATGGTGGCGGCCTGGGAGGCTTCCGGTGTGACCAGCCGCCACGCGGTGCTGGGGCTGCAACACAGCGGCAGCGCCTGGACCCCCCTGCCCGGGACCCCCGAGCCAGCCGCGGTGGCCCCGGTCCCGCCCAAGCGAGCGGCGGGGACGGCGACGGCCGCCCCCCGCGCCCGAAGTCGAGGCCGCCAAGGATGAGACCCATCCCCGACCCAAACTCCCGAATGAGTAGATATGCTCAGCGGCGTCCTGGATCGGGGCCGATGTCGCCCTCTCCCCCCCCGATGCACGGGGGTTTTCTACTCATTCCTTCTCCCTGAATCGTGATGGACGGCACCTTTCCCTGGCTCAGCCTGATCGTGCTTCTGCCAGTGGCCGCCGCCCTGCTGATGCCGCTGCTTCCGGGAGATCCCACCGACCCGCGCACCCCCCGCCTGGTGGCCTTTGGCGTCCTCCTGGCCGACATGCTCTTGATGGCATGGACCTTCAACCGCCATTTCGACGGCTCTCTGAGCGGCCTTCAGCTGGTGGAGCGGGTGAGCTGGGTGCCCGTCATCCAGCTGGAGTGGTCGCTGGCGGCCGATGGCCTGTCGGCGCCGCTGGTGGTGCTCAGCGGCCTGGTGACCCTGCTGGCGGTGGCGGCCAGCACCAGCGTCGAGAGCAAACCTCGCCTCTATTTCGCCCTGCTCCTTGTGCAGGCCTCCGCCCAGGCGCTGGTGTTTCTGTCCCAGGACTTCCTGCTGTTCTTCCTGGCCTGGGAACTGGAACTGGTGCCCGTGTATTTGTTGATCGCGATCTGGGGTGGCAGCCAGAGGCAATATGCCGCCACCAAGTTCATTCTCTACACCGCCACCGCCTCTCTGCTGATTCTGGTGAGCGGCCTGGCCCTGGCCCTGTCCGGTGACAACTTCAGCCTCAACCTCTCAGAACTGGCGAACCGATCCCCCGGCGGCACCTTCGGGCTGCTCTGTTATCTGGGCTTTTTGATCGGCTTTGGCGTGAAGCTCCCCATGTTTCCCCTCCACACCTGGCTTCCCGATGCCCATGGCGAGGCCAACGCGCCGGTGTCGATGCTCCTGGCGGGAGTGCTGTTGAAGATGGGGGGGTATGCCCTGCTTCGCTTCAACGTGCAGATGCTGCCGGCCGAACACATGCGTCTGGCGCCGGCTCTGATGGTGCTTGGGATTGTGAACATCATTTGGGGAGCATTGAATGCCTTCGCCCAGGACAACGTCAAACGGCGCATCGCCTGCAGCTCCGTGAGCCACATGGGCTTCGTGCTGCTGGGCATCGGCGCCGTCGATGCCCTCGGCCTGTGTGGTGCCATGCTGCAGATGATCAGCCATGGCCTGATCGCGGCGGCGATGTTCTTCGTCACCGGCGTGTTCTACGAGCGCACGAAAACCCTCTCGATTCCCAACATGGGGGGCCTGGCCAAGGTTTTGCCGATCACCTTCGCCTTCTTCCTCACCAGCTCTCTGGCCTCCCTCGCCCTGCCCGGCATGAGTGGTTTTGTGAGTGAGATCACGGTGTTTCTGGGCATCACGGCCAGCCCGTATCTCACACCCAACTTTCAAGTGGTGACCATCGTGCTGGCGGCCATCGGCCTGGTGCTCACTCCGGTCTATCTGCTGTCGCTTTGTCGGCGCGTGTTCTTCGGGCCCCGCATTCCGGCCCTGGCCAAGGTGGGCGACATGACCCCCCGGGAGCTCGTGATCGGGATGTGCCTGCTGGTGCCCACCCTTGTGATCGGCTTCTGGCCGCGGGTGGCGATCGACTTCTACCAGGCGAGCACCACCGCGTTGGCCGGCGAGCTGGCCAGCCAGACCGTGGCCCTGCTGGGGGGAGGACCCGCCCTCGGCTAGCCCCCCGGACAGCCCCGGCGTCGGTTGGAATGGGCCCAGTGATGACAGGCCGCTTTGACCGCCACCCTCAACCGTCCCGCCCTGCTGGCGGGAGAAGGCCTCCCCGCATTCGAGGCGATCACCCCGGACCAGATCGAGCGGCACATCCCGGAGCTGCTTCAGCAACTGGAGGCCGAGCGGGAGAGCCTGGAGGCCCGGTTCTCCAAGGCGCTGGACGAAGGCCGACCCCTGGGCTGGCACGAGGTGATGGATCCGCTCCACCGGCTGGGGGAGCGCCTTCGCTGGAGCTGGGGGGTGGTGGGCCATCTCAACGGGGTGTGCAACAGCCAGGAGCTGCGCCAGGCCCATGCCAGCCAGCAGGCTGCCGTGGTGGCCTTCGGCCAGCGGTGCGGCCAGAGCCAGGTGATCCATGGCGTGTTGCGGGCCCTGCGGGAGCAGGGGGGCTGGGATGGCACCCAGCGGCGCATCCTCGACGCGGAACTGCGGGACATGGCGCTGCGGGGCGTGGGGCTGCGGGGGGAGGCCCAGGAGGCGTTCAACGCGGCGAGCCAGGAGCTGGCGGAGCTGGCCACCCGCTTCGGCAACCAGGTGTTGGATGCCACCAATGGCTGGACTCTCCTGCTCACGGCACCCGAGGAGGTGGCGGGGCTGCCGCCGAGCCTGCTGGAGCTGTTGGCCCAGGCGGCGCGCCAGGCCGATCAGCGCACGGCGGCTGGCCGGGACGCCAGCGTTGAGGAGGGGCCTTGGCTGTTGGGCCTCGACATGCCGCGCTTCGCCCCCTTTCTGCAGTACAGCCGGCGGCGGGATCTGCGGGACCAGGTGTATCGCGCCCATGTGAGCCGGGCATCGGGAGAGGAGGGCGGCAACTGGCCCCTGATCCGGCGAATCCTGGAGCTGCGGCGGGAGCAGGCCCGGCGGCTGGGCTACGGGAACTGGGCGGAGGTGAGCCTGGCGAGCAAGATGGCTGGCTCGGTGGCGGAGGTGGAGCGGTTGCTGGAAGACCTGCGGGCGGCGGCCTTCCCGGCGGCCGAGCGGGAACTCGATGCCCTGCGGGCCTGCGCCGCCCGGGCCGGCGCGCCGGAAGCCGAGGATTTTCAGCCCTGGGATGTGAGCTTCTGGGCGGAGGTGCGGCGCCAGGAGCTCTTTGAACTCGACAGCGAAGCTCTGCGCCCCTGGTTCCCGTTGCCCCGCGTGTTGGAGGGTTTGTTTGGCCTCTGCGATCGGTTGTTTGCCATCCAGATCGCGGCGGCGGATGGGGAGGCGCCGGTGTGGCATCCGGATGTGCGCTTCTTCCGCGTGAACGACCGCGACACCGGCCTTCCCCTGGCCGCCTTCTACCTGGATCCCTACAGCCGCCCCGGCAGCAAGCGGGGGGGCGCCTGGATGGATGAATGCCTGGTGCGGCAGCTGAAGGGGGATGGCACACCGGTGTTGCCGGTGGCCTATCTGGTGTGCAATCAGAGTCCGCCGGTGGGGGACACGCCGAGCCTGATGACCTTCCAGGAGGTGGAAACCTTGTTCCATGAGTTCGGCCACGGGCTCCACCACATGCTCACCACCGTGGAGCGCCCCCAGGCGGCGGGGATCAACAATGTGGAATGGGACGCGGTGGAACTGCCCAGTCAGTTCATGGAGAATTGGTGTTACGACCGGGCGACGCTGCTGGGGATGGCGCGCCACTGGCAGACGGGCGAGCCCTTGCCGGAGGAGGAGTTCGCCAAGCTGCAGGCGGCCCGCACCTTCATGGGCGGCGCGGCCACCCTGCGCCAGGTGCACTTCGCCCTCACGGATCTGCGCCTGCACAGCCAGTGGCATCCCGACAGTGGCCAGACGCCGGAGCAACTGCGCCGCGAGGTGGCCCGCACCACCACCGTGCTGCCCCCGATCGAGGAGGACGCCTTCCTCTGCAGTTTCGGCCACATCTTCGCGGGCGGCTATTCTGCGGGCTATTACTCCTACAAGTGGGCGGAAGTGCTCAGCGCCGATGCCTTCAGCGCCTTTGAGGAGGTGGGCCTCGACAACGAGGAGCTGATCCGCGCCACCGGCCGCCGCTTCCGCGACACCGTGCTCAGCCTGGGCGGCAGCCGCCATCCAGGGGAGGTGTTCGAAGCGTTCCGCGGCCGCCCCCCCTCGGCGGAGGCGCTGATTCGCCACACCGGGCTGGCGGAGTAGGGCCTCGCCAGTCGATGCGATTCGAGGGCGACCCGCTGGCGGGGCTGGAGGTGGGCAATGCCTGGTCCCTGCGCTCCCCAGCGGCGCCACACACCAACTGGCTGGTGGGCGATCATGGTGGCATTCCCGCAGACTCCCTGCGCTTCTTGCGCCATGGCCGCCACCCCACCGGCGGGGAGAGGGTGGAGGATCTGGCCCTGAAGTGGTTTGTGCACGCTCCCGGTGATCCGCCCGAATGGGGAGAGGGGAAGCCCATCAGCACGGGCCGCACCCTGTCCCTCTTGGCGGGTGTGGGGGGATTTGAGTTGTGTTTTTCCCGCGACGGGGGGACAGCCCGGGTGGTGTTGGAAGAAGCGGGAGATTTTGCCCTCTGGGGGCCGGGGTTGGACCATCGGTGGCGGGTGTTGAGGTCCTCGGTGGTGGTGACCATGCGCTGGGAGCTTGGGGCATCAAGATGACAGCCCAGCTTGGGTACGGCCACTGAATTCTCTGGCAACTGTTTAATCCGTGCTTGTTACAACATGACAATCTCTAGAGGCAGAGGATATATTCTGGAAATGCTTGGCAGACAATGGAGTGCTACTCGCTCCTGATCTGAAGGCTTGTAGATGAGGACAGTGGAGTGATTGGAGAAGAGGAGCCTGCAGGCAATAGAAGAGAGACAGGGCGACAGGGCTGAGAGATCGATTGGAACAGACCCCCAAGCGTCACAAGCAAAAGACTGCCAACGAGCGACTTTCCTTGTCTCCAACGCCAAGCCCTCATGCCACCAGCCGCCGAAACGTCTTCTTCCCCAACTGCAACACCAGCCCCTCCAGCTCCTGCCGACTGGCGAACTCCCGCACGGGATCGCTCAGCTTTTTCCCGTCGAGGCGCACACCACCGTTCTGAATCTGGCGGCGGGCGTCACTGCTGCTGGAGCAGAGGCCCAAGGCGGCCAGGAGATAAAAGGCCTTGGCGGGAAAGTTCACGGAGGCCAGTGACAATTCGGGGATGGACACGCCTTCTGCTTCCCCATCCGCCCCGGCCGCTCCCCCCACAATCCGCCCGGCACTCGCCTGCGCCTCCCGAGCCGCCACCTCCCCATGGCGATTGGCGGTGATGGCGAGGGCCATCGCCTTTTGCCGCTCCCGCGCCGCCGCCGGCAGTGTCGCCAGGTCGAGATCCGTGAGCAGCGTCAGGTAGTCGTCCACCACCGCGTCGGGTACCTTCTCGAGCTTCGAATACATGTCGAGCGGCGGTTCCGAGAGGCCTACCGTGTTGCCCAGGCTCTTGCTCATCTTCTGCACCCCGTCGGTGCCGGGGAGAATCGGCAGGAGCAGGCCGAACTGGGGGCGTTGGTTGAAGTGGCGCTGCAGATCGCGGCCCATCGCCACGTTGAACTTCTGATCCGTGCCGCCCAACTCCACATCCGCCCGGATCGCCACCGAGTCGTAGCCCTGCAGCAGCGGATAGAGGAATTCATGCAGGGAGATCGGCGTGCCGTCGCCATAGCGGTTGGCGAAATCCTCCTTGGCGAGCATCTGGCCCACGGTGGATTGGGACAACAGCGCGATCACCGCCGGCAGATCCAGTCCCGCCAGCCACTCGCTGTTGCGCCGCACCTCCAGCCGGCCCGGCGTGGTGAAATCCAGCAAAGCCCGCTCCGGGGGCTGGCCCAGCCCCAGCTGCACCAGATAGGTCTCCGCGTTCGCTTCCACATCGGCGGCACTCAGCTGCACTCGGGTGGCGCTCTTGCCGGTGGGATCACCGATGCGGGCAGTGAAGTCGCCGATGATCAACACCGCCGTGTGGCCCGCGTCCTGAAAAGCCCGCAGCTTGCGAAACAGGATCGAATGGCCCAGGTGGATGTCGCTGCCGGTGGGGTCGATGCCGAGCTTCACCCGCAGGGGGCGGCCCGCGGCTTCCGCCTCCGCCAGGCGGCCCGCCAGGTTCTGATCCGCTCCAGCCCCCGCGCCCGCTGGGAAGAGATCCGCCAGACCCCGCCGCAACCAGCCGGGCAGCGCCGCAGCGATGGGCGCCGCTCGGGTCTCGGAAGGGGGTGCGGTGGGGGGGGCGCTGCTCCCTGCGGACCCGGGCGGCTCAACCATGGGGGGACTGGAATGCACACGCGGCGATGGGCGGATCGTACGCAGCCACCGCGGGACGCTGGCCATGGTTGGATGCGCCCACTCCCGAGCGCACAGGCCATGCGGGTGCTGTTCATTCACCAGAACTTCCCGGGGCAATACCGCCACCTGGCCCCCGCCCTCGCGGCCCGGGGCGACAGCGTGCTTGCCCTCGGCGCGCCCCGGGCTCCCGGCCTGGCCGGCATCCCCCTGCGCCGTTATCCCCTCCCGAAAGACGTCCCCCCCTGCCACCCCTGGGCCGCAGACTTCCAGACCAAGGCCGTGCGGGCCGAAGCCGTCGCCCGCCTCGCCGCCCAATGCCGCGACGAGGGCTTTCAGCCCGAACTGGTGATGGGCCATCCGGGCTGGGGGGAGCTGCTCGCCATCAAGGACGTCTTCCCCGCCGTGCCCGTGCTGCATCAGCTGGAGTGGGTCTATCCCCTGTCGGGCGGCGACAGCACCTTTGATCCCGAATTTCCCCTCCCCGCCGAAACCCGCCCCCTGGTGCGCCTGCGACGGGCCCCCCAGCTCCTGGCCTTCCATGATCTCGACCACGCCTGGGCGCCGACCCGCTGGCAGGCCGCCAGCGCGCCCGCCCTGTTCCAGGACCGGATCAGCGTGATCCACGAGGGTATCGACACCCGCGCCATCGGCCCCGACCCGGCGGCGGAAGTGCGGCTGCAGCGGGCGGGCCTCATCCTGCGGGCCGGCGATGAGGTGCTCACCTTCGTGGCCCGCAACCTGGAGCCCTACCGCGGTTTTCACACCTTCCTGCGGCTCCTGCCGGAGCTGCAGCGGCGCCGGCCGGCTCTGCGGGTGCTCCTCGTGGGGGGGGATGGGGTGAGCTATGGCAAGGCGCCGGCGGGCGGGGGCACCTGGCGCCAGGTGCTTCTCAAGGAGCTGGAAGGCCAGCTCGACCTCTCCCGCCTCCATTTCGTCGGCCCGGTGCCCCATGGCGTGTTGCACCAGGTCTTCCAGATCTGCCGCGCCCACGCCTATCTCACCTATCCCTTCGTGCTCAGCTGGAGCCTGCTGGAGGCCATGGCCTGCGGGGCGGTGGTGGTGGGGTCCGACACGCCGCCGGTGGCGGAAGTGGTGGAGAACGGCCGCAATGGCCACCTGGTCGACTTCTTCGACCAGCGGGCATGGATCGAGACCCTGGAGCAGGTGTTGGCCGACCCGGAGGGGCAGCGGGAGATCCGGCGGCGCGCCCGTCAGACGGTGGTGGAGCGTTACGACCTCCAGAGCCATTGCCTGCCCCGCCAGCTGGCCCTGGTGGATCAGGTGGCCGCCCTCAGGTGCTGACCTCCAGTTGTTGCTTCATCCGATCCAGGGTGAACCGCATCTGCTCAAACATCCGCTCCGGCGTCAGGCCGAACTGTCCGAGCTGGGTGCGCAGCTGCTCCACGGTGAGCTTGGCCTGAAAGTCTTCCGATAACTCGAACCGTTTCATGAACACCCGGTAGCGGTCCATGATCGCTTCCATCTGGTCGATGTAGAGCTTCTTGCCCTCCCGATCAAACTTGCCATACTCGCTTCCCAGCTGCATCAGCTGTTGGTAGTCGGCAAAGAGGCGCTTGGCTTCATCCTGGATGATCTCGGAGTCGAAGAAAGCCATGGCGCGGATCAGGGAAAGCAGGCTGCGGACGGACATTCTGAGGCGAAAACGCGGCTGTGCGGGAGTGCGGATCCACGCATCCGATCCGTAGCCGTTTCCGCTGAATCGCCCGCCAAGGCTTCACACCCTGGATCAGACCTCTCTTCCCAGAATGGATCTCACCAGCCATGTGTCCCGGATGCGCGAGAACCAGCGGCTGGCGGAACGGTTGTTCCAGCAGGAGCGACTGGCGCTGGCCCTCGGCTGTCGCGCGTTGATCAGCGCCCTGGTGACCCTGCTCCCCCGGGAGCGGATCGTGGGCGTGGCCACCTCCGAAGCCGCTTCCCCCGGGGTGGTGGAGCGGGGACGGCCCGACCTGGTGATGGTCAGCGACAGGCTGGAGCAGGGGTGTGGCCTCACCCTGGTGAGAACCCTCAAGGACCGCTGGCCCACCCTGCGGGTGCTCCTGCTGGTGATGGGCAATGTGCGCTCCCAACGGCTGAAGAGCTTCCTTGCCGCTCCACTCGAAGGGGTGTCCGTCGTGGTGGATGAGCGGATCGGCACCGGCAACGAGATGGCCGCGCTCCACTCCCTCCACGTGGGCGCCCACTTCATCGATCCCACCATCCAGCGGGCCCCCCGGCTCACACACCCCTTGAGCCAGCGGGAGAAGGAGGTGTTGCGCTGGCTGGTGGCGGGCCAGCACAACGGTCAGATCGCGCAGCGGTTGCACCTCTCCAGGGAGACGGTGAAATCCCATGTGTCGAATGTGTTTCGCAAACTCGGGGTGAGCAACCGGCAGCAGGCCGCTCTGCAGGCCCTGCGCCTGGAGTTGCTGGATTCGGGCTGAGCGCCGGAGCGACGATCGGCCCCCTGGCCTCCGCAGGGGTGGGGCCGCTACCTTCAGGATCGTTTCGGAGCGACGCGGCCACCATGGCCCGAAGGCACTGGTTGGACCCCATCGCCCGTCGGCTGCTCATCGCCACCGGCCAGATTCCGCCGCCCGCCGCTGCGGCGCAACAGGAGTCCGCCCGTTTGGCCGCCGCCCGCCAGGCGGATCATGCGGCGGAGGTGGAGCGGGAGTTGGCGGCCCTCAAGCAAGCGCAAGGCGCCGGCCTCGTGGATGCCAACCGCGCCACGGCCAGCGAGTGGCGCCAACTGCCGGGCTGCACGGCGGAGCAGGCCGATCTGCTGGTGCGTCTGCAGGACGGTGGGGTGCAGCTCAGCGGACCCGACGACCTGCGTCGCCTGCTGCGGCTCGATGCCGCCACCCTGGCCGCCTGGTTGCCCCGCCTGGTGTTCCACTGGTATGGCGAGCCCGCCCCCATCGTCCCCCGGCCGGTGGCGATCAACCGGGCGGGAGCGGCGGAGCTGCGCGACCGCCTGGCCCTGAGCTCCCAGCGGTTGAGCCGTCTGCAGGAGGAGCGGCTGCGGGCTCCGTTCCGCGATCTGGCCGACCTCCAGCAACGGTTGCGGTTGCCTGCGCCGGTGGTTGAAGCCTGGATCGGCAAGGTGTCGTTTGAGGCGCCGGAGGCACCGCCTCCCGACCGCACGGAGCCGATGGCCACGCCGGGCCCCAGCCTGCCGCCCACCCGCCGCCGCTCCGTCTCCCTGCCGGGGCCGACCCGCCGGCCATGAGGCCCCCCCCGCCGCGGCCGCGCCAGGGCGAACACTTCCGCAGCCTCCCCGCCGCCGAAGAGCTGTTGGTCCCGCCCGTGGAGGGGTCTGATCCCGAGCCGGCCCCATGGCCGCGGCGGGAGGGATCCCCGCCGGGCGATGACCTCCCCGGCGCTCCCACCGTGCTTCCCCTGGCCCGCCGGCAGCTGCTGGCGTGGCAGGAGCGACTGGCGGCCTACCCGGCTCCCCTCTGGAGCCATGCCGCCGCCGCGGGCGAAGCGGGAGCGGAGCAGGCGAGCCTCTTCGGGGCGGAGGACGGGGGGCTGGCGGCTTCCGCCACGGATCCGGTGGCCCGCGCCCGCGCCCTGCGGCCCCTCGCCCTGCCGGCGGAGAGCCTGTCGTTCTGGCGCTGGCCCCGGGCCCCGCACGAGGGCCCCGCTCTCTATTTCGTGCTCGATCGCCCGAACCAGCTCGATCAGCCCTTGCTGCTCTATGTGGGGGAAACAGGCCGGGCGGACCGCCGCTGGAAGGGGGCCCACGACTGCAAGAGCTATCTGGCCGCCTACCGGGAGGCCCTGGCCCGGGCGGATCTGGGCGCCACCTTGAGCATCCGCTTCTGGTGTGAGGCGCCCGCTGCGACGGGGGCCCGGCGGGCCTTGGAGCAGGCCCTGATCCAGCACTGGAAACCCCCGTTCAACAAGGAAACGCGCGCACGCTGGAGCACCCCCTTCACCGCCGACAGCGACTGACGCGGCCGGCGCAAGGCTCAGCCCAGCTCCTGGCTACGATCCGGGCTCCTGTCCCCGGGCCATGGACATTCGCTGCTTGCCCCTGCCCGCCGCCGCCGCGGCCGCCGGCTCCGTTGATCCCCTCCAGGGGTGGTCAGGGGATGGACTGGTGCTTGGCCTGTTTCGTGACGACAGCCAGCCGAACCGCGCCCTGCTCGGCCGCCTGCTCGGTGAGGGGGCCGCAGCCGACCTGGAGCGGCGGCGCTTTCACGGCAAACCGGGGGAGTGCGTGAGCTTTGATCGGCCCGGCGCCCAGCCCGCCACCCTCACCCTGGTGGGCCTGGGAGAGGCGGAACGGCTGGATCTGACGGCCCTGCGCGCCGCCACCGCCACAGCGGTGCGGGCTGCGGGCCGGCTGGGCGGGCAGCGGATCGGCCTGCTGCTGCCGGTGGAGGGGCTGGCGCCGGTGGCGGCGGTGACCGCCATCGCGGAGGCGGCCCGCCTCGGTCTGTACAGCGACCATCGCTGGCGCAGCGAGGCGGAACCGGAACCGCGACCGCTGGAGTGCACGCTCTTGGGTC
>JBKDSZ010000085.1:0-25554 GCA_046340375.1 Cyanobacteriota bacterium | reverse complement strand
CGCCACGGGCCCCTCCCGACCGCGCGCGGCCCCGCGTCGGGTCCTCCGCTCCGCCTGGAGCAGCAGCTGCAGCAGACCCCGATACTGCCCCTGATGGAACGGAAGCCAGATCACCTCCCGCTGACTGTCCGCCACCAGCGTCGCCAGGGCCTTGAGGTAGGGAAGCCAGCCGTTGGTGTCCAACTCCCTGACGGGCCGCCAACACAGCACAATCGGTCCGCCCTTCCCCCGCCAGGGCTCCTGGATGGGATAGGCCCACACGGGATCACTCCCCACGCTCTGCTGACGCCGTCCCAGCCGCCTGGCCGCCGCGCCCGAGTCCTCATCCCGCCAGCTGACCACCGTCGCCAGGGGCAGCACAAGGCGCACCAAGACCCGGCTGACGGGTCGCCGCAGGGGGCCGAGGCCCTGCCCCCAGAGCAACACCGACTTGCCCTGAAGCCGCGCCGCCACCATCAGCAGGCAGTAGTAGAGAAGGCTCTTCAAGCTGGTCGCATCCTGAAGCAGACTGCCGCCACCGAGCACCAGCACGTCGCGGAACCACAAGGCGCGCAACACCTCCCCCAGCCGACGCCGATCGCACGTGCCCACACCAAAGCGTTCCACCACCCACGGCTCGTCACGGGCGGTGACCAGGGGATCCGAACCCGGCGGCACTTGGGAGAGGAGCACCGCCAGCAGGGCGTCGTCACCGATGTTGTGTTCGCCGTAATAGCCGCACAGCAGGGGGCGCAGCTGTTTGCCCTTCTGTCTCATGGCTCCCGCCAGCCCCAAGTTGACCATAGAGGCCGACTAACCTGAGTTTTCCCTTTCTCTGGAGACGCACACGTCCTCCATGCACGCCCTCTCCCTCGGCACCTGGTGGATCCATGTCACCTCCGTCGTGGAGTGGCTGCTGGCCATCTTCGCCGTGCAGGCCTACGGGCGCCGGCGCGGGGAAGGCGGCTGGCGCTGGCTGGCCCTCGCCATGCTCCCCGCTCTGGTCAGCGCCATGGCCGCCTGCACCTGGCATCTCTTTGACAATCCCCCCGCCCTCCAGGGGCTGGTGGTGCTGCAGGCCGCCTGCACCCTCCTCGGGAACGCCTGCCTGGCCCTGGCCGCCTGGTGGCTTCTGCGGCAGCAACGACGGGCGGACGCCCTCTGCCAGGGAGACCGCCTTCCATGATCCTCTTCGCCGAGGCGACCGTTCCCCTCGCCCGCCTGGCCGATCTGAACCCCGGTCCCCTGTTCGTGTTCTCCCTGGTGCCCTACCTGGCCTTCCTGTACTGGGCGTCCAAGGTGCGCGCCTTCCCGCGGCTGGCCCTGGCCGGCTTTCAGCTCACGTTGCTCTTCGTCGCCGTCACCATCGGCGCCGCGATCGTGGCGGAGCGGCGCTACGGCGAGCTGCTTGCCAACGTCGATCCGCTCCATGGGGGAGCCGAAGCCTTTCTCACCCTCAGCAATCTGCTGGTGTTCCTCGGCTTCATCTCACGGCGCAACCATGACTGAACGGCTGCCGCCACGGCGCCGCCCCCGCTGGGGAGGGTGGTCGGCGGCCTTGGCCACCCTCTCCTTTGCCCTCCTCCTGGCCGGTCCTCCCGAGGCCTGGAGCCAGACCGCTCCCCCTGTGCTGCGGGTGGGGGTGGTGGATGGGGCCCAGCCCTGCAGCTTCCGCAAGGACGGGGTGTGGAAGGGCCTGGCCGTGGATCTCTGGACCCGGGTGGCCACCGAGGAGAAGCTTCCCTTCCTGCTTCAGGACTACCCCAACCTTCGCGAGCTGCTGGCGGCCACCCGTCGGGGAGAGGTGGAGGTGGCGGTCGGCTGCATCAATCTCTCGCCAGATCGTTTGCCCTTGCTCACCTTCTCCCTGCCCTTTCAGGAAGATTGCCTGGCAGTGATGATCCTGCGGAACCGGTTGGATCTGGGCAAGGCCTTCCTGCGCAGTCTGCTCGGCCCGGCCCTGCTGCAGTTGTTGGGAGGCTTTCTCCTGCTGATCGGCCTGCTCAGCCTGCTCACCTGGCAGGTGGAGGGCCATGGCCAGTCGTCCACAACCCGGAGCCTGGGAACGACACGCAGCTTTGCCCGCATCTTCCAGATTCTGGCCACGGGGCCCGGAAGCAACACCATCGTCGAAACCACGCGGGGCCATCTGCTGGTGTTGCTGGCCTATCTCGTACGCATCGTGGCCGCTTCGCTGCTGGTGGGCTTCCTCACCGTGCATGTGGTCGAGGAGACCCGCGCACGCGGCGGGGGGGCGCTGCAACGTCTGGAGGATCTGCGCGGGCGGCGGGTGGCCGTGCGGCCAGGCAGCATCAGCGCGGCCCTCGTGGAGGAGATGAACCGGGCAGGGTTGAACCCTCCCCTGCGCGCCGTGCCCCTGCCCCGTGTCGATCAGGCCATTTCTCTTCTGGAAGAAGGACAAGCCGACGCCGTGCTGGCCGACGATCTACAGCTCAGTTTTGTCCTCGCCCATCACGCGCAGCGCACGGCTTTGCCCAGCCTGGTGTTGCGGGATCTGCGCCCGGAATCCCAGGGCTTTGCCTACGGTCCCGGTCTGGATGCGGCCACCGTCCTCCGGATCGATCTGGCCATCAGTCGGATGAAACGCTCCGGGGAGATCAGCCTGCTGCGGGAGGACGCGCTGCGGCCCCCCGCCGGGGATCGGGAGCGCGAGAACTGAGCCCTGCGGAAGTGTCCGCTTTGACATGAACAAGTCTTAAGGCCCGCCCCCGGAGCGCTGTTCAGCCCGGAAGATGGGTCGGTTGCTTTGGCGTCATGCTTCTTCCGATTCTGGCGTTGGCCCCTGCCACCGTCTCCTGGTCACCAAAAGTCGCTCTGGTGATGATCGTGGCGAATGTCATCGCCATTGCCATTGGCAAAGCGACGATCAAACAACCCAATGTGGGTCTGCAGCTCCCCAGCCCAGCCCTCTTCGGTGGCTTGAGCCATGGAGCCATGCTCGGCACCATCAGCCTGGGCCACATCCTCGGGATGGGAGCGATTCAAGGCCTGGCGGCCCGCGGCGTGCTCTGAAACTGGGCCGCGGTCGGCTCTCGCCAAGGGTCGTCTCCTCCGCAGTGAGGAGCGACCCTGGCGCCCTGATCCGTTTCAGCGCCGAAGGACGGGTTCCGCAGCCGTTTGCGGGGTGTCGGTGCTGAGCTGGATGAGTTGACCGGCGAAATGGCGGAGGATTCGCTCGGCCATTTTTGGAGGAGTCAACCCAAGGGTCTCTTTGCTCTGTTCCGGGGTGGCGTGATCCACGAGCACATCGGGAATGCCGATCCGCAACACCGAGGCCGCCACACTGCGGTCGCTGAAGGCTTCCACCACCGCGCCGCCGAAGCCGCCCGGCAAGGCCCCCTCCTCCATCGTCACCACCCGCGTGATGCGTCGGGCCAGGGGCAGGAGCAACGCCTCATCAAGGGGACGCAGAAAGAGGGCGTTGACCACCGTGGCGCGCACCCCTTTCTCCTGCAGCAAGCCAGCGGTGGCCATGGCGGGAGCCACCATGGCCCCATAGGCGATGATCAGCAGATCGTCTCCATCGGTGAGCTGCTCCCCGCGGCCGATCTCGAGCGGCTGCCAGCCCTCCTCCATCAAGGGAACGCCTTCCCCCTCCCCCCGGGGGAAGCGGATCGCGCAGGGGCCATCGTGCGCCAGGGCGGTCACGAGCATCCGCTGCAATTCGGCCTCGTCCTTCGGCGCCATCACGGTGAAGTTGGGCACGGCCCGCAGATAGCTGATGTCGTACTGACCCTGGTGGGTGGGGCCGTCGGCCCCCACGATCCCCGCCCGGTCGAGCACAAACGTCACCGGTAACTTCTGGATGCCCACATCGTGAATCAGCTGGTCGTAGGCCCGCTGCAGGAAGGTGCTGTAGATCGCCACCACCGGCCGCAGTCCCTCACAAGCCATGCCCGCCGCCATGGTCACCGCATGTTGCTCGGCAATGCCCACATCGAAGTATTGATCAGGCAGGGCCTTTTCCAACAGATCCAGTCCGGTGCCTGTGGCCATCGCCGCCGTGATGCCCACCACCCGGGGGTCCTGTTCGCAGATCTTCACCAGGGTCTGGCCGAACACCTTGCTGTAGCTGGGGGGCTTCGGCTTGCTGGAGGGGTAGGCCTTGCCGGTGCGCAGGTCGAAGGCGGATTGGGCGTGGTAGCCCACCTGATCGGCCTCCGCATAGGGATAGCCCTTGCCCTTGGTGGTGGCCACATGCACCAGCACCGGCCCCTCGCAACGGTGGGCGTCCTGGAACATGCGCACCATCGCGGGGATGTCATGGCCATCGACCGGGCCCATGTAGGTGAAGCCCAGCTCCTCAAACACCGCACCCACCTTGGGCACCGCAAGGCGCCGCATGCTTTCCTTGAGATTCTTCAGCTCGGGCGGCAGCTCACCGTGCAAGAAGGGCAGGTGGCGGATCGCCTCTTCCGCGTTGTCGGAGAGGAACTGCACGGGCTTGCTCAGCCGCATGCGGTTCAGATGGGTGGAGAGGGCGCCGACGGGGGGCGAAATCGACATGTCGTTGTCGTTGAGCACCACCAGGAGCCTGGTTTTGGGCAGGTGGCCGGCATGGTTGATGGCTTCCAACGCCATGCCACCGGTCAAGGCGCCGTCTCCGATCACCGCCACGCACTTGAAGGTTTCCCCCCGCCGATCCCGGGCCAGGGCCATGCCCAGGGCGGCGGAGATGCTCGTCGACGCATGGCCGGCGCCGAAGTGGTCGAAGCGGCTCTCGCAGCGCTTCAAATAGCCCGCCACCCCGTTCTTCTGCCGCAGGGAGGAAAAGTCGCGGAAGCGGCCGGTCACCAGCTTGTGGGGATAGGCCTGGTGGCCCACATCCCAGACCACCCGGTCCTTGTCGAGATCGAGGGTCTGGTAGAGAGCCAGGGTGAGCTCCACCACCCCCAGACCCGGCCCGAGATGGCCGCCCGACGTGGACACCACTTCCAGATGACGCTCGCGGATCTGCCGGGCGATGGCCTCCAGTTCCGCTGTGGTGAGACCGTGCAACTGATTGGGATGGGTCAGCTCGCTCAGATGCATCCGCAGGTCTCACGATCGGCCCGCAATCTAGGACTTTCATCCCGAGGCACGGCCACGTCCGCGACGGTTTCACCCCCCTGAGGTCCTTCCCCTGGTGCGAGCTGCCACAACTTGCCACACTTGGTCCATGAGCCAACAGCCGCCTTCCCCCTCGCCCCTGGCCTCGACAGGCTCCCGGGAGGCCGATCGGCGTCCGCCGCCGGATGGCCCCGAACCCAGTCCCTACCTCCAGCGCATTCTTCGGGCCCGGGTCTACGACGTGGCGATCGAATCCCCCCTGGAGCACGCCCCCAACCTGTCCCGCCGCCTGGGCAACCGCGTGCTCCTCAAGCGGGAGGATCTCCAGCCCGTGTTCAGTTTCAAGCTGCGCGGGGCCTACAACAAGATGGTGGCCCTGGCCCCCGCCGAGCTGGAGCGGGGCGTGATCGCCGCCAGCGCCGGCAACCATGCCCAGGGCGTCGCCCTGGCCGCCCAGAGGCTCCGGTGCCGCGCCGTGATCGTCATGCCGGTCACCACCCCGGAGGTGAAGGTGCGGTCCGTGGCCGCCCGCGGGGCGGAGGTGGTGCTCCACGGTGACACCTACGACGAGGCATTTGCCCGCGCCCGCCAACTGGAAGCCGAGAGTGGCCTGAGCTTCATTCACCCCTTCGATGATCCGGATGTGATCGCCGGGCAGGGAACCATTGGCATGGAGATCCTGCGACAGATCTCCACCCCGCCCGATGCGATCTACGTCGCTGTCGGCGGGGGGGGCTTGATCGCCGGCATCGCGTCGTATGTCAAGAGCCTGTGGCCCGATGTGGAAGTGATCGGCGTCGAACCTGTCGATGCCGACGCCATGACCCGCTCCCTGGCGCGGGGGGAACGGGTGCGGCTCGACGCCGTGGGGCTGTTCGCCGATGGGGTGGCGGTGAAGCAGGTGGGGGTTCACACCTTCGAGCTGGCCCAGCGCCATGTGGATCGCATGGTCACCGTGGACACTGACGCCATCTGCGCAGCGATCAAGGACGTGTTTGAAGACACCCGCTCGATCTTGGAGCCCGCTGGCGCCCTGGCGATTGCTGGCTTGAAAGCCGATGTGGAAGCCCGCAGCCTGCGGGAGCGCACCCTGGTGGCGGTGGCCTGCGGGGCCAACATGAATTTCGATCGTCTCGCCTTCATCGCCGAACGGGCCGATCTGGGGGAGGAGCGCGAGGCTCTGCTCGCCGTGGAAATTCCCGAACACCCCGGCAGCCTCAGGCGCTTCTGCACTCTGCTGGGACAACACAGCCTGACGGAATTCAGCTACCGGCTCGCCGATCCGAAGCTGGCGCACATTTTTGTCGGCGTGCAGATCAAGGATCGCGACGACACCGCGGCCCTGATCGCCTGCCTCGAAGGGGCTAGTTTTCCCTGCCTCGACCTCAGTCAGAACGAACTGGCCAAGCTCCATCTCTGCCACATGGTCGGCGGCCGCCTGCCCGCCTGTGCCGCCCCTGCCCGCGTCCGGGGCGAGGAGCTACTCTATCGCTTTGAATTCCCGGAACGGCCTGGGGCCCTGATGGCCTTTGTGAGCGCCCTGCATCCGAATTGGAACATCAGCATCTTCCATTACCGCAACCATGGGGCCGATGTGGGCCGCATTGTTGTGGGGGTGCAGGTGCCGACGGAAGAGATGGCGGAATGGCAGGCCTTTCTCGCCTCCCTTCCCTATCGCCACTGGGAGGAAACAGACAACCCCGCCTATCGCTTGTTTCTTGGAGAGAGTGCGCCAGCCTCCTCCTTGGATCCGGTCAAGCCCGCGGCGGTAAAATGAACAAAGTTCTTCGCTTTTCCACGTTTTGATCGGCCATGTCCGCCGCTGAGTCGCCCCCGTCCGAGGCCCTTCCGCAACCGGTCTCCCCTTCGGGCGCCGCCGAGATGGAGACCGTTGTCGATCTGGCGGTGACAGAGGTGCTCACCGGCCTGACGGAAGCGGCCCGGTTGGAGGCCATTCTTTATCTCAAGGGCCGGCCCGTGAGCCTTGGCGAACTAGCGGCCCTGACATGCATGGAGCGCGATGATGTGGAGCTGGCGCTGATCACTCTGATGACAGACTATGCCCATCGGGATACGGCTCTTGAGATCTATCAGGATGGGCAGACCTACAGCCTCCAGCTGCGCCAGGGGCTGAGCGATCTGGTGCAGGTCTTGCTGCCTGTGGATCTTTCCACCGCTGCCCTGCGCACCCTGGCCACCATTGCTTTGAAGAAGCGGATTCTGCAATCGGAATTGGTTGACCTGCGCGGCTCTGGCGCCTATGACCACATCAAGGAATTACTGGCCCAGAATTTTATTGAACGCAAACGTCAGAGCGACGGCCGCTCCTATTGGCTCACGCTCAGTGAAAAGTTTCACCGCACTTTTGCCCTTGATCAACAGGCCGCAACCCTCACGCCAAACCCGTCGGCGAACGCTGCTGCCGATGCTTACATAGAATAGGGTCTGCTGACTCCTCGTTCCATGGCCGCACTGGCTCTGATTGTTGCCGTGCTGGTGAAAACCCTGCAGATCTACACCCTTGTACTGATCGTTCGGGTCCTTCTCAGCTGGTTCCCCAATCTCGACCCGAGCAATCCGGTCATTTCCTCCATCTGCTCGATCTGCGATCCCTTTTTGAATGTGTTCCGCGGCTTGATCCCCCCCATCGGCGGCATCGACCTTTCAGCGATTGTCGCCTTTGTGTCCCTCCAGCTTCTGCAGGCCCTGTTGGAACAGAGCGTGGTCCTGCTGGCGTCCGTCTCCACCTTCTGAAGCCCCTCCAGGTCCTCCTCAGGGAGCCATGTCTCGTTCCAGGGGGAGGCGCTCCTCTCCCTCCGCTGCCCGTGTGCGGACGGGGGCCTTGAACCCGCGGGCTTTCACCTGACCGACCCGGAAGGGTCCCGGAGTGCCGGCCGGCACCGACAGGCGCACCGCGAAGGGCGACCGTCCCGGCGGCACATCCCCCAGGCTTCCCACCCGCGCGCGATTCGGCAGCACGGGTTCGCCACTGCTGTCGAGAATCATGGCAAACAGGTCCGTGTCCACCACGGGATGACCCGTGCCATTCACCACCTCCCCTCGCAAGGCGTAGCAGGAGGCGACGGAACGGCCCTCCGGCTGGCTGCCCGGGTCAGTGGTGGGGCAGGGGCTGAGGCGCACCTCCTCCACCCGCAGCTCGGCGGCCTGGCTCACCCGCGGCGCGCTGAACAGAACCAGGAGCAGGGCCAAGGCGACCGCGATTCTTCCGCCCATCGCGCTCCATCCCATTCTCACCGCTCGTCTCCGCTGCCTCCAAGCACGTTACGTTCCGCGCGACTTGCCAGCTTCGCCAGGTTGGCCTCCGCTATGGCCCCCAGATCCAGGTCCAGCTCGCTGGCCAGCCGGGCCAGATACCAGAGCACATCACCCAGCTCCAGGGCCAGGGCCGCCCGGGTCTCGGCGCTGAAGCGGCCTCCCTGATCCCGCAGCACTTTTTTCACTTTCTCCGCCACCTCTCCAGCCTCTCCGCAGAGCCCCAGGGTGGGGTAGACCGGGTTGGCGCCCACATCGGGATAGCGTGCGGTTTTGGCGGTCTCCGCCTGATAGGCCTGCAGGTCCACGACGAGCCCGTACGGGGGAAGAGAGGATGGTAGTTTCCGGGTCAACAGGCGGATGGGTCTTTTCATGCGACGAACCAAGATCGTGGCCACCATCGGTCCCGCGACGGAATCGCCCGAGAGACTTCGCGCCCTGATTCAGGCCGGCGCCACCACCTTCCGGCTGAACTTTTCCCACGGCGACCACAGCGAGCATGCCCATCGCATCGCGACAATTCGCCAGGTAGCCCACGAAATGGGCGTGCACATCGGCATTCTGCAGGATCTGCAGGGTCCCAAGATTCGACTCGGTCGCTTTGAACTGGGTCCCATCACTCTGGCCGTGGGTGATCGCTTCATTCTCACCTCCCGCGATGTTCCCTGCACCCAGGAGATCGCCACGGTCACCTATGACCGCTTGGTGGAGGAAGTGCCCACCGGCAGTCGGATTCTGCTCGACGATGGGCGGGTGGAAATGCAGGTGGATAATGTGGATCTTGAGGAACAGATGTTGCAATGTCGCGTCACGGTCGGGGGCGTACTTTCCAATAATAAAGGTGTCAACTTTCCAGATGTACAGCTGTCGATCCGTGCTCTCACCTCCAAAGACAGAAAGGACCTGGCGTTCGGTCTGCAACAAGGGGTCGATTGGATTGCGCTGAGCTTTGTGCGCAACCCCTCCGACATCCTCGAAATCCGTGAACTCATCCGGGGTCAGGGAGCCTCCACGCCAGTGGTGGCGAAGATCGAAAAGTTTGAAGCGATCGAAGCGATCGATGCCATTCTCCCCCTCTGTGATGGGGTGATGGTGGCTCGGGGAGATCTGGGTGTGGAGATGCCGGCTGAGGAGGTGCCGCTGCTCCAGAAAGAACTCATCCGCAAAGCCAACAGTCTGGGCATTCCGATCATCACGGCCACCCAGATGCTCGATTCCATGGCCTCATGCCCCCGGCCCACCCGAGCGGAGGTGAGCGATGTGGCCAATGCCATTTTGGATGGCACCGACGCCGTGATGCTCTCCAACGAGACGGCCGTGGGAGATTATCCAGTGGAAGCGGTGGCCACCATGGCGCGCATCGCCCGCCGGATCGAGCGCGACTATCCGCAACGCGTCCTGGACGGCCAGATGGCCACCACCATCCCCAACGCCATCAGCCAGGCGGTGAGCAGCATCGCTCGCCAACTCAATGCCGCGGCGATCCTGCCCCTCACCCAGTCGGGATCCACAGCCCGCAATGTGAGCAAGTTCCGGCCCAGCACGCCGATCCTGGCCATCACAAGCGAAGTGGCGGTCGCCCGTCAGCTGCAGCTGGTCTGGGGCGTGAATCCCTTGCTCATCGCCCAGCAGGCCTCCACGGAGAGCACCTTCAGCCTGGCCATGGGCGTCGCCCAGCAGAAGGGGTTGCTCAAGGAGGGAGATCTGGTCGTCCAGACCGCCGGCACCCTGGAGGGGGTGAGCGGCTCCACCGACCTGGTGAAGGTCGGCATCGTCTCAGCCGTGTTGGGACGGGGCGTGGGAATCGGCAGCGGCTCGGTCAGTGGCAAGGTGCGGCTGGCCCAGACTCCGGAAGAGGCGGCACGGGTGGAAAACGGCGAAATTCTGGTGGTGCGGGAAACCACCGCTGCCTACCTGGAAGCGATTCGCAAGGCTCGCGGGATCATCGCCGAAATGGAAGGCCGACACAGCCATGCCGCGGTCATCGCCGAGCGGCTTGGCATTCCGGTGATTGTGGGTGTGGCGAATGCCACCAACGACCTCCGGCAGGGAGAGATCGTCACCCTGGAGATCCATCAAGGCGTGGTGCATCGCGGCACCCGCAGCCACAAACTGCACATCACTCCGAATCCGCTATAACCATTCCCGGCTTTCCTTCCCGCATCACCGCCATGGCACGGTCGACTGTCCCCTTTCGGGAAACCGCCGCGATGGCCATGGCCACCCTGCGGGCCAATCGGTTGCGAAGTCTGCTCACGATGCTGGGGATCGTGATCGGCAACGCTTCGGTCATCACGCTGGTGGGCCTGGGTCGCGGCGCCCAGCGCCTGGCGGATGAACAGCTCACCTCCCTGGGCCCCAACGTGTTGTTCATCGTTCCAGGCCGCAATGACACGCGCCGCCAGGGTCTGGAATCTCCCAAGACCTTGATTCTGGAGGATGCGGAAGCAATCGCCCAACAGGTTCCAGCCGCGCGTCGCGTCGCGCCACAGATCTCCCTGCTGGAGGTTGTGCAAGCGGGAGCCTTGACCTCCTCCGCCACCATCTCCGGGGTCACTCCGGATTTCCTCACAGTGCGCAGTTTTGAGCTGGCGCAAGGCCGCTTCATCAGCGCCAGTGATCTGGACGCAGCCCGCAATGTTGTTGTTCTGGGCCCGGATCTGCGCGACAAACTCTTCCCCACCGGCGAAGCGATCGGTCGACGGTTGAGGATCCGCGATCAGTCCTTTCAGGTGATCGGCATCCTCGAACCCAAGGGAGCCGTTTTTGGCAGCAATCAGGACGAAACGGCCTACCTGCCCTTGAGCACCATGGTCAGCCGGCTGAGCGGGCGAGACCCCACCTATGGCATCAGCCTGAGCTTCATCAGCGTGGAGGCCCGGAACGATGCCAGCAGGGGGGCCGCTGCCTTTCAGATCACCAATCTGCTGCGCCAGCGCCATCGCATTCTGCGAGATGATGATTTCGTTGTGCGGTCCCAAAAGGATGCCCTCTCGATCGTGCAGACGATCACCGGCGGCCTCACTCTCATGTTGGCGGCCATTGGCGGCATTTCCCTGGTCGTCGGAGGGATCGGCATCATGAACATCATGTTGGTGGCCGTGAGCGAGAGGACCGAAGAAATCGGGTTGCGCAAAGCCATTGGTGCCCGTCGAGCCGATGTCTTGAAGCAATTTCTTGTGGAAGCTCTGATTCTGTCTTCCGCTGGTGGGGTGGTGGGAGGGATGCTGGGGGTGGGAGCGGTGACCCTGGTGGCGATTTTCACGCCACTGCCCGCCACGGTCACTCCGGTGATGGTGCTCAGCACCGTTGGGTTCTCGGGTTTGATCGGCCTGTTCTTCGGCGTGGTCCCGGCCCGGCGGGCGGCGTCCCTCGACCCGATCGTCGCCTTGCGCAGCCTTTGAACGCCAGGGACGGACCGGAAAACGCACAAAATCTTAAGACCGGCAAAGTGTTGTCATCCACACCAATGCACCCCCCGGGTGACTGGCTATAAGTGTTGAGCTTCGCTTTAATTTAACGTTGGACTGTCTGGATCGGAACACTGGCCCCGATGATGAAGAGAGGTTGCCGCGTGAGTGCTCCTACCGCAACTCCTCCGACCGGATGGTTATACTGCGCTGCTGCGGCAGTCAACAGTTTTTTCTTGAACGGGTTGTCTTCCCCTTCGAAATACTCACGTTTTCCTGCCCAGCCCTGAGCGAGGTGAAGATTTGGTCTCATGGGCTCTACGGACCCGAGTTGCTCGAATCTTTCTTCGCCGAGCAGCTTCTGGCGGAGTCCGCTCCCGCTGCCCCCGCTTTTGAATCTGGGGGCATGTTCCCTTCTCCCTCGGCCTCACTGCGGACCACACCCTGGCTGCAGGCGAGCTGAACAGCGGACGCCAGCAGGATTTCCGTTTCACGGTTTCTGACGCGATCTTTTAAAGTTCCGCCAGAAGCCATCCTTTCAATGAATCAGCGCTGGCGCGTTCTTGTGCTCTGGGCTCTGCCCCTTCTCGTCGCTGGCTTTCTCGGCTGGCAGTTGCTGAGTGGGGGAGCGTCCAACCTGGCCTCCAGCCCCCTGAAGTCTCCGGCCAATAGTGCGGTAGGCAAGATGACCTATGGACGATTTTTGGAATATGTTGATGCGGGTCGGGTCAATTCTGTAGACATCTACAACTCCGGCCGCACAGCGGTTGTTGAAATTGTCGATCCCAACCTGGATAATCGTGTGCAGCGCTTGCGGGTTGACCTTCCTGGAATCGCGCCTGATCTCCTCAACGACCTGAAGTCCCAGTCGATCAGCTTTGATATCCACCCCCCCCGCCCCACTCCTCCCTTGCTTGGGTTGCTGAGCAACCTGCTGTTTCCCCTCCTTCTGATCGGTTCCCTGATCTTTCTCGCTCGTCGTTCCTCCGGCATGCCTGGCGGGCCCGGTCAGGCGATGCAATTCGGCAAAACAAAAGCTCGTTTTTTAATGGAGGCCGAAACCGGCGTCAAGTTCGCCGATGTGGCAGGTGTGGAAGAAGCCAAGCAGGATCTTCAAGAGGTGGTGACTTTCCTCAAGACGCCAGAGCGTTTCACCTCCGTTGGCGCGCGCATTCCCAAGGGTGTGCTGCTCGTGGGACCTCCGGGAACGGGCAAAACCCTCTTGGCCAAGGCCATCGCTGGAGAGGCAGGAGTTCCCTTCTTTTCATTGTCCGGCTCAGAGTTTGTTGAGATGTTTGTTGGGGTGGGCGCCAGCCGGGTTCGCGACCTGTTCAAACGCGCCAAAGAGAACAGTCCTTGCCTGATCTTCATTGACGAAATCGATGCGGTGGGCCGGCAACGGGGTGCGGGCATCGGGGGTGGAAATGATGAGCGCGAACAGACCCTCAATCAGTTGCTCACCGAAATGGATGGCTTCGAGGGCAACAGCGGCATCATCATCATCGCTGCCACCAACCGACCGGATGTCTTGGATTCCGCTCTGATGCGTCCTGGCCGTTTTGATCGTCAGGTGAGTGTTGATGCACCGGACATCAAAGGCAGGCTTTCCATCTTGGATGTGCACTGCCGCAACAAAAAGCTTGCTCCTGAGGTCTCCCTGGAAAGCATTGCTCGCCGCACGCCTGGATTCACTGGCGCGGATCTGGCCAACCTCCTCAATGAGGCTGCCATCCTCACCGCGCGGCGTCGCAAGGAAGCGATCACGCTGATGGAAATTGATGATGCCGTGGATCGGGTGATTGCAGGCATGGAAGGCAAACCCCTTACCGATGGGCGCAGCAAACGCTTGATCGCTTATCACGAGGTGGGCCATGCCCTGGTCGGAACCCTGGTCGCGGAACATGACCCTGTTCAGAAGGTCACCCTGATCCCCCGCGGACAGGCCCAGGGTCTCACCTGGTTTGCCCCGGATGAGGAACAGATGCTGGTGAGCCGCGCCCAACTGAAGGCTCGCATCATGGGAACCCTTGGTGGTCGCGCCGCTGAGGATTTGGTTTTCGGCCACGCCGAAGTCACCACAGGTGCTGGTGGGGACATTCAACAAGTGGCCTCTTTGGCGCGGCAGATGGTGACCCGCTTCGGGATGAGTGATCTTGGCCCCGTGTCGCTGGAGGCTGGCAACCAGGAAGTGTTTCTCGGTCGAGATCTGATGACGCGCAGTGATCTGTCAGACGCCGTGGCCGCCAAAATTGATCTCGCGGTTCGTCAGATGGTTTTCTCCTGTTATCAAGACACCAAGGCCCTGGTCGCGCAACATCGCGACTGCATGGATCGTCTTGTTGATGTGTTGATTGAGAAGGAAACCCTTGATGGGGAGGAGTTCCGGGCCATTGTTTCAGAATTCACCTTTATCCCGGCAAAGGATCGTTTCTCACCCATCTTGTCGCCTTCCTCAGCACCAACAGGAGTGAGCCTTTCCCCTGAAGCTTCTCTGAATCCTTCACCCACAACCTGAAGCCTGATCATCCCCAGTCTCTTTGAAGAAATAAAAAAACAGTTCAGCTTATTTAACTGAACTGTTTTTTGAAATTAATTTTTACGTTTAACTTCAGCTTCTTCAAATCGGACGAACTGTTCGCTTGTCAATTACCTTGTCAATCAGCCCGTAGTTGACAGCTTCCAGGGGAGACATGAAAAAGTCTCGATCGGTATCTTCTTGGATGCGGCTGAGGGGTTGACCCGTCCGATCGGCTAATTCTTGATTCAACTTTTGCTTGAGGAAGAGGATCTCATCCGCTTGAATGCGAATGTCACTGGCTTGTCCGCGCGCTCCCCCCAAGGGTTGGTGGATCATGATGCGGGAATGGGTAAGACTGCTGCGTTTTCCAGGGGTGCCAGCACAGAGCAGAAACGCTCCCATGCTGGCCGCCAGCCCCACGCAAACCGTTTGCACATCCGGTTTGATGTGTGGCATGGTGTCAAAGATACCGAGACCATCGTAGACGGATCCCCCAGGAGAATTAATATACATAAAAACGTCTTTATCGGGATCTTCAGCTTCTAAAAAGAGAAGTTGTGCAACCACCCGATTGGCTGACTCCGCTGTGACAGGTTCACCAAGAAAAATGATGCGTTCCCGCAACAGGCGCGAATAGATGTCGAAGGCTCTTTCACCCCGTCCAGATTCCTCGATGACAATCGGGATCACGTAAGGCAGCCGGAAACTCGTTCCATCCTACCCACCCGGCTCCCGCTCAGGTGAACGACCACGCCCGTCCATTCCCCCACGGCGGGCGGTGTCGCTAAGGTCGCTGTGGTTTGATCCTGTGAGACGCGTGAGCCCCCTTCTCACTGTTGCCGACAGCAAGAGAGCGTTCCATTCTTCCTTTCCCCACCTGATCAGCCCCCTCTACAGGCGGTTGGTCGATGAGCTGCTGGTGGAGCTGCACCTTCTCAGTCATCAGAAGGGTTTTCAGGCCGATCCGCTCTTCGCCCTGGGCCTGGTTCAAGTGTTCGACACCGGCACGCGGGGCTACAGGCCCGAGGAGCAGCGGGAGCCCCTCTTCCAGGCCCTCTGCGGAGCCTGTGGTCTGGAGGGCTCAACGCTGCGCCGGCAACGGGACGAGGCCATCGCCTCCGTCGGCCAGCATTCCGTGGAGGAGGTGCGGCAGTGGATGGACGCTCAGGGCCAAGGGGCCCCGGAGTTGCTGCAGATCGCCCTCGCCAATGTGCGCCGCTCCGATTTTCACTATTCACGCCTGATGGCTGTGGGCCTCCTGGCGCTCCTGGAAGAGGCCCGAGGCAGCGATTCCATGGACTCCAAGGCCCTGCGGCAATTTGCCCATGACACGGCGGAGGCCATGGGCCTCATGCGCGATCGGGTGGACAAGGATCTGGGCCTTTACGCCAGCAATCTTGAAAAACTCGCCCAGGCGGTCGAACTGATGGAGGAAACCGTGGCGGCCGAGCGGCGGCGCAATGAGCGCCGGCAAGTCACGGGCGCAGCGACAAGCTCCCCTGAAGCTGGCTGAGGGGGGCGTTTCGGCCGAAGCCGGGAGAGGGCTCCGAGGACCACCAGAGCCACTGGCTGCGTTGCACCACCTCTGGCAGATCCCGAGGCAGGAGACCCCGCAGGGCCAGTTCCTGCGGCCGCGCCATCAATCGCATTCCGCCCCGTGGCGGCAGGCTGGAGAGCCGCAAGGGATCAGGCTGGGCGGCATTCGGCCCCAGGAAGAAGGTGATCTGATCCAGCCGGCCTCCGCTTGATTGCCCTTGCCACCCTCCGACGACGACACCATCCTCCCGAGCCCAAAGCGCCGTGGGCCAGGGATTGGAGAGGGGTGCGCCGGCTGTCCCCGAGGAAAGCGGTTGGCCGGATGCGGATGTGCCCGGGGAACGGTCCCCCCCGGTTTTCCCTGCGCTCTGCCTCGCGGCCTCCTCCGCGGGGGTGCCCGGGCTGGGAGCGGGTGGAGTGGTGTGGAAGCGCAACCCCTCCTTCTGGAGATTGCCCGCCAGACGAGCCAGCGCCGCTTTCCAGGCCCTTTCCTTCCCTCCCACCAACACGGTGAGCTCGATGGAGGCCTGAAACGGCCCCCGGGGAAGGGGACGCAGCATCAACCGGAATGGGCTGTCGCGCAGCAAGGCCCGCTGATCGGGTCCGAAACCCCAGCGCTCCGCCAGGGGTTGGCGGATCAGTTCCCGCGCCAACAGGCCGGACAACAACCGTTCCAGGGAGGTGCCTCGCAGCTCCAGCAAGGGATCGTTCGGGGAGGGAACCACCTCTGGCACGGCGGCCCCCTCCTCGGGGCCCGGGGGGGCCTCCAGCAACAAGCCTTCGATGGAGGCGGCTTCTCCGGTCCAGGACAGTCCATCAGATTGCAGGGTGAGCGTGAGGCAGCCTTCCTGGGCCTCCCGCAAAAAGGGGGCCAGGGGGCCGAGCAGCTCACCCAGGGCCGTCGGCCTCCAGAACACCGCCTGATCCCGTTCCAGGCGAGGCAGGCAGCGGAGCCGCAGACCGGGGGAGGGGCGCACCTGCAGGCGGAGCCGTTCGCTCAGCACCTGCCGGGAGACGGGATCGGGGGAAAGGAGGATCAGATCGCCCACCGACAACGGGGGAACCGGGAGCCGTTGGAGCGCGGCCGGCGCCATCCCCCGGCTGGAGAGGGCCAGGAACGGTTGCCCCGGTGCGCTTCCATCCCAGAACTGCCACCAGGTGCGGGTCTGGGCCCGCCAGAGACGGTCCCCCAGACCGGCGCCGAGTCGCTGACGCCAGAGCTCGGGCACGGGGCGATCGGGATGGGCGCGAAAACTCTGCAGCAGACTCACGCTGGCCATCAACTTCTCCAGACCAAAGGCCTGGGGCCGGGGCCGCTGCCGCAACACCAGCGCAGGCACTAGAAGAAAGAGGAGAGTGATGCCCAAGGTCAAGGCCAATGGAAGCCGCTGCGGCCTTGGCCGCGGGGTCGCCCAGCCTGGAGCGCGCCACCAGGAGGGAAGGGCCTTCATCTGCTCAGGGGCATCCGCTGGTGGCACGCAGGGCACCGTAGAGGGTGGTGCGCTGGCGAACGGGCCGTCCCTGCCCCCGAGCGGCGGCTTGCAGGGCCTCTGGGGACTGCCGCGTGCCTCCTGCTGCTCCTGCCATCGTGCTGATGTGCTCCTCCATCAGGGTGCCCCCCAGATCGTCGCAGCCCCACCGCAGGGCTTCCGCCGCCACCGGCAGGGTGAGCTTCACCCAGCTGGACTGGTGGTGGCGGATCCAGGGTCCGAGGAGGAGACGGGCTTGGGCCGTGAGGAGAAGCATCTCCTCCGGATCGGGTTGATCGCGATTCACCCTGGCGCGCAGCGGCGCGGGGGCAGAAGCTCCTACGAAAGGCAGCAGGATGAATTCACTGAAGCCCTGGCGCCCCTGCCGCCAGGCCTCCCCCTGCAGCGCCGCCAGGGTGCAGAGGTGGCAGAGACGCTCCAGGGGGGTTTCCAGATGGCCGGCCATCAGGGTGCCGGTGGAGGGGAGACCCGCCTGATGCACCTGCCAGATCACCGCCACCCAGGCCCTGGCCGAGAGTTTTTCCGGACAGATCAACCGTCGCACCCGCGGGGCGAGCACCTCCGCCGCAGTGCCAGGCACGGATCCCAGCCCGGCCTGCTGAAGCGTCTGGAGCACCTCCGCCAGGGAAAGGCGGTCCTGTTGGGCGATGAAGAGCAGTTCCTGGGGGGAGAAGGCGTGCAGGTGGAGTCCTGGAGCTGCCTCCCGCAGTTCAGCCAGAAGGGAGGCGGCGAAATCAAGATGGCCTTTCTCCGTGCGGGCCAGAAGATCAAGGCCGGCCTGCAGGCAGAGCTCGGTGGCCCCCCGCGAGCGGGCTTCGGCGGCTCGCTCCCGCAGCTCGGAGCGGCTCAGTCGAAAGGACCCCTCCTCGCCCTCTGAGCGGCGGAAGGCACAGAAGCCGCAGCGAAGGGCGCAGAGGTTGCTGCCATTGAGGTTGCGATTGACCACATAGGTGACGGTGTCGCCCACCAGCTCCCGCCGCCAGCCATCCGCCGCCACACGCACCTGCTCCCGGCCGTTCCTTCCTTGATCGCCTTCTTTTCCCCGGTGATCCATGAGGGCCTGGCCGAGCTGGAACAGGGAGGCCAAGGGAAAGGGCGCACTCGTATCGTCCCGAACACGGCGATTCAAGGCCAGCACCGCGTCCAAAACCTCCGGAAAGGGAGGGGTCTCAGCGGAGGACCTGTGAGGAGTCGCATCCAAATCCAGGCCGCCCTGGCGATGGGAGGGATCGACCAGCACCTGACCAGCGATCTGCCAGGCCTCCGGGTCGAGAGGTCTGCAGCCCTCCAGCACCAAGCTGAAAGACGTCATGGCTTCCGGGCGGCTTCCGCGCGGCGACGCCTCCGATCGCGCCAATCCACGATCGAGAGATAAATCACCCCGGCACTGACGAAAAGCAAGAGTCCCGAGGCCAGAACGGCCAGGAGCGTGGAGGCGCCGCCGGGAGAGAAAAGATCAGAAATTGAGCGTGTTGTCACCGTTGCGGCCCCAGATCACCATGGCGATGGAAAACGTGAAGCTGGCAGCCAGGGCAGCCCAACCAAGGGTGATCAGCATGGGTTCTGATTGTGTCTGGCACCCACCATACCTAAACTCTCGCCAACCCTCCGCCGCCGCCATGACGCGCACGCCCCTCGCCACTCCGAAAGGGCAGGCCACGCTGGAGCGCCTCAGGGCCCCTTACCCGAGCGTGCGGGTCATCGTGCTCGACGACGACGTGAACACGTTTGAGCACGTGGTGCGGGTTCTCGTGCGCACCCTTCCCGGCATGCAACCCGACCAGGCCTGGACCCTGGCCTACGAGATCGACGGGGAGGGCTCGGCGGTGGTCTGGAGCGGACCGCTGGAGCAGGGGGAGCTCTACCACCAGCAATTGGCCGCCGCAGGGCTCACAATGGCTCCGCTGGAGCACAGCTGATCCTCTTGGGACCGAGTGGGGGGCTGAAGCCATGGGCCGTGTGGTGATCACCCACAGCACCTACATCGAAGGACTCATTCCCCTGCTCAAGGCTTTGGCGGAGGACCCCCGGATCGGAACGGTGACTCCGGCGGTGATCAGCCGCACGCGCGGTCGCGCACCGGGCCTGATGTTGCGGGTGTCGACGCCGATCACCGGGGGTCACAAGGTGAATGCCCGGCGCGCGGGCACCGCCCAGGAGGTGTTCGTCGTGACGGATTTGAATCGGGAGGAGCTTCAGGGGCGGTTGAACGCGCTTCTCACGAAGGGGGTCTCTGGCCCGAGCAAATGACCATTGACCGGACATCTGACGGTCCGGCCCGAGCCGCTCGGGGGGGAATGATGGGGGTGAACCACTGTGCCGTCTTGCCCCAGTGTTCGACCTGGATGAACCAGAAGGGGCTTCAAAAGCGGGGCTTCGTTTCCAGCTCCAGGGCCGGCTTACGTCACCGTCGCCGCAGACTCCCCATGTCGAAAAGGAGTCAGATCAGAAAACTGTGAAAGGCAGTCACCAACACAGCAGTTCAGAACCAATCTTAGCCCCTTTTCGCCTCAGCCGTGTTCCCCCTCCGGCCAGGGCCACACGGCTCTCACCTCCCCCAGTCGGCGCAGCCGCTCCTCCTCCCGCGCCTCCGCCGTCGCTCCCTCCAGCACAAAGGTGACATGGCCGAGCTTGCGGCCGGGGCGCGGCTGTTTGCCGTACCAGTGCACAACGGCTCCCCCCAGGGACGCCAGGGCCTGCCTCTGCTGCGCATGGTCCTGCCGGGCCTCCTCCCCGTCGGCGGCCTCATAGCCGAGCAGATTGACCATCAGGGCACCCGGCACGGTCGGCTCGGTTGATCCCAACGGCAATCCGGCGACGATGCGCACATGCTGGGCGAATTGATTGGTGGCGTTGGCCTCCAGGGTGAGATGACCGGAGTTGTGCACCCGCGGCGCCACCTCATTGACCAACAGACCAGCAGGTCCATAAAAGAATTCGATCGCCATCACCCCCGCATAATTGAGGGCGGTGACCAGCGACATCGAGACATTGCGCGCGAAGGCCTCCACCGACTGGTTGACGGGCGCGGGATACAGCACCCACTCGCACACCTGATCGCGCTGATGGGTCTGCACCAGGGGGAAACAGCGCACCTCACCCGTCTGATCCCGGCAGACCACCAGGGCCAGCTCCATCGCAAAGCTCACCCGCTCCTCCAGCAGCCACTCCTCTGGAATCTGGCTGGCCAGGAGGGTTTCCAGGTCGGCCAGCTCCGCCAACACGCGGGTTCCCTTGCCGTCGTAGCCGCCGCAGCTCATCTTGGCCATCACCGGAAAGGAGAAGCCCTCGGGCAGTTGCGGTCCCCGGGGTGGGGGAGGGTCGGATGGGGATGGGGGCCAGGCGGCGGGTGCGGCCTCCCCCGTCCAGGACTCCGGGGGCAGGTCGCCTTCCCCGAGCCCGCCGCTTTCTCCCGGGGGAGGACGGGGCGGGGGTTGGCTGGCCTCCAGGCCCGCCCATCGGGGGGTGGGCAGGTTGAGGGACGTCAGGAGCCGCCGCTGGCCGCGCTTGCTGAGCAGGGGTTCGAGGGAGGCCAGGTCGGGAAGAAACGCAATGCCATCACGCTCGAGGGATTTCAACACCTCCAGAGGCAGCCACTCATTTTCTAAGCTGATCCGTTCCGCCCGCAAGGCCAGCTCACGCATCGCCATCCCGTCATCGAGGGGAGCCAGCACCACGCTGGTGGCGTCCCGCGTGGCTGGATCGCTGGGATCGGGCGTCTGAACATGCAGCGCCAGGCCCAGCTGGCGGGCCTCCCGGGCCAGCATCCAGGCCAGTTGCCCGCCGCCCACGATGCCGATGGACCGGACGGGTCGAGGCTCGCCGGCGAGAGAAGAAAGGGTCACAGGGCGCTCTGGGGCGGCAGCCGCTTGCTCGTCAGCTTCAACCTTCGCATGAAGTCAAACCGGTGCGGGGTCGCCACCCGAGAGGGCGGAACGGAGCAGGCCAAGGGCGAGAACAATCAAGAACAGGGCCAGGCCCACCGTGCAGGCATAGCTGATTTCCAGCTCCCCGAAGGCCTGGTCATAGACGTAGTACACCAGGGTGCGGGTGGCATCAGCGGGCCCGCCCTGGGTCATCAGGAACACCTCGTCGAACACTTTGGTCGCCCCGATCGCTGAAATCACGGCCACCAGGAAGACGTAGGGGAGCAGGAGCGGCAAGGTGATGAACCGATGCCGCTGCCAACCCTCGCAACCATCCAGGGCGGCTGCCTCGTAGAGATCGCCGGGGATGCCCTGCAAGCCGGCCAGAAAAATCACCATGTAATAGCCCAGGCCCTTCCAGAGGGTGACGGCCATCACAGAGGGGAGGGCCAACAGGGGGGAGGTGAGAAAACCGATCGGCGTGAAGGCCCGGCCGAACAGGGCGCCCAGCCAACCGTTGATCAGGCCGTTCTCGGCATACAACCAGCGGAAGGCGATCGCGGCCACCACCAGAGACACCAGCACCGGGGTGTAGTAGGCGCCCCGGAAGACATGGATTCCGGGCAGGCGGCGATTCACCAGCACCGCCAGCGCCAGGGACCCCGCCACGATCGGCGGCACCACCCCGATCAGATAGAGGAACGTGGTGAGCGTCACCCGCGCCATCATCGGGTCGCTGAACAGGCGGCGCAGGTTGGCCAGCCCGATGAACCGCATCGGAGCCTCCACATCCAACCCCGTGCTCGTGAAACTGAGCGCCAGGGCCATGACCGCCGGCAACAGCACCGTCAGGGTGAGCAGGACGAGGCCGGGGGTGAGGAACAGCCACGGCACGGCCCGCTGGAGCGATGGCCTGCCCGTGGGACGACCGGCGGCCTCTGCGGCGGAGAATGGGGGCATCGCCCGAGCTTAAGAGCCTTCCTCCATGCCTGCCCAAGCCCCTGCCATCCGCGGACCGGAGAGGGTTCTTCAGGTGGCCCTGCCCCACGACCCTTATCCGAGTGTGATCAGCGAGGGGGGGCTGAGCCGGCTGGGCTCCTGGGTCACCTCCCATGGGGCGCGCCCAGGCAGCCGCGTGCTGATGGTGAGCAATCCCGTCGTGCAGCAGGCCTACGGCGAACGGGCGGAAGAGAGTCTGCGGGCGGCCGGTCTGGAGGTGGGCTCCCTGGTGATCGAGGCCGGTGAGGAGCAGAAGACCCTGGCCACCGTGGCGCGGATCCATGACGCCGCCCACCGCCATCGGCTCGAGCGCAGCTCCCTGATGGTGGCCCTCGGGGGCGGTGTGGTGGGCGACATGGTGGGGTTCGCCGCCGCCACCTGGCTGCGGGGCATCGCCGTCGTGCAGGTGCCCACCACCCTGCTGGCCATGGTGGACGCGGCCATCGGCGGCAAGACGGGCGTGAACCATCCCGGTGGCAAGAACCTCATCGGAGCCTTCCATCAACCCAAGGCGGTGCTGATCGATCCGGAGGTGTTGGTCACCCTGCCCGTCCGGGAATTTCGCGCGGGGATGGCGGAAGTGATCAAATATGGCGTGATCGGCGATGCGACGCTGTTCGAGGCCCTGGAACGCCATGCCGCGCGCGTTCCCTCGGAGGGCCTGGCCAGCCTGGAGGCGATCGAGCCGGCCTTGCTGGGGGAGATCCTCGAACGGTCCGCCGGGGCGAAGGCCCGGGTGGTGGCCGACGACGAGAGGGAGGCCGGAGCCCGGGCCACGCTCAACTACGGGCACACCCTCGGCCACGTGGTGGAAACCCTCACGGGCTACACCACCTACCTCCATGGTGAGGCCGTGGGGCTGGGGATGTTGATGGCGGGAACCATCGCTCGGCGCCTGGCCCTGTGGGATGCCGACGCGGAAGCCCGCCAGCGGGCCCTGGTGGCGGCGGCCGGGCTGCCCCTGACCCTTCCTCCCCTCGATCCCGAAGCAGTGTTGACCACCCTGCGCAGCGACAAGAAAGTGCGGGACGGTCTGGTGCGCTTTGTGCTGCCCACCGCCATCGGGCGGGTGGTGGTGCGCGATGACGTGGACGAGGGCACCATTCTCGAAGCCCTGCGGGCCCACACCTCCCCGGCTCAGGTCTGATCGTCCGGGTTGGCCGGCTCCAGCAGGCAGCGACTCCGCAGCCGCCCCACCTCACGCCCCGGGCTGGCCCGCTCGAAAACCTGCCAGCGGAACTCCCCCAGGGCGTGGGGATCCACCAGACGGAGCAACTGCTCCCGGCGCCGCAAGGCCTCCGCGAGGGTCGCGCCGCTGGCGTGCCGCGCGGCCGCCAGGCGCTCCGCCAGGCCCAAGGCCAGCAGCGCCTCCCCCTGGCGTCGCTCCCCAAGCCCATGCCACCCTGCCGCTGCCGCCTCGCGCTCCAGCGTGTCCAGGCAGAGATGGGCCGTGAGGTCCCATTGCCCCGGCTCCAGGAGGGGATTGGCTTGCGCCCGCTGGCCCCGGCAGGCGAGAAGGGTGCCGTTGGACCGCTGGGGCGCGTAGTAGCGGCGGGCCTCCAGGGCGTAGTCGACCACCAGCAGCACCCCATCCCGCAAGGCGGCGCCACAGGCCCGCAACCAGGGTCCCAGTCCCGGATGCCGTTCCGTGCACCATCCGGCCGGCAGGCCGGAGGAGGGAAGCCCCAGTTCCGCCAGTTCCGCCAACTCTTCGCGCTCCAGTGCGGGTCCGGCTGTCAGGGCCAACGCGCCCTGCCCATCACAGGCCACATGTTGCCAGCGCCAGCGCGCCCCATCCCAGAGCAGCCGGTCCACGGGCAGGGCATCCAGCACCTCATGGGCGATCACCACCCCTGTGAGCGGCTGCTGCTGGAGCTCCTCCCAGCCGGCCCAGCGCAAGGGGAGCGGGAAGGCGTCCAGAGCCTGCCGTTGGCGCGCCGCCATGCCGGGATTGGGCTCCAAGAGCACCACTTCGCAGCGGGAGGCCAGGTCAGGGCGCAGGCGGACCAGGCCCGTGGCCAGTTGCCAGGCCAGCTGGCCCTCACCGGGACCCGTCTCCAGCAGGCTGAGCCGCCGATCGCCGGGCAGTTGCTCCAGCCATTCGATCAACTGGGGAAGGAGCAGGGCGGCGAACTCCTCTCCCAGCGAGGGGGAGGTGGCGAAATCCCCCCCCGGCCCGAGGCGGGCCCGCCCGCCGCCGTAATAGCCGTGTTCAGGGTCATGGAGCGCCCAGGCCATGAAGGTGCGGAAGGGCACGCTGCCGCCCGCGGCCTGGAGGCGCTCCAGCAGCCAGGAGGGGGTGGGGTCAGGCGGGGCCGGTGTCACGCCGGAGGAGGGGGAGGGCACATCGGAGAGAATGCCGTTCATGTCAGCAGGGGTTCCATCATGGGTCGTGAAGGAGAGGAGGCGGGGCCGCGATCCCGGGCAGCCCGGATCGGAACGGCCCTGATCGGTGGCCTGTTGGCCCTGCTGGTGGGATGGCTTCCCGTCTGGACAGGGGCGGCCCTGGCGGATGACAACCCGGATCTGCTTCCCGATCACCCCACTCCCGTGATCGATCTGGCCCGCTTGCTCACGGATGGCCAACGGGCCGCCCTGGAGCAAGAGCTGGATGATTTTGCCCAAAGCAGCGGCTGGAAGTTGCGCGTGCTCACCCAATACGACCGCACCCCCGGCCTGGCGGTGAAGGACTTCTGGAAGATTGATGAGCGCAGCCTCCTGCTCGTCGCCGACGAGCGGGGGGGGAATCTGTTGAACTTCAACGTGGGCGACGCTCTCTTCGCTCTCATGCCCCGCACGTTCTGGGTGGAGCTGCAAACGCGCTTTGGCAACCAGTATTACGTCCGCGATCATGGCCGCGACGAAGCCGTGCTCGATGCGATCCACACGGTGAAGGGGTGTCTGGCGATGGGTGGGTGCCAGGTGGTGCCGGGTCTGCCCCGGGAACAGTGGCTGCTGACCCTCTGCACCTCGATTCTGGGAGGGTTGATCGTGGGGTTTGCCGCCTTCCCTCGGCAGGTTGGTCGGCGGGTGGAGTGGGTGTGGGTGCTCCTGTTGTCCCCGCTGTGGATCATTCTCTTCGGCGTCTTCGGCGTGGCGCCGATCGTCACCCGCACCAACGATTGGCTGCCTCTGGCGCGCAATGGACTGGGATTCGCCGCCGCGGCGGTGGGGGCCTACCTGATCGCTCAGGTCACCTTGGGAAAAGAACGCCTGCGCAAAGGCGAATCCTGAAGGCGCCTCTCCCGATCTGAACAGCCGGGCAATGGGCGGGGCTCATTAGAAGTTATCAAGACCTCAGTCCCTGAGCTGGTTCTCGCCAGCCGAGAAGCTCCAATAAACCCCTGATGTCGTGCGACAGGGCGGCGAGACCCTCAGTGATCGACCAGAAGCCATCCAGCCGCAAGGTGTTC
>JBKDSZ010000084.1:0-3650 GCA_046340375.1 Cyanobacteriota bacterium | reverse complement strand
CTCCTGACGCCTGCCGTAGAAGCCCCACTCCGCCATAGCGCACTTTACCTAAGAATTTTTATGTTAGGTGACCAGTGCAGAACAGGCCAGGGTTCTGGGGCCTTCACAGGCTGATCCGATGGCCTGGGTCAAGCTCTGCCTGAGCTGATGCACCCAGGGCATCGAGCCACTGCTGCAGCTCGGTGCTGTTGGTGATCTGGCTCAGCGGGCAGTTCACCTTCAGGGCTGAGGCCGCCACCACCGTGACCGGCGCAGCTATGCCGCTCTCCGGCGGTGTCGCCAGTGCCGCCATGCGCTGGAGCTGTTTGGGCACCTCATCGCTGCGGTAGCGGTTGAGGCGCAGGAGTGCCGTGCCCGGCTTGTTCGAGCTCCGTACATCGCTCTTGGCAGCCGTAGTGGGTGCAAGCACCTCCGCCTGCTGCTCCGAATCCAGCTTCTGGAAATCGGCATCAGCCTTGAGCCTTGCCTCCTGTTCGCTGATCTCTTGCAGGGCCTTGGCCTGGACCTGCTGCAGCCGCTGCTCCAGCTGCTGCTGCAGCTCCGTCATGGCGTTGGTGGCCTGGGGAATCAGGCCGCCGGCGTAGGGCCGATCGCTCGCTAGCAGAGTCCGCAGCGGAGCCACCAGGTCAGCTGGCAAGTCAGCAAACTCATCGCCGTAGCGGGCCTCGAAGGCCTTCACCTGGTCGTAGACGGATTTCTGGTTGCCCTTGAGGAACTGCTTCAAGGGGGTGAGTAGTTCTTCTTCAACATCCAGCCAGCTGTCCTTGAAGGTGCCCAGCTGGTTGAGCAGATAGCCGTCGTCCTTCTTGGCCATCGCCTCGGCCTGCTCCGCCCAGGGCTTCACGGCAGCCAGAAAGGGGTAGCTGGAAGCCTGCGCTGCGACCTCCCGCAACTCCTGCGCCTCCTCCGCCATCGCCATGCTGAAGGCCTCGCAGGTGCTGCGGGCATCGGTGCCGAGGCTCTGCACGTTGAACAGCTCCTGGTGGAAGCGCTTGAGCGCATTCACCGTGCTGGTGTCGTACACCTCCTGCTTACGCACGCTCACGCCGCCCAGCTTGCGGCTGTTGGTGAGCGCCTCGATCACTTCCACGCTGCTGAGCAGCTCCTTCTCGCGCAGCTCCAGCTTCCCGAGCCGGTACAGCCGGGCGATGAAGGTGAGGGTGGCCCAGTTGCTCCAGCCGTAAGGGCGAGCCTCGAACTTGCGCACCAGATCTTCTGCGCTCAGGCGCTCGCCCAGCTTTTGCTGGCGCTCCACATCCACCAGCACCTCCTGCTCCGCCTCCGACAGCTGGATCGCCGCTCCCTCTAGCAGGTCGTCCTGCTCCCGCACCACCTGGGCCACGGTGGCTTCGCTGAAGTTGCCGCGAATCATCTTCAGCTTGGGGAAGGCCGAGCGGATCAGCTCCTGATAGGCCTTGCTGAAGCGGGTCTTGGGGTCGCCTTCTCCCACCAAGAGGGTCTGGCCATTCACCACCAGCGGAGCGCTGCGCAGCAGCTCCTCGGCTTGGCGGGTGATCTCCTGGCGCCGAGCACTGTTCTGCCGTGCGCGCACCTGCAGGATCGCGTTCAGCGCTTCGTCTTCGCTTCCGCTGTTTTGGCGGATGTAGAGGTCGGTCTTGAGGTGGCTGCGGATCTGATCAAGCAGCCGGTCCTTCGCCGGCAGGATCGCCATCAGCTCGGTGCCGCCCATGTTGCGGCTGTGGAGGACCGACTCGCTGCCGTAGTGGAGGTGCTCCGGCGTCACCAGGTTCACCACCACGTCGCTCTCCTTGCCCTTGATCAGACCGTCGTCGATCTTCTGGGCAAACGGGTAGTCGTTGCCGTTGTCTTCAAAGCGGATCTTGTTGCTGCGCAGCACGTCGTCGAACACCACGCCGTGCAGGGTTTTCACCACCACCGAATCCGATACCTCAACTCGCTTGATCTCCTGCTCGACATCCTTTTCCTTGTCGGTGAGGAACTCGTAGACCTCGCCGCTGCGCTGCAGGTAGCTCTGACTCTCCAGGTTGATCAAGGCGTCCTTCACCGCCTGCTCGTGGGCGCGTATGTCGAAGGTGGGCTCATTGATCAGCAGGATCGCAATGTTGCGTGCCGTGCTCTTGAACTGCGGCACCCACTTGAGCAGAAACAAAGCCTTGAGGATGCGCAGCTCCAGCGGCCCCACCTGGTTCTGGGCCGTCACCATCGTTTGCTGCTTGTCGGCCCGGATCACATCGCGGATGCCGTCGTAGAGCTGGTCAAAGCTGGCCAGGCGCCCCACCGGCAGCTCCTTGATCGCCTTGGCCACCTCCTGGAACACCGAGAGCATCGAGCGCTCCCCCACCGCCATGTTGCGCCCTTCGAAAATGCTGTGAATCGCCAGGCTCTGGATCGCCTGCTGGAACAGGCTCAGCTGATAGGGGTGGAACGGATACAGCCCGCAGAAGCTCTGGCAGTCACCCCAGCCCTTGAGCTGAATCGAGCCATCGCTGAAGCGATAGAGGGTGGTGAAGTTGTCCTTCTCCTGCTCATAGATCCTGATCAGTTGCTCCGGTTCATCCGGAGTCTTGGCCAGCAGGCGCCGCTGGATCACCTCCTGCACATCGGCGCTGGCCAGGGTGAGCTTGGTCTTGAAGCGGCCCTGGATCTTGCTCAGGTCATCGGCCTGCTCAAACTTCACCTGGCCCAGGATTCTCTCCAGGTCGGCCTGGGAGGTGATGAACACCGTGGCTCGCCCATCGGTGGCGGTCGCCAGGCTTTCCACCACGGTCTGCAGGTTGAGCAGGCGGCTGCGCTCCTGGCCGATGAACTGCCCCGCCTCATCCACAAAGAAGTTGAGCCGGAAGCCCGGGGGCTGGCTGTCGAGATACCCCTTCACGCGGCTGGCGAAGCCCTCGATCGAGAGGCGATAGCTGTCCTTGGCGTCATTGATCACCTTGATGGCGTCGTCTTCGCCGCCACCAAACTGCTCGGCATAGGCCTTGGCAAAGCTGCGCTTGGTCACCGTGGCCAGCGCATCGCGGTCGTTCTCCCAGCTGCGGCCGATCACGCGCTGGTAGGTCTGCTTGAACGCCTCAAACTGTCCGCGCTTGTTCAGGTCGTGCTCAAACTGGGCCACATAGCCCTGGTTGCCGTAATAGCCCTGCAGCTCGTTGAGCACCTTCATGAACACCTCCAGGATCGGTGCTTCGTGGGTGCCGCCGATGCCGTCAAACTTCTGATCGATGTTGAACAGCAGGCTGCGCGCCGGGATCCCCGCCGCCTTCTTGAGATCGGCGCGAATGATCTCATCCTCCACCTTCTGCAGCAGGATTTCCACCGGCCGGCTGCCCAGGGGGCCCACCCGCTTCTCGCTGTCGAGCATCAGCGAGAGCATCTTCAGCAGGTGCGACTTGCCCGATCCGAAAAACCCCGAGATCCACACGCCATTGGCGGTGGAGTTGTGCAGGTAGGCATCGGTGAAGGCACCCAGGCCCTTGCTCACCTCTCGGGTGACGACGTACTCATCGAGTTCGACCTGTAGATGCCGCTCGTCGTCGGCCTTGATCACCCCGTCGATCGGGCGATCAACGGGCTTGGCGAAGAGCCCTTGGATGGTGGTGGCGGTCATGAGCTCTTGATGTCGAAGTAGTCGAGGTTGGTGGCGCGGTAATGCGGGTTTTCGATCTTGC
>JBKDSZ010000083.1:0-2787 GCA_046340375.1 Cyanobacteriota bacterium | reverse complement strand
CCAGCCCGCTGCAACACCCTCGCCAACGATGTCGACCTCGACAACGTGGCCCGCCGCACCCCTGGCTCCCCGGGCGCGGAGCTCGCCAACCGGCGCAACGAAGCCGCCATCCTGGCCGCCCGGCGCGAGCTGAGCGAGATTTCCATGGATGTGGAGAACGACGCCATCGAACGGGTGATGGCGGGACCGGAGAAGAAGGACCGGGTGATGAGCGAGAAGCGCAAGCGGCTCGTGGCTTACCACGAGGCGGGCCATGCCCTGGTGGGCGCCCTGATGCCCGACTACGACCCGGTGCAGAAGATTTCGATCATTCCCCGCGGCCAGGCCGGTGGCCTCACCTTCTTCACCCCCAGCGAGGAGAGGATGGAATCGGGCCTTTATTCCCGCACCTATCTGCAGAATCAGATGGCCGTCGCCCTGGGCGGCCGAGTGGCGGAGGAGATCGTCTATGGAGAGGATGAGGTGACGACCGGCGCCTCCAACGACCTGCAGCAGGTGGCCCGGGTGGCCCGTCAGATGGTGACCCGCTTCGGCATGAGCGATCGGCTGGGTCCCGTGGCCCTGGGCCGCTCCCAGGGCGGCATGTTCCTCGGGCGCGACATCGCCGCCGAGCGCGACTTCTCCGAGGACACCGCCGCCGCCATCGATGAGGAGGTGTCGGGATTGGTGGATGAGGCCTACAAGCGGGCCCGGCAGGTGCTCAGCGAGAACCGCCCGGTGCTCGACGAGCTGGCTGGCATGCTGGTGGAGAAGGAGACCGTGGATGCGGAAGAGCTGCAGGAGCTTTTGATCACCCGTGACGTCAAGGTGGCGACCTACCTCTGAAGGCGAAGCGCTGATCGCCTCCCTCCGCCGACAGCCGCTGCTGTTGGTGTTCCGGCCCAAGGCCCCCCTGGACCTCGATCCGTTGCTGGAGCGGTTGGGGGCCTTGGGCCTTTGTCATGTGGAGATCGCCTGCCAGCCCACAGCCGACTGGAGCCGCCAGTGTCGGGAGCTGACGCGCGCCTTCCCCGACCTGCGCCTCGGGGGCGCGTCGATCGTGAGCCGCGAGGGGCTGGGGGCTGCGTGCGCGGCGGGGCTGGCCTATGGCGTGTCGCCGATCCTGGATCGCCGCCTGCAGGAGGAGGCTGCCGCTGCGGGGTTCGTGCTGGTGCCCGGCGCGATGACGCCCTCGGAGGTGTGGAACGCCTGCCGCTGGGGGCCGGGATTGGTGAAGCTGTTCCCCGCCGCGCCGCTCGGAGAGCGGTATTGGAGCGGATTGCGGGATCCCCTGGGGGGATCGCTGCCGTTCTGCATCGCCGCCGGTGGCCTGGGTCTGGAGGATGTGGGTCCATGGCTCGCGGCGGGTGTGGATGCGGTGGCGGTGGGCTCCCGCTGGCTCGGGAAGGGAACGGCACCCGGCGAGGAGACGATGGCGATGGAACCGTTGCGCGACCTGCTCACGCGTCTCGCCTTGCAGTCGTCGCGCGTCAGTGCTACTGATGAAGGAGATGTGCATCTCTCATGTCTCAACTCACCATTCAGATCAGCGACAAGGCTGACGCATTGATCGCCCAGCTTCAGAAGGAGATCTTCAACCGTCGTCGCAAGAAGGTCAGCGCGGAGGGCGTGGTGGAGACGCTGCTGGAGAGCGGCGCCAAATCCCAGTCCGACAAACGTTTCGCCACCTCCTGGCAAAACCTTGTGGCCGACATCGAGCGGGCCGCCATGGTGGCCCAGGCCCACGGCTCCAAGCCTTCCGCCCTCTCCGATGAGGAGTGGGCTCTGGTGCTGAGCCATCGCACCCGCGCCACCACGCCTCCCGACGGCAAGCGGGCGGCCAAACCCCGCGCCTCCACTCGGGCGACGAAGGCCGCCGCCAGCGCGACACCGGTTCGTCGTCGGAGCCGGGCGAGCGCGGCCCAGGTCGCGGAGAGCGAGATCGATGCCCTGGTGCAGGAGATCACAGCGGCGCCCAAGGGACGCGGCAGCCGCAGCGGCAAGGCCAAGTCCGCGCGGACCGCCAAGGCGACGGCGACCACCGCCGCCAAGCCCAAGGTCGCCACAACCCGTCGGGCCCCCACCCCACGCAAGCGCGCCACCGCCGCGTCGGAGGGCGTCCCGGCCGAGAACGGAACGGCCGCGGCTGCCAAGGCCGCCGCGAAGACCACCACGCGCAAGGCGACCACCAGCCGCTCTTCGGTGGCGAAGCGCATGGCGAAGGCCGCCAGCCGTCTGGCCAGCGCCCCCATCACGGCGATCACCACCACGCCAGCCCCCGCGCCAGCCCCCGCGATCAGCGGCAACGGGGTGGACAACGGCCTGGCGGCGCCGATGTTCTGACGCCGTCAGGCGGTCCCCCGCCGCCCAGCGCGGATGCCATCACCAGAGGCTGCATTGCCCCTGATGGCGCAGCAGGTGGTCCGCCAACACCAGGGCCACCATCGCCTCCACCATCGGCACGGCCCGGGGCAGCACGCAAGGGTCGTGGCGTCCTTTGGCCGCCAAGGTGGTGGCGTTGCCGTCGGCGTCGATCGTCCGCTGCTCCTTGCGGATGGTGGCGGTGGGCTTGAAGGCCACGCGGATCAGGATGTCTTCGCCGTTGCTGATGCCCCCCTGGATGCCGCCGGAGTTGTTGGTGGCGGTGCGCAGGCGGCCGGCTTCGCTGGGCAGGAAGGCGTCGTTGTGTTCGCTGCCCTTGAGGAGGGTGCCGGCAAAGCCCGAGCCGATCTCGAAGCCCTTCGTCGCTGGAAGCGACATCACGGCCTTGGCCAGGTCGGCCTCCAGCTTGTCGAACACCGGCATGCC
>JBKDSZ010000082.1:0-11358 GCA_046340375.1 Cyanobacteriota bacterium | reverse complement strand
GCCCCCCGCACGGTGATCGGCAGCGATGGCCGTCAGCTGTGGCTGCTCACCCTCCAGGGACTGGACGATGAGGGCCCGACCCTTCTGGAAACGGCACAGGTCCTGCGAGCGGCGGGATTGCGGGATGCCCTCAATCTTGATGGCGGCAGCTCCACCGGCTTGATCATGGGCGGACAGCACCTGGTGAAGGGGCGCGGCGTGGTGTCTTCCGTGCACAACGGCCTGGGGTTGGTACCTCGATCAGCCCCGTCAGGCGGCGGACCCACCGCGCCTGCGGCCCCCGCCACTGGCGGGCCGGCTGGCTCCTGACGGAGATCCGAAGCGGCCAGAAGTTCTGCTGCAAACTGGGTGAATCCAGTTGTCGCCCGCCGTGCCCAGGGGCCAAAGCCTTCGTCTCACGCCAGCGGCCGCCGCGGAGCTCTGCCGCCAGGCGGCCGTGGCCGGCACGCCGGGCATGATGCACATCGACCTGCTGCCCGGCACCTGCGAGCAGTGGGTGATCCGACTGAGGGCGGGCCACCTGGCCGGCACTCCGGTGGCCCGGGCCGATGGCGTCACGCTCTATGCCCCCCTTCAGCAACACGATCTGCTGGCGGGGCTGCAGCTCGACCATCGGGGCGATCTCAGCGGTGCCGGCTTCGTGATGCGGGCGGCGGATGGAATCCGACCCTGCGCCTGCGGCGCCGCCTTCACCCCGTTGAAGGGGGGCTGGACCACGGGGAAGTAAGGTTTTGGATTGTCATCAGCGGTCGGCCGTCCGACCACGATCCCTCGAGCAGTCCTTCGGCCATCGATGCCCACCATCCAGCAGCTGATCCGCACCGAGCGGCAGCGCCTCACGCGCAAAACCAAGTCTCCCGCCCTTCGCGCCTGTCCCGAGCGGCGAGGGGTGTGCACCCGCGTCTATACCTCCACTCCCAAGAAGCCCAACTCGGCGCTGCGCAAAGTCGCCCGGGTGCGGCTGACCTCCGGTTTTGAGGTCACGGCCTACATTCCCGGCATCGGCCACAACCTGCAGGAACACTCCGTGGTGCTCATCCGCGGCGGCCGGGTCAAAGACCTGCCCGGGGTGCGCTACCACATCATTCGCGGCACGTTGGACACCGCGGGCGTGAAGGATCGGAAACAGGCCCGCTCCAAGTACGGCGCCAAGGCACCCAAGGCCTGATCCCCTCTCCCTTTCCCTCCGCAGCCCTGACCTCCCTCCATGTCCCGCCGCAACGCCGCTGAAAAGCGTCCTGTCCTTCCTGATTCCCAGTTCAACAGCCGACTGGCCGCGATGATGGTGGCCAGGCTGATGAAGCACGGCAAGAAGTCCACAGCCATGCGCATCCTTTCCGACGCGTTCACCCTGATCAACGAGCGCACCGGCGGCGACCCGCTGGAACTCTTTGAAACGGCCGTGCGCAACGCCACTCCCCTGGTGGAGGTGCGGGCGCGGCGCGTGGGTGGGGCCACCTATCAGGTGCCGATGGAAGTGCGGCAGGAGCGGGGAACCGCCATGGCCCTCCGCTGGCTGGTCAACTTCTCCCGTGCGCGCAACGGTCGCAGCATGTCGCAGAAGCTGGCCGGCGAACTGATGGATGCGGCCAACGAGGCCGGCAGCGCCGTGCGCAAGCGTGAGGAAACTCACAAAATGGCCGAAGCCAACAAGGCTTTCGCGCACTACCGCTACTGAGCCGTTCAGCCTGAACCGGAGACCAAGGGCGGATCCGGTTCTGAGGAAGCCAGTCACTCTGTAGAGTATCGCCCGTTTTTTCCCGCTTATCCCCCCCGGAGACGACCCCCGTGGCCCGCGCCTATCCCCTGGATCGCGTCAGAAATATCGGCATTGCTGCCCATATTGACGCTGGCAAAACCACTACGACGGAAAGAATTCTCTTCTATTCCGGTGTGGTGCACAAGATGGGCGAGGTTCACGACGGAGCCGCCGTCACCGACTGGATGGAGCAGGAGCGGGAGCGCGGCATCACGATCACGGCGGCCGCCATCTCCACAAGCTGGAAGGATCACCGCATCAACATCATCGACACGCCGGGCCACGTTGACTTCACCATTGAAGTGGAACGCTCGATGCGGGTTCTCGATGGGGTCGTTGCGGTGTTTTGTGCTGTTGGTGGCGTGCAGCCCCAGTCAGAAACCGTTTGGCGGCAAGCGGATCGCTACAACGTGCCCAGGATCGTGTTCGTCAATAAGATGGACCGCACCGGAGCCAATTTCTTGAAAGTATATGAACAAATCAAGGACCGTCTGAAGGCTAACGCTGTTCCCATTCAGCTGCCCATCGGCGCCGAAGGAGAACTGAAAGGCATCATCGATCTGGTGCGCAATAAAGCGATCATCTATACCAACGATCTCGGCACCGATATTCTGGAGGAAGAGATCCCGGCTGATCTGGCGGATCTGGTGGAGGAATGGCGGATGAAACTCATGGAGTCTGTGGCGGAAACAGAGGAGGATCTCCTCGAAGCCTTCCTGGAAAATGGCGAGCTCACCGAAGAGCAGCTGATCAAAGGGATCCGCTCTGGCGTGGTGAACCACGGCATGGTGCCGATGCTCTGCGGCTCCGCCTTCAAGAACAAGGGTGTGCAGCTCGTGCTGGATGCCGTTGTCGACTACCTTCCCGCGCCGGTTGACATTCCACCGATCCAGGGTGTTCTGCCCGATGGCACGGAATCGAGCCGTCCCTGCGACGACGCGGCACCCTTCAGCGCTCTGGCCTTCAAGGTGATGGCCGACCCCTACGGCAAACTCACCTTCGTGCGCATGTACAGCGGTGTGCTGCAGAAGGGCAGCTACGCCTTGAATTCCACCAAAGACAAGAAGGAGCGCATTTCCCGTCTGATCCTGCTCAAGGCCGATGAGCGCGAAGAGGTGGATGAGCTGCGAGCGGGCGATCTTGGCGCCGTTCTCGGCCTGAAAGACACCACAACAGGTGACACCCTCTGTGTCGAAAACGATCCGATCATTCTGGAATCGCTCTTCATTCCCGAGCCCGTCATCTCCGTCGCGGTTGAACCGAAGACCAAAGGCGACATGGAGAAGCTGGGCAAAGCCCTGCAATCCCTCTCCGACGAGGATCCCACCTTTCGCGTTTCCACCGATCCCGAAACGAACCAGACCGTCATTGCCGGCATGGGTGAACTCCACTTGGAGATCCTGGTTGATCGGATGCTGCGCGAGTTCAAAGTGGAGGCCAACATCGGTGCCCCTCAGGTGTCCTATCGGGAAACGATCCGCGCGAGTGCCAAAGGGGAAGGCAAGTTTGCCCGACAGACCGGAGGCAAAGGCCAATATGGTCACGTGGTGATTGAAATGGAACCTGGTGAACCCGGTTCCGGTTTTGAATTCGTCAATAAGATCGTTGGTGGCGTGGTGCCGAAGGACTATATCGGCCCGGCGGAACAAGGCATGAAGGAAACCTGTGAGTCCGGCGTCATCGCTGGCTACCCCATGATTGACATCAAGGTCACCATGGTGGACGGCTCCTACCACGACGTCGACTCCTCGGAGATGGCGTTCAAGATTGCCGGTTCCTTGGCCTTCAAAGACGGCGTCAAGAAGTGCAAACCTGTTCTTCTTGAGCCGATGATGAAGGTGGAGGTTGAGATCCCCGAGGATTACCTTGGCTCAATCATTGGCGATCTCTCCTCCCGCCGTGGCCAGGTCGAAGGACAATCCGTCGATGATGGGCAGTCCAAGGTCCAGGCCAAAGTGCCTCTGGCTGAAATGTTCGGCTACGCCACCCAGCTCCGATCCATGACCCAGGGTCGGGGTATTTTCTCGATGGAGTTCAGCCACTATGAGGAAGTTCCTCGCAGCGTGGCTGAGGCCATCATCTCCAAGAATCAGGGCAATTCCTGATCTTCAACCCCATCAACCCAAACCCTAAACCCCCGATTCTTCACCATGGCTCGCGAGAAATTTGAGAGGAAAAAGCCTCACGTCAACATCGGCACCATCGGCCACGTTGACCACGGCAAGACCACCCTTACGGCTGCCATCACCAGCGTTCTGGCCAAGAAAGGCATGGCCAAGGCCCAGGCCTATGACCAGATCGACGGTGCCCCTGAAGAGCGTGAGCGCGGCATCACGATCAACACGGCCCACGTGGAATATGAAACCGACAAGCGTCACTACGCTCACGTTGACTGTCCGGGCCACGCCGACTACGTCAAAAACATGATCACCGGCGCCGCCCAGATGGACGGAGCCATCCTGGTGGTTGCCGCCACCGACGGCCCCATGGCCCAGACCAAAGAGCACATCCTGCTGGCCAAGCAGGTGGGTGTGCCCGCCCTGGTGGTGGCGCTCAACAAGTGCGACATGGTGGACGACGAGGAAATCCTTGAGCTGGTTGAACTCGAGGTGCGCGAGCTGCTCAGCAGCTACGACTTCCCTGGCGACGACATTCCCGTCGTCAAGGTCTCCGGTCTCAAGGCCCTGGAGGGCAACGCGGAGTGGGAAGCAAAGATCGATGAGCTGATGGATGCGGTGGATGAGGCAATCCCCGAGCCCGAGCGGGAGATCGACAAGCCTTTCCTCATGGCCGTGGAAGACGTCTTCTCCATCACCGGTCGCGGCACCGTGGCCACCGGCCGAATCGAGCGCGGCAAGGTGAAGGTTGGCGAAACCGTGCAGATCGTGGGCATCAAAGACACCCGCGAAACCACCGTCACCGGGGTGGAAATGTTCCGCAAGCTCCTCGATGAGGGCATGGCGGGTGACAACGTGGGTCTGCTGCTGCGCGGCATCCAGAAGGAGGACATCGAGCGTGGCATGGTGCTGGTGAAGCCCAACTCCATCAAGCCCCACACGAAGTTCGAGGGTGAAGTGTATGTGCTCAAGAAAGAGGAAGGTGGCCGCCACACCCCCTTCTTCCCCAACGACCGTCCCCAGTTCTACATCCGCACCACGGATGTGACCGGCCAGATCACCGCCTTCACCGCCGATGACGGCTCCGCTGCGGAAATGGTGATGCCAGGCGACCGCATCAAAATGAGTGTGGAGCTGATCTGCCCGGTGGCGATCGAGCAGGGCATGCGTTTCGCCATTCGCGAAGGCGGACGGACCATCGGTGCAGGCGTGGTGTCCAAAATCGTGGAATGAGGGATTGACCTCGGGCTGGCTGGGGGGATTCGATCGGAGTCCTCCCTCCTGCTCTCCCGCCCTTCCGCCTGAACCTCGACAATCCACCCCGCTCCTCGGCTCCGGCCTTCTTTGCCCCATGACCTCCTCCACGCTTCCGCAACAGAAAATCCGCATCCGTCTGAAGGCGTTTGATCGCCGCATGCTGGATCTTTCCTGTGACAAGATCATTGAAACTGCGGACCATACGGCGGCCACAGCCATTGGCCCGATTCCGCTGCCAACAAAGCGTAAAATTTATTGTGTTTTGCGTTCCCCTCACGTGGACAAAGATTCCCGCGAGCATTTTGAAACGCGTACGCATCGTCGCATTATTGACATCTACAACCCGAGCTCCAAAACCATTGATGCCTTGATGAAACTGGATCTTCCCAGTGGTGTGGACATTGAGGTCAAGCTCTGACCAGAGGCGCAATGGCAGCCGGAGGTTTCTAGGATTGTTCTCAACGAATCCCTGAGATGCTGACTGTCTTCCCCCCATTAGCCCGGGGCTCGGGTTCCACCCCAGCCCCAGAGACGCATACCCGGTACTGCCTGTGACGGATCTTGCCGTCCGGGAACTGCCCCTGTTTCCCTTGCCGGATGTGGTGCTCTTCCCGCAGGAGGTTCTCCCCCTGCACATCTTCGAGCCCCGTTATCGCATGATGTTGCGCACCGTGATGGCGGAGGACCGCCGCTTTGGTGTGGTGCGCTGGGACCCCCAGCAGAAGCGCCTGGCTTCCATTGGGTGCTGCGCTGAAATTCTCCATTGCCAGGGTCTCGAAGATGACCGCAGCAATATTGTCACCATGGGTCAGCAACGGTTTCGCGTGCTGAAGATCCTGCGGGAAACGCCCTTCCGCGTCGCCATGGTCAGCTGGATCGAAGATGAGGTGTCCAATACCCCTGAAGAGATGCAACAGCTCACCAAGGAAGTGACGCAGGCCCTGCGGGATGTGGTCGAACTGACCGGGAAACTCGTGGGAAAGACCACCGTTCTCCCCAACGACCTGCCCGACCTGCCGCGGGAGCTGTCTTATTGGATCGGGTCCCACCTCGGCGGTCCCGTCGCGGACCATCAACAGGCCCTCCTGGAGATCACCGACACCGGTGATCGCCTCCGGGAAGAGCTCAGCCTGCTGGATCAGACCCGTCGCCAGCTGGCTGCTCGCACCGTTCTCAAGGACACCTTCTCCTCTCCCGACAGGAACGAGGCCAACGGGTGAGAACCCTGTTCGCCGCCCACCACGCCTCGCTGGTGGGCTTGCTCCTGTTGGCCGGTCTGACCGTTGGGGTGGCCCTCTGGCTCCGCTCGGCCCGACGTTTTCGGGGCACCCAGAGTGTCGCGGAGGCCTACGACCGCTGGACCAACGACGCCCTTCTGGAACGCCTCTGGGGTGACCATGTCCACCTCGGTCACTACGGCACCCCCCCGGGGCGCCGGGACTTCCGCCAGGCCAAGGTCGACTTCGTGCATGAGCTGGTGCGCTGGAGCGGCCTCGATCAACTCCCCCCCGGCAGCACGGTTCTGGACGTGGGCTGTGGCATCGGCGGCAGCGCCCGGATCCTGGCCCGCGACTACGGGCTGGACGTGTTGGCCATCAGCATCAGCCCGGCCCAGATCGCCCGCGCCCGGGCCCTCACGCCAGCCTCCCTGGCCCCCCTCTGTCGCTTCGCGGTGATGGACGCCCTCGCCCTCGACCTGCCAGAGGGGAGCTTTGACGCCGTGTGGAGCGTGGAAGCCTCCCCCCACATGCCCGACAAGCAGCGCTACGCCGATGAACTCCTGCGGGTGCTGCGTCCGGGCGGCCGCCTGGCCATCGCCGATTGGAACCGCCGCGATGCCACCGATGGCGCTCTCACCCCCCTGGAGAACCAGGTGATGCGCCAGCTTCTCCAGCAATGGGCCCACCCTGAATTCGCCAGCATCGTCTCCCTCTCCGCCAATCTGCGCCAGAGCCCCTGGAATGGTGGCCTGACAGTGGAAACCGCCGACTGGACCACCGCCACCGTGCCCTCCTGGAGAGCCTCGATCCTGGAAGGAGCGCGACGCCCGATGGCCATCCTCAGCCTTGGCCCATCCGCCGTGATGCAAGGCCTGCGGGAGACGCCCACCCTGCTCCTGATGGATTGGGCCTTTCGCCACGGCCTGATGCAGTTCGGCGTGTTCCGCGGCCGGAAGGCTTTCGAGGCTCAGGGGCTTTGTACCTCTTCCCCCTCCTCTGCGGACAGGGTGTCGAGGGGATAGGTTCCGAAGAGGGCCAGGTGCTCGCAGAGGGGGCGCAGCTGCTCCAGAGCAAGCGCGAGGGTTTCGGCCCCTTGAGGAAGCAACAGAAGATCGACAAAGAAGATGTATTCCCCCATCTCCCGCTTGGAGGGCCGGGATTCAATGCGGCTCATGTTCAGGCCGTGGGCCGCAAAGCACACCAGTGCCTGCAGCAGCGCCCCCGGTTGATTCGAGCGCAGGGAGAACGCCAGGCTGGCCAGCGGTCCCGTGTCCTCCCGCGCGCTGCGCTGCAGCAGCAGAAAGCGGGTGCAGTTGCCGGGCACATCATTGATGGGATAGGCCAGCACCTCCAATCCATGCTCGCCAGCGACCTCCCGGGAGGCGATGGCAGCCCGGAAGCGGCTCCCTTTCACCAAACGGGCCGCCTCTGCCGTGGAGCTGGTGGGCAATTGCAAGGCGGTGGGCAGGTGGGCCCCCAACCAGAGGCCGCACTGCGCCAGGGCCTGGGGATGGGAGAGAACCTCACTGATCCCCTCCAGGGGCCCGCTGCCCAGGAGGGCATGGCGAATGGGCAAGACCAGAGCACGGCGCACGGCCAACTCCGGATGCTCCCAGAGAGCATCCAGGCAGGTGCTCACGCCGCCCTCCACGGAGTTTTCCACCGGCACCACGGCGGCGTCGCTGGCACCGCTGGCGAGGGACTGGATCACAGCGCGGATCCCTGGCTGGGGGGCCAGCTCCACCTCCAGGCCCTCCAGCGCCGCCAGCCGTCGCGAGGCCTGTTCCCCGTAGGTGCCGGCTGGGCCCAGATAGGCGAGACGCATGGTGGGAGCAAGGGGGATGGATAGGATCATGCCCTGCCGGCTTACCTTGGCCATGCCCCTGGCCTTCAGCTCCAGCCAGCAGCTCACCCTCCCGGTCCAAGTGTGCGTCTCGCACCTTCCCGCCTATCTCAGGGAAGAGCAGCGGGTGGTGGCTTCTCTCCTTGACCCCAAGCAGCTCGTCGCCCTCGGCCCCGGCCACTACCGCTACCGGGTGACGCGCGTACAGGTGTTCCAATTGCAGATCCAGCCGGTCGTCGAACTGCGAACCCGCCACCACGGCGACCGCCTGGAGCTGGAGGCGGTGGATTGCCAACTGGAGGGTCTGGGGCTGGTGAATGACTTTCGTCTGAGCCTGCAGTCATGGCTGGAGGCTTCCGAGCAGGGGCTGGAAGGGGAGGCCATCCTGGGGGTGACCGTGAGCCAGCCCCCCCTGCTGAAGCTGGTGCCGCCGCGGGTGTTGGAGACCACCGGCCGTTCCGTGTTGCGCGGCATCCTTCTGGGCATGCGCAACCGTGTGCGCCAGCAATTGCCCCTCGACTTCGAGCAATGGTGCGGCCTGAGAAACCGGCCTGGAGGGGAGGGGCTCAGGGGGCCAGGGTGCGGCGGAGAAACGAACGGCGATGCAGGGCGCTAGGGCCGAGGGTTCGCAGGGCCTGGCGATGGAGCGCGGTGCCGTAGCCCACATGGCGCTCGAGGCCATAGCCGGGAAAGCGGGGCGCGAGGCGCCGGATCAAGGCGTCCCGCTCCTCTTTCGCGAGGATGCTGGCGGCGGCAATGGCAGGGGAGATCCGATCCCCGCCCTTGAGGGTGCGCTGGGGGCCGGACCAGAGACGCAGGGGGAGGATGCCATCCACAAGGACCAGTGAAACCGGCCGGTCGATGCGCTGGAGCGCCCGCAGCATGGCCCGTTCGGTGGCGCCACGGATGCCCAGGCGGTCGATTTCCTCCGCGCTCGCCTGACCGATGGCCCAGGCGGTGGCGCACTGACGGATCCGGGGCACCAACGCGGCCCGCTGGCGGGAGCTGAGGGCCTTGCTGTCGGTGAGACCGGCCTGCAGGAGGGGAGCCTCCGCCTCGGGAGGCAGGATCACCGCAGCGGCGAACACGGGACCGAAGAGACACCCCCGGCCCACCTCATCCACGCCAGCCAGGCCCCCATCCCCTCGGCTCACACTGAGGCGGAGGAGCGACGCCGCCGACGGCGTGGATCGGCGTTCGCCTCGTCCTCGCCATCGTCCGGGGCTTCGGAAGCAGGTGGCTCCGGGCTGGGTGTGGCGGCGTCGAGGGCACCCCCGCCGGCACTGATGCGGCGGCGGGCGGGCAGCTCCACGGTGACGATGTCGGCCGGGATGGCCAGGGGCACGGGAGGCAGGCGATCCTCCGCTTCTCCATCCGCTTCCGCGGATCCGGGAGCGGCCTCACTGGCCGAGGCGCGCCCCTCCCCGCCGCGCCCGCCCCGCCGTCGCCGCCGGGAACCAGCGGCACTGGCCTGCTGGCGCGCTTCCTCCAACACAACCTCCGGATCGCAACCGGGACGCACCACCCGCATCACCAGGTTTTCGCCGCTCGGCGGAGGATCCAGCAGAAGGGCTGGGTTGAATCCCATCCAGCCATAGACCTCCTCCTGCTCCGCATCCATCGGAACGGCCACATAATCCAGTTCCTGACGGCGACCGCCGGCCTCAGGCTCAGGCCGCGGGGTGTCCGGTGTCTCGCCGGGAGCCAGGGCTCCGGGTGGGGCGACCACCGGGGTCCCCTCTGCGTTCTCGGCGCTCCGCCCCCCACGGCCGCCCCGGCGCCGGCGGCCGCCCGCGGCCTCCGCGGGTGCCGCGGGAGCTGTGGCCTCCGGCCGGCCGGAGGGAACGGTGCGCACCACCCCCGGCAGGCTGGCCAGGGGTTGAAGGGTGTCCTTGCCGGGCAGTACGGCCACATGGCCCAGGCCGCCACAGCTGGGGCAGACGCGACCGAACAACTCATAGATGTTCTGACCCTGGCGCTTGCGGGTGAGCTCCACCAGCCCCAACTCGGTGAGTTGGGCGATCTGGGGCCGGGCGGAATCGTCGCGCACCGCCTGGGTGAAATGCTCCAGCAGCTGCAGTTGATCGCGACGAGACTCCATGTCGATGAAGTCGATGATCACCACGCCACCGATGTTGCGCAGCTTGAGCTGGCGGGCGATTTCCGTGGCGGCCTCGCAGTTGGTCCACAACACGGTTTCCCGGGCGTTAGCCGAGCGGGTGAAGGATCCGGAATTGACGTCGATGACCGTCAGGGCTTCGGTGGGCTGGATGATCACATAGCCACCGGAGGGGAGATCCACCCGCGGGCGCAGGGCATCGCGAATGGCGGCGTTGATGCGGAAGTGTTCCAGCAGCTCCGTGGATTCCTCATGAAATTCCACCGTGAGCTGGGCCTGATCGTCGCCCAGGAAGCCATTCACCCGCGCCACGGCATCGGGGGCATCCACCACGACGCGCACCACCTCGGGGCCGTAGAAGTCGCGCAACACCCGGTGGATGAAATCCTCATCCCGGTTCAGCAGAACCGGGGGCACGGCGGTTTCAGCCGCCTGCTGGATCGCCTCCCACTGGCGAAGCAGGGCTTCGAGATCGTCGATGAGCAGGTCCTCATTCACCCCTTCCGCTTCCGTGCGGATCAGCAGGCCCGATCCAGGCGGCTTGATCAACACCCCCAGCGCTCGGAGCCGGTTGCGTTCAGCCTCGCTGGCGATCCGCCGGGAGATGTTCACCCCCTGGCCATGGGGCTGGAGAATGAGGAAGCGCCCGGGAAGGCTCAGATTGCCCGTGAGCCGGGGCCCCTTGCTGCCGGTGGGCTCCTTCATCACCTGCACCAGCACTTTCTGGCGCGGTTCAAGCAGTTCGGTGATGCCGGCGCCGCCCTTGCGCAGGCGGAGGGGACCAAGATCTGAAATATGAATGAAGCCGTTTTTCTCGCTTTCGCCGATGTTGACAAAAGCCGCGTCGATACCTGGCAGCACGTTTTCCACGGTGCCAAGGTAAACATCACCGATCTGGTAGCGGCCTTGGGCCACCACCAGCTCATCGACACGGTCGTCTCTGAGCACTGCGGCGATCCGCAGTTGCTCGGCGATCACGCTCTGCTGGGGCATGGAAAGTCGTTGTCTCTGTGATGTCCTGACCCAGGGGGTCAGAATGAGCA
>JBKDSZ010000081.1:0-5402 GCA_046340375.1 Cyanobacteriota bacterium | reverse complement strand
CGGTTGGCGAGGGCTCAGTAGAGACCTTCCTCGGCGTGGGTTTCGATCACGCAGTCGGAAGCGGGATAGGCGACGCAGGTGAGCACGAAACCCGCTTCGATCTGGTCGTCATCCAGGAAACTCTGGTCGGACTGGTCGACTTTGCCGGAGATGAGCTTGCCGGCGCAGGTGGAGCAGGCACCCGCGCGGCAGGAATAAGGAAGGTCGATGCCAGCCTCCTCTGCCGCGTCAAGGATGTAGTCGGTGCTTTTGACCTCGATGGTTTTGTCGAGGCCTTCGGCGGCGTTCTTGAGGGTGACCTTAAAGGAAGCCATGGATGGTGGAAAGGCTTACAGCCGCCAGCGGGCTGGGACTGCAGAACCCGCCCTTCCTACATCCTCCAGGGGCGTTCCCGGAGGTTTTCGCGTTCGACTGGGCAAAGCCCCAATCAGAGGCTGGTGTCATATCAGTGTGCCTTATGCAACATCTTGCCGTTCCCGCAGATCCAGCAGAGCCCAGGGGTCGTTGCTCGCCCCCAAGCTGGCCTCCCAGCCCTCCTCCTCCAGAAGCCGGATCAGGTCGTCGGCCTGGCTCAGCAGAAGGCCACTGAGGAGGCCCTGGCCGCCCGGAGCCAGCAGACGCCGGAACTGGCCGCTGAGCGCGGCGATCACCGGGGCGAGGATGTTGCACAGCAAGAGATCGGCGGGTTGGTCAGCCAGGAGTTCCGCGAGGGTGTCGGCGGAACCGAGGGCTGCTGTGAGGCCGTTGAAGCCGTTGAGTGCGGCGTTCTCCCGGGTGGCGCGGATGGCCCGCGCATCCGTGTCCACGGCCAGCACGGCTTCAGCGCCGAGGGCCAGGGCCGCCAGACCCAGCAGCCCGCTGCCGCAGCCCAGATCAGCCACCCGCCAGCCGGCCAGGGGAGCCGTCTCCCCGGCGGCTCCCGCCCGCACCCGGGCCGCCGCCAGGGTTTCCATCCCCTCCAGACAGAGGCGGGTGGTGGGGTGGGAGCCGGTGCCGAAGGCGGGGCCAGGATCCAGGCGGATCACACGCCGCCCCTCAGCCTCGGCTGGCACTTCGAGCCAGGCGGGCAACACGAGCAGCGTCTGGCCGATGGGATCCGGACCCCAATGGCGTTTCCAACTCCGGCTCCAATCCTCCTCCTCCTGCCGTTGCCAGCGCAGGGGAGGAAAGACGAGGGCAAAGGGCTCGGCGAGGGGGCGCAGGGCCTCCTCCAACGCCTGCCGCTCAGCTTCCGGCCAGTCGGCCTCCGGCAGCCAGGCCACCAGTTCCGACTCTCCGGGGGCTTCCGGTGGGTGACAGATCGCCACCCGGGGCACCCCCAGCAGCGGGAGGCGCCAGAGCAAGGATTCCTCCAATTCCGGGGGCAGGGCCAGGGACAGCCGCCACCATCCCCCTGATGCGGTCGTGGCCATCAGAGGGCGACCGGGTGGGCCTCCTGGATGCCGTTGATGTTGTGGATCGAGGCCAGGAGGCTGGGAGGGATGGGGTCATCCAGGCTCAGCACCATCACCGCATCGCCCCGGACGATCCGACGTCCCACCTGCATGGAGGCGATGTTGACGTTGTGTTCCCCGAGCAGGGAACCCAGCTGGCCGATGATGCCGGGCATGTCGCGATGCCGGGTGAAGAGCATGTGGCGGCTGGGAGCCACGTTCACGGGAAACTCGTCGATGCTGATGATGCGCAGATCGCCCTCGTTGAACACCGCCCCGGTGACGCTGTGCACCCCCTTGCCTCCGCGGGAGCGCAACAGGAGGGATCCCCCGGCGAAATCCCGACTGCCGTCATCCTTCACTTCCAGAACCTTGATGCCGCGCTCCTTCGCCTCCAGGCCCGCGTTGACGAAGTTGATGCTGTCGCCCAGGGCCGTGGAGAGGATGCCCTTCAGGGCGGCGACCACGAGGGGCTGGCTCTGCAGGCTGGCGAACTCTCCCTGCAGGCGCACCTCCAGTTCGCCGATCTGTCCCCCGCCGAGTTGGCTGAGCAGCTGGCCAAGGGTTTCGGCCAGGAGGAGATGGGGCTTGAGCTGGTTCAACAACTCCGGTGTCAATCCAGGAATGTTGACCGCGCTGCGGGCGGGCAGGCCCAGGAGCACATCGCGGATCTGCTCAGCCACGTCGATGGCCACATTTTCCTGGGCCTCCGCCGTGGAGGCGCCCAGATGGGGCGTGAGGATCAGATTCCCCTTCACTTGACGCAACGGAGAATCCACGGCCAGGGGCTCAGCGGCGAACACATCTAGCGCCGCGCCAGCAATCACCCCCTGGCTGAGGGCCTCAGCCAGGGCCGCCTCGTCAACGATTCCGCCCCGGGCGCAGTTGACGAGCCGAGCGGTGCGCTTCATCGTCCGCAGCAGCTCCGCATTGACGAGATTTTCCGTCTCCGCCGTGCGGGGCAGGTGGAGGCTCACGTAATCGGCTTCCACGAACAGCTGGGGGAGGGGCAGGAGCCGCACCTGCATCTGCTGGGCTCGCTCCGGAAGGATGAAGGGGTCGTAGGCCGCCACATCCATTCCCATGGCCCGAGCGACCCGCGCCACGTGGGAGCCGATCTTGCCGAGACCGACCACGCCGAGGGTCTTCTTGTAGAGCTCATTGCCGACGAAGCTCTTTCGGTCCCAGCCGCCGGCCATCATGCTGGCGTGGGCCTGGGGCACATGGCGAGACAGGGAGAGCATCAGGGCCAGGGCATGCTCCGCCGCGGCGATCGTGTTCCCTTCCGGAGAATTCACCACCAGGACACCCCGGCGGGTGGCGGCGGGCACATCCACGTTGTCAACACCCACTCCCGCCCGACCGATGATGCGCAACCGGTCGGCCGCTTCAATCACCGCAGCGGTGACCTGTGTGCCAGATCGGATCATCAAGGCGTCATAGTCGCCGATGGTGCGCTCCAGTTCCTGCGGCGACAGGCCCGTGCGGACATCCACCTGGGCGACCTGGGACAAAATCTGAATCCCAGTCTGATCGATGGGATCGGAAACCAAAACCTTCGTCATGGGCGGCGAAAGGATGCGCGATGCGGGGTGGGCTGATTGGACACCGCGGTCCGCGGCCGACAGTGCAGTGTAGACAGCGAAGGTGATGCGTTTTGGGAGGATTCCTGTGGGGACGACGGTCGTGGTGGTGCTGGAGAGCCGCAGGCGCCTGCGGGAGCTGCGGGAGCGACTGGCGGCTCTCCAACCGCCGCCGCTTCGCCTGGTAGCTGTGGGGGCGGGCGAGACCCCTGCGGCGGAGGTGACGGCCCTCAATCCGGCCCATGCCCGCCATCGCCGCCAGCGGAGCATGGCCCTCTGGCTGATTCCCTTCGGCTTCCTCGCGGGTCTCACCTTCACCCAGATCACCGATCTGCACACCTTTTCTGCCCTCGGTCCCTGGGGGGAGCCCCTGGTGGGTGGACTGCTGGGGATGGGATCGGGGTGGCTTGGCAGCTTCGTGGCGGCGGCCAGCGTCCCCTCCGAGGGCGACGACCGCGTCCGCACCCTGCGCAATCGTGTGGAGGAGGGCAGCTGGCTCCTGTTGTTGGAACCCGCCGCAGGCACGGAGGTGCCCTGGGCTCTGCTGCGGGAGGCCCAGCCCAAGGCCCTGGTGCGCTTGGAGGAGGGGTGAGCGGTGAGGATCGACCCGCTCGACCAGCCCCCCGCCGCCGCCAGCGAGGATCTCTCCCTCCAGCTCGCCACGTTGACGACCGCGGCGGCGGAGACGCTGCGCACCTGGGAACCGCGCTGGACGCCCTTTCTGGATCCCCGGGTGCTGCGGGAGGCGGAGGCTCGCCTGGGCTGCCTCAGTGATCTCCACCTCAGCGGCGAAGGGGGCTATGGCGGGGCTCTGCGGCGGCGGCTGCTGCTGCAGCGGCAGGACACCGTCGGCGCGGACACCGCCCCGCCCGCCAGCTTGTTGGGGCTGGAGATCAGCGGCAACTTCCTCTTCGATCCGGCCACGCCCTCGGCCATGCGCGAGGGGTTGCTCCAGGCGGGAGCGGCCCCCGGCGAGGTGGGTGATCTTTGGCTGCGAGGCGATCGGGGGGCCCAGGGGGTGATCACCGAGGCCCTCGGGGCCTGGCTCGATGGCTGCCTGGGCCAGGTCGGCGGCGTGGAGGTGCGCTTTGCGACCCGGCCCTTGGCCGATCTTCGCTTCCCGCCGGAACGGGTGCCCCGTGCCTTGCAGACCGTGGAAGCCTCCCTGAGGTTGGATGCGGTGGCCTCCGCCGGCTTCGGCCTCTCCCGCACCCGGGTGGCGGAGTTGATCCGCCAGGGAACCCTGCGGGTGGACTGGCGACCTGCCACGTCCCCCAGCCACCTGGTGAAGCCCGGTCAGCGCCTCCAGCTGGAGGGCCGAGGCGAACTGGAGATCATCGAAGCGGAACCAACCCAGCGGGGGCGATGGCGGATTCGCCTGATCCGTCGTTGACGCCAGGTGCCCGATCAGCGCCTTGGGCCTTGGCCCGGGGCGCAATGGCGGATGGCGGAGGAGGGTTGAATCGGCGGAGGGATTGGCTGCTATGGTCCAACGCAACGGCGTTCATGTGGCGTCGGTCAGCGTGGAATCTATGCCACGGGGGCGATTAGCTCAGAGGTAGAGCACTACCTTGACACGGTAGGAGTCACTGGTTCGATTCCAGTATCGCCCATTTTTTTTCTCTGGCCTTGTGAATCACCCTGCCGCGAATGCGCTCAGCACCGCCGTGGTCGTGGGGCTCGGCCGTTCGGGACGCGGGGCCGCTCGTCTGCTGAAGGCCCTCGGGTACGGGGTGATCGTGCTGGAAAGCCGCTCTGGAGCGGGTCTGGAGGAAGACGCCGCCCCTTTGCTGGCGGAAGGGATCCGTGTGCGCCTGGACGCCCCTCTGCGCCTTGAAACCTTCGCTGACCTGCCCCAACCCGACACCGTGATCGTCAGCCCCGGCATCGCCTGGGATCATCCCGCCCTGGTGGCGTTGCGGGAACGGGGCGTGCGGGTTCAAGGAGAAATCAGTCCCGCTTGGCAAGCCACCGGCGCGGGCGCCACCCCCTGGATCGGCATCACCGGCACCAATGGCAAGACCACCGTCACCCACCTGGTGCACCATCTGCTCAGCGCCGCAGGACTGGACGCGCCGCTGTGCGGAAACGTGGGGGTTTCGGCCGCCGACCTGGCGCTTCAATCCGTGCGCTCCGGCCACTGGCCCGACTGGCTGGTGGTGGAGCTGAGCAGCTACCAGATCGAGGCCTCCCCGGAGGTGGCCCCGCGCCTCGGCGTCTGGACCACCCTCACGCCCGACCATCTGGAGCGCCACGGCACGATGGAACGCTACCGGTCGATCAAGCGCAGCCTGCTGGAGGCCTCCGGCACCCGGATTTTGAATGCGGATGACCCGGATCTGCGGGCCCATGCGACCCACTGGGATCAGGCCCTGTGGATCACGGC
>JBKDSZ010000080.1:0-2392 GCA_046340375.1 Cyanobacteriota bacterium | reverse complement strand
ATTGAACCTGTTGCGGTTGGCGGGGTATGAATCAATCCGCTCTGGCATGCAGAGCGTGATGCACGACATTGGGCAGCTGCTGGCGATGGCGAGACGTCAGCCGGATCACTCAGCCTGCTGATACTTTGAATCAGCCCTGGGAGTGGATCTGCGGGGAGCGGATCTGAGAGGAGCCAATCTCCAGTGGATCCGATGGGGTGGGGTCACGGCATGGCCGCTGGCGAAACGCCTGGAGGGCGCGAGCCAGGCGCCGCCGGAATGGAAGCGAAATCAAGAGGCTTGACTCTCCACTGACTGGAGACCGCATCCTGGGGGAATCCCTGCCGCCCTCCCCTGTGTTGCGTTCCGTTCTGGGCTCCCTGGCCCTGATCGCCCTGCTGGCCCCAGCGATCCGGGCCCAGCCGGATCCCCATGGCGCCCACCAGCACCACCACCATGGCCCGCCGGATGCCACCGCCCCGGCCCTGCCCGCCACCCCGGCCGACCCCACCGGCCACGCGCACCACGCCCATGACGTGGGTCCGGCGGGAAGCACCTACGACCTTCGCTGGATCGATGGCATGGTGCAACACCACACGGGCGCTCTGCGGATGAGTGAATTCGTGTTCGACATCGGCGTGCCTGGGGTGGGCGCTTTGGGGAAGGAGATCTGGCGCGACCAGGCCCAGGAGATCAAAGCGATGCTGCAGTGGCGCAGGGCGTGGTACCCCCAGGCGCCGGTCTACCCGGTGGTGATCCGGCCTGACGGCGATCCCAACGCGATGGCGGATCTGATCCGCATGAGCCCGGCCCAGATGGAGGCCATGCGCATGGTGGGCGCCCCACCCACCCGCGAAACCCGCGTGACCTGGTTTCTGGAGGGGATGCTGCAGCACCATGGCGGCGCGTTGATCATGGCCCACGACGCCCTGAGGAAGACCACCAACCCAACCCTGCGGCGCCTGGCGCGGCAGATCATCGTGGCCCAACGGAAGGAGATCATGCAGCTGCGCCGCATGCTTCGGCACGATGGCCTCGACAAGCCGCAGTACCACGTCTACGACAAGTGGTTCGCGCTCGAGTGAGCCGGCCCGCGCTGGCCGAATGGCCTGTCCCAACCCAACCCAGCCATGTCCTTCACCCCCTCCCGCTCCATCCAACCAGCCATGCTTCTTCGCGGAATCTGCCTTGTCCCGCTCGTTCTGGCCACCTTCCTGGCACCCCCGGCCCAAGCCCAAAGGAGCTGAAGTGCACGGGGGCTTTTGCCATGGGCAAGGAATGGATGCCCCGCAGGGATTTCGCCACCGATGAAAACGCTGTACGCAAGAACTCCTGACGCCATGCCCAGCTGGACCCCCTCTTTTCAGAGGCCAGCGTCCTGCTGCGCATGGCTGATGGTCCCGTTTCTGCTGGTGGGATTCACCCCGTAGCTGGCCTTGCCCGGCGGGGCCCCCAGGCGGGGGATGCATGCCACCAAGGCGCCATCCCAGACTGCCTCCGTTCCTCTCCCCGGAACCCCCTGGCTGTCCCAACCCCTCCAACCCGCCCCCTCCCCCCCTGGCGCCAACGCCTCCGGCAGTCCCTGGCGAGCGTCCCCCCCACCCGCCTCCGCCAGCTCCGCCCCTTCGCCGCCACCACCAGCGCCCACCTCCAACCCCTCCTCTCCGCCACACCCCTCCTCGATCTCGCCAGCAACGACTACCTCGGCCTGAGCCAGCACCCCGCCGTGCTCGCGGCGGCGGCGGCAGAGCTGACGACCAGCGGTCTGGGCGCCGGCGCCTCTCGGCTGATCAGCGGCACCCGACCGGTGCATTCCCAGCTTGAGGAGGCCCTGGCGCGCTGGCTGGGCCGGGAGCGGGTGTTGCTGTTTCCGAGCGGATTCCAAGCGAACATCGCCGCCGTCGGCGCCCTGGCGGATCGCCACAGCCTGGTGCTCGCCGATCGGGCCATTCATCACTCCCTGCTGGTGGGGGTGCGGGCCTGCGGGGCGCGGCTGGGGCGCTTTGCGTCCAATGATGTCGCCGACCTGGAGCGTCGCCTGATCGCCGCCCGGCGGGAGGCGCCCGAACGCCCCCTGCTGGTGCTCTGCGAAAGCCTCTACAGCATGGATGGCACCAGCCCGCCCCTGGACGCCCTGGCCGCCCTCTGCGCACACCACGCGGTCCCCCTGCTGGTGGATGAGGCCCACGCCCTGGGGGTGCTGGGGCCCGGAGGGCGGGGCCTGGCCCTTGGGGTGGCCGAGGTGGCGATCGTCTGCGGCACCTTCGGCAAGGCCTTCGGCAGTGGGGGCGCCTTCCTCGCGGCGGACGCGGTGGTGGGGGAGTGGCTGCTGCAGGCGAGCGGCGCCTTCCGTTACACCACCGCCCTGGCGCCCCCCCTGGCCGCCGGGGCCCTGGCCGCCCTGGGCTGGATG
>JBKDSZ010000079.1:0-9276 GCA_046340375.1 Cyanobacteriota bacterium | reverse complement strand
GGGTTGGCGCACCCGCCTCTGCGGGGTTTGTGGGGGGTGGTGGGGGGGGGGGGGGGGGGGGGGGGGGGGTACAAGGCAGTGGGGCGGTTGTCGAGGGGTGGAAGGGTGGCTCGGACCATCAGTCCGTCCCGGAAAAGCTATAGCCTTTCGCGGGCACCAGGCGCCAGGCGCCGCTGCCGTTCAGCTCCAGCACCGTGGTGTGGTAGTCGGTCAAGGTGGGGCGGTGGCCAACGCTGACGAAGGCCAGATCCCTTGCCACAAGAAGGCTGTAGAGCTTTTTCTCGGTGAGGACGTCGAGAGCGCTGGTGGCCTCATCCAGCACAACAAAGCGAGGGGCGTTCAGCAGCAGGCGCGCAAAGGCCAGCCGCTGCTGCTCTCCCAACGACAGCAGGCGGGGCCAGTCTTCTTTCACGGAAAGATCGGGATAGCGGCTGACGAGCTCCGGCAGACAGACCTCCTCCAGGGCATGGCGCAGCTGGGAATCGGTGAACCGCTCCGGGGGCTGGGGATAGCAGAGCTGCTCCCGCAGGCTTCCCAGGAGCATGTAGGGCTTCTGGGGGATGAACATCAGCTCCGCGTTGGGAGGCCGCTCCACGGTGCCCTCGCTGGCGGGCCACAGGCCGCTGAGCAGACGCAGGAAGGAGGTCTTGCCACAGCCGGATGGCCCCACCACCAGCAGGCGCTGCTGGCTGTCCACCGTCAGGCTGAGATCCCGGATCAGCGTGCGCTGGCTGCGGGGGGGCACCAGGTCCACATCCTTGACGACGATCGCCTCGGCGGAAACGGCCGTCGTCTCCGCCGCCTTCCGTGCGTCGGTCCTCTGGACGACCTCCTGAGTGATGGCGTTCACCTTGCCCTGGAACCCCTCCAGACGACTGATGGAAGCGGAGAACTGGGCCAGGCCCTCAATGTTGTTGACGATGAAACTGACCGAGAAGAACACCTGGGAAAAGGCGATCCCCGCCTGGCCGAACACGCCGAAATCCACCTCCTTGAAAAAATAGAGCGGTGCAATCACCAGCCAGGGCAGGAAGCGGGAGAAATAGTCGTAGGAGCGCTGGATGACATTGATCATGGCCTCCCAGATGATGAGGCGATCAAAGTTGCGGATGGCTCCGCCCAGGCGGCGCTCCGCCTCATCCAGCTCCACCTGCTCGCCCTGATAAAAGGCAATGGCTTCGGCGTTGTCGCGAATGTGCACCAAGCCATAGCGAAAATCAGCCTCCAGCTTGAGCTGCTGATTGCGCAAATAAACCAGGCGGCGACCGGCGATGATGATCAAACCCGTGCCGGCCAGGGAATAAACCAAAAGGACGAGCGCCAGCTTGCTGCTGATGGTCCAGAGGACGATGATGAAACTGAAGAAGGTGAGCAGAGCTTCAAATACGCCGACGGTGAAGCCCAGGCTCTGCTGTGTGAAACTATCCGTGTCCTGGGAAATCCGCTGATCCGGGTTGTCAATCTCTTCCGCCGATTCATCGTTTGGATTCAGAATATAGTAGGCCCTGTCAGAGAGATAGCTGTTGATCAGACGACCTGTCAGCCACTGGCGCCAGAGCAGGCCAAGCTTGGGAACAAGGTAGCTTTGGATGGCGCGAATCGGCAGCGCCAGGACCAAGCAAAATGCATAGATCGTGATGATTTTCCAAAACTCGTCCTGCTTGTAGGCCACCAAGGCATTATCAATATTGCGGGCGATGAAGCTGATGCCCACATTGATGCCGTTGATCACCAGGATCAGGAGAATGATGGTGCCGAGCAGCAGCCAGGGCACCCAGCGCCCCTGCCGCAGCCGGCCGCGAAACGCGCTGAAGGTGGCCAGTCCTGCGGCAAACAGCACCATGATCACCGCCCCGATGGGGCTCCTCCAGATCGCCTCCACCTGCTGGGGCACCCCCGGCAGAAAACGGCTCTGCAGTTCAGGAATCCAGGCGCCCGTCAGGGCCAGAACCCCGCTCAGCAGCAGGAGGGTGAGGCCCACCACCACCGCCACCAGGGCGATGAGCAGACCCAGAAACCACCAGCCCGAGCCCGAACCCGCAGTGGCCTCCAGAGGCAGGAAGTAAGGCTGGGCCAGGCGCTGCAGCTGGCCCAGCTGCTCTCGGAGGGCCTTGAGGGGATTCATGGACGGGGGGGCGGCCACGGACAGTGAGGGCATTGTGGCCGGCCGGGGGAATCAGCCGGGCGGCCAGCCCATGGGACGTCCCCCGATGACATGCACATGAAGGTGGAACACCGTCTGCCCCGCATCGGCACCGGAGTTGATCACGGTGCGCCAGCTCGTCAATCCCTCCTGCCGCGCCACCTGGCCCGCCACCAGCAGCAGATGGCCCAGCAGCTCTTGATCCTCCAGGGAGGCCTCCGCCAGGGAGGGGAGCGGCTTGCGGGGAATCACCAGCACATGGGTCGGCGCCTGCGGGTTCACATCCCGGAAGGCCAGGCACTGCCCATCGCTGAACACCGCGTCGCAGGGAATCTCCCCGCGCAGGATGCGGCCGAAGATCGTGTCGTTGGCGGTGGGGTCTCCAGGGGTGGAGGGGGGGCTGACCATCGCGGTGACAAGCGCGGTGTGACGGGTGGTGGCATCCATTCCACAGAACGTGGCTTGGAGGTCTTGCGATGTTGGCACGATGCCTGAGCGCCGCCATGCGTGGCCTGGAGGCCCTGGCGGTGGGGATTGAGGTGGACATCGCCCCCGGTCTGCCCGGCTTGCAGATGGTGGGTCTGGCGGATGCGGCGGTGCCGGAATCCCGCGAACGGGTGCGGGCCGCCCTGCGCAACAGCGGCCTCCGGGTGCCCCTGACCCGGGTGGTGGTGAGCCTGGCGCCGGCGGATCTGCGCAAGGAGGGGCCCGCCTTTGATCTTCCCATCGCCCTCGGCCTCCTCATCGCCAGCGGCCAACTGCCGGCGGAGCGCATGGAGGGCATCTGGAGCGCGGCGGAGCTGGGGCTGGATGGCTCCCTGCGCGGCATCCGCGGCGCCCTGGCGCTGGCCCTGGCGGCGCGAGAGGGGGGCGCCAGGGCCCTGCTCCTGCCGTGGACCAACGCGGCGGAAGCCGCCCTGGTGGAGGGCCTGCCCGTGCTGTGCGCCCGCAACCTCCGTGACGCCCTGGCGCTTCTGGCCGATCCCGGCTCGGCCCCGCGCCCGAGGGCCCGCCCCGCCCAGCCCGCATCGGCGACCGTGGCCGACCTGGCGGATGTGCGCGGCGCCAGCCACGGCCGGCGGGCCCTGGAGATCGCGGCTGCCGGAGGTCACCACCTCCTGCTGGTGGGTCCACCCGGCAGCGGCAAGACGATGCTGGCCCGTCGGCTGCCCGGGCTGCTGCCCCCCCTGACGCGGGAGGAGAGCCTGGAGCTGACCCGCCTGCAGTCGGTGGCGGGCCTGCTGCCGGAGGGGGGAGGCCTGGTGCGCCTACGTCCCTTTCGCTGTCCGCACCACAGCTGCTCGGCGGCCGCCCTGGTGGGGGGAGGGGGCTCCCCGCGCCCCGGCGAGCTGAGCCTGGCCCACCTGGGGGTGCTGTTTCTGGATGAGCTGGGGGAATTTCGCCGGTCGGTGCTCGACCAGCTGCGCCAACCCCTGGAGGACGGCGAGCTCTGGATCAGCCGCGCCCGCCAGCGGGCCCGCTTTCCCTGTCGCGTCCTGCTGGTGGCGGCCACCAATCCCTGCCCCTGCGGCTGGTTCGGGGAGCCAGGCCGGGAGTGTCGCTGCGCGGAGGGAGAACGGCGGCGCTACTGGGCCCGGCTCTCCGGTCCCCTGCTGGACCGCCTCGATCTGCAGGTGGTGATGCGCCATCCCCGGGCCGAGGATCTGGCCGCCGTCTATGGCGGGCTGGAGGGGCTGCCCCTGGAGGCGACGTCGGAAACCAGCCGGACTGTGGCGGCCCGGGTGCGGGCGGCGCGGCGGCGGATGCGTTCCCGCAATCCGGACGGCTGCAGCAATGCCCTGCTCGCCGCCAAGGATCTGGGGACCACCCTCGCCATGGAGGACGGGGCCCGCGCACTCTGGGAAAGCACCCTGGACAAGCGCCAGCTGACGATGCGCGGGGGACTGAAGGTGTTGCGGCTGGCGCGCACCATCGCGGACCTGGCGGACCAGCCACAGGTGGAACGCGCCGCCATCGCGGAAGCCTTCAGCTACCGAACCTTTGACGAGCTGATCTGAGACCCTTGAGGCGCGGATCTGGGACCCGCCCGGCGGAGGCGGCTCGGCCTGGCTCAGGCGAACCGGCGACGTCCCCGCCCGCGAAGGATCGTGCCGTGATAGGGCTGCACACCCACCGCTGGAGGCTGGAGCGCCGCTTCTTCGCGGGGGTCGCCGAAGGCGTGCTGCACCATTTCGGCCAACCAGCGGCCAAAGGTGGCAACCGACAGGGAGGAGCGGGCCATGGCAAGGGAGAAGAAAGCTCCAGCATGGAGGCCGCGCCGCCTGAAGCCAATGAGAATTTATGCGGCCAACGCAAGGGTGAACTGGCCCGTGGGCAGGGCCCGGGAGGCGCTCCAGCACCAGGGCCACACGGGCACGAGGCATCACGGGCAGGAAGCATCACGGGCACGAAGGGGAGAACGGGTGAGAGCCGGGTGCAGCGGCTGGCGGCGAGAGGACTGGTCGAGGGATGCCGGTGGGTCCGCGGGCTCCGGTGGCCATTTCTTCCCATGACATCACGTGCATCAGGATCACCAACACTTGACGTGCCTGGCGACACGCCATTGGATGAAAGTGCCACGCCTGGATATGCCTTGTTCAGGGCAGAGAAGGCCCCAGTAGCTCCTCTGTGTCAACCATCAAGGAGCGGTAGATCGTTAAGCAATCGCCGCCGCTCCTCCCAGTCCGGCAGAAGGGAATTGAGCAATGCAACGAAGTCTTCTCCATGGTTGGGAACTCTCAGGTGGGCTAGCTCATGCAAGAGGATGTAGTCGAGACAGGCTCGGGGCTTCTGGGCCAGCTGTGTATTCAAGCGGATGTTCTTCGTAGATGGATTGCAGCTGCCCCACTGGCGACTCATTGCCTGAACAAAAAGCTTGTTGACCTGTACACCCAGCCGCGGCTTCCAGTGGTGAGCCAACGCGTAGATTGTGATCCCTTGATCGTCTGAGCGATAGATCAGTGCGAAGGGAAAATCCTTGAGATGAACACGTCGTGTTCCACTCTGTGCTGGCGATCCTGCTTGTGGATACGCCAAAGCGCGAGCTGTGGCATCCTAAACAGCTTCTAGAAACCTGGCTCCAAGCTCGGCCTCAAGACGACAATAGTACACAACTTCGGCAAGAACATCGAGCCTTGCTGGCTCAACAAACCGTGCTCGATTCACTTCAGGATTTGACGAGCCTCTGCAAAGATCTGCTCTGCTGAAACCGCGGAGATATCTCCATTTGCAAAGGCTTGTATGCGGAAGGCTACCTCCTCAGACCAGGCAGTTTCGATTTCTTCAAGGGATGCGTGGAGTGATTCCAGCATGCGTTCCGCAAGCTTTGCCCGGTCTTCTGCTGAGAGTGAGCGAGCTTGCTCTTCAATTTGGCGGAGAGGTGATGTCATGAACCTGAGATAAGTGGCCTTTAAAGTCATTCTACTGCCATTCAGTCTTGGGGAGTGTCGCGAACGCCACGATGGGTGGCGGTCTGCGACTCCGTGGCCCAGACCAGCAGGCCACCGACGGGATGACGCTTGTAGAGGGAATCGAACAGCCCACGCACCTGGTCGCGATTCCACACGTAACCCGCTGGAACTCGAGTAGGGCCATGTGGCCGCTGTCGATGTGATCGAGGATGGTGGAGATCTTCATGGCTCAAGTATCGATAGGATCTGGTTACGCTGCAGGAAGTGTTCAGCAACAGGCCCAAGCCATCCCTTGCGCCAGATCGAAGGAGATGCGGTGGAAAGGATCGGAGGTCGCCTCTGGAGATGGGGATCGTTGATGCGCTGCCAATCAGGGGGGCGCGCTGGTCACCGAGGTCTTGCCAAACGGACCATCCCCCCAGCCTGCGCCTCAATGGCGTGCCCTCGCCTCGCCCGCGGCGCATCAGCTCCTCGCTCCCACAACCAGCGGCTGTCCCGATCCAGGGCGAGCGCCATGGCCGAGCCGCTGGCCAGCAGGGTGGCATGTTCGCTTGGCGTGAGCACCAGCGCATCACAGCTCAGGGGCAAATCCGCAAGGGGCCAGAGGGGCAGGCGCCGCTGTTGGGGGCCCCGGGCCTCCCCATCGATCAAGAGCAGATCCAGATCACTGCCCACTCCGGCCTCTCCGCGGCCATAGCTGCCAAACACCCCCACTCGCGTCTGGGATTGTCCCGTACGATATCTTGACATCTTGCATTGAATTGTCTATAAATGGCTATTCTTTGCGTTAATCTGGTGGATCGAAAGGCGAAGCGTATTGCACTAGCTGTGGCGATTGGATCGGTGGCTGCCGCTGGAGGATACTATCTGGCCAGCCCTTATCTTGCCATTCAAGGACTCAGAAGTGGCTTCCTGTCTAGGAATGCCGATCAAGTAAACCAGTATATTGACTATCCTTCCCTTCAATCAGATCTTAAGGGACAGCTTGGATCAATGATGCTTAGGAGCATGCAGAGTGACCCAGAAATGGCTGCAAATCTGTTTTCTGGATTTGCAATGGCAATGATTACTCCGATGGTCAACTCGATGGTTGATACTTATGTCACTCCCTCGGGGATGAAGTCAGTCCTTGAAGCAAGCTCAACGCAGCAGAGTGGTGCCAGTCAAGATCAGACTGCGCAGAATCTAGTTGAACAAAAGAAAGAGTTTGACAAGGCGTTGCAAAAGACCTCAATGGGATATGATGGACTTAACAAGTTTCAGCTTACGGCAATTGCGGATGACGGTAAAAAAACAAAATTGGTTTTCAACCGCCAAGGTTTTGCAGAATGGAAGCTCAAAAGTGTAATTCTACCGCAGCCTTGACTGCCATACAACAATCAGATACACAAGACGGGGGCAGAAGTTGCCTGCAAGCCAGTTAGAGCCTGCCCGCTTCTGATCTGACGCGTTGAGGAATCCTCTCTTGATATTCTACCTGCCCCCACTTTACCCATTAGTTCCTTCCAACCCACCCCTCCCGCCCTCGAATCAGATGCCAGTGCGCATGAAGCACCGTCTGCCCCGCCGCACCGCCTGAATTCAACCCCACAGCCCAGCCGCTGGCTCATCCGCTGGGCGTGCCAGGCATGGTTCAGGCACGGCCGCCATGCCCACCGAGCCTCCTGCTCGGATCTGGGCCAAATGCTCACAGCAGGATCCGGTGGACACCAGGACGGTGCCGCTGAAGGACGCCCCCAACGCCAAAGGGCTGTTCGTCCGAAGCACCCTCCCCGGGGCGGAGGGCTTGTGGGAGCGGCCGGGCGTCAGCTGCTGCTGGATTCAATGTTGTCTTTTCGGATGACTGTTGAGTTGCTTGCGGGGTGAATCGCCCAAGTTTCAGTGCTCCCACGCAAGTCATTCTCTACAAAGGTTCCCCCTCCCGCTAGCCGAACCACAACAGCTACGGTCCGGTGGGGCCGCCGGGGCGGCCATCCTGCTTGCGTTGCGCCCGCTCATACAGCAGCGAGCGAGGGCCAGGTGGCGGTAGCGGGTGGAGGGGGAGAAGAGGGCTTCGCTTTTGCGCAGGGTGATGAAGAGCAGGGCGGTGGCGCTGCTCTGGTGCCGGAGCACGCCTTCGCGGTGGATCCAGGGGGCAGCGGAAGCGCCCGGGCAGCGGATGGAGGCGGTGATCGGCCCGCTCGGCCAGGAGCAGCAGCAGCTGGCGCAGCTCCTCGCGCCAGGCATCGGCCCGCCAGAGCAGCGCCAGGGCCTGATCGAGGGGCCGCCATTGGCGGCCGGTGCCGAACAGCTGGGCGGTGAGCATGCCCCACTGGCGCCGCTCGCGCTCGGCGAGGGCATCGGGATCGGGCGGCGCGGAGGCGGCCAGGGCGGCGGCGGTGGCGCGCAGACGGCCAGGCCGCTGGTGGGGCCGATCTCCCCTGCGGCGGCGAGGGCGCGGAGCTCCTCGAGCAGCTGGGGCCTTGCGGTATATCCACGCCAACCCCAAAGTAGCTGGAGTGCGAAAGGGTTTCTATGACCCCTATTCCAACTACGGGCACTACGGTAGGTTGGCGTGTGATGGCATAAGCGAATGGCACCCAAGTTTCCTACAACTGGCACCAAGTTTGAAGGGATGCTCCAAGCGTAATGAGCGTTTCTGCCAGCAGTATCGCCATCACGACAAAGGAGCGCCCATGTGCCATTGGGGCTCAAGGATGCTTAAGCGATTGGTTGAGACCCGTTGCAGTAACAGGTGCAATAAGAAGCTATCATCGCCAGGCCAACAAAAACCCCTGTTTGCTTTTGATGTGCGACTCAACCAAATCCCAGAGGAGTGGCATCAGATAGCGGTGAGATTCAGAAGAGCCAATGGCATCCGCGATGGCGACAGAGAAAGAAGTATTTGGCAGACGTGATGGGGAAATAAATGCATTATTCTAAGTGAAAATAAAGACGCCTAGCTTTGCTGCGTGTAGAGATATTTGAAATTATTCTGGGGAGTAAAAAGTGGCTAAAGCATGGCATCAGAAGTGCGTGATGGTGCCAGGTATCGGAAGCTGTTTGGCACTGGCTGAGGATACTTTAACAAGTAAGCCCCTGCGAGCACAAGGGCTTTAAGCTCTGGGTAAGTCATGTAATATTCATATTCCTAATCACCACACCGAAAAACACTAAATACCTTCAGATATTTCTCCTATCCCTAATCACCCCACCAAAAAAACCCCTCTTCAAAAACCTCATGATATTCTTCCCTTTCCTTCCACCAATTTTCCTCTGACATTTTACCTCCTCTTGTTGTGGGTCTAGATGGGTCTTGTTCCGATATTTTCGCCACCACGCCATCAATGGGTCGATCATTTTTTCCCATCGTATAAAGGTCATCACGGCTAATCACAAAGCCCGCTTCCTTGGCAATCGCCACCAAAGCATCAGCACCCTGTTGTGTCGGCTGTACTGCTTTAAGCTTCTCCTGCAGAGCCGTATCAGCCTTAGCAGCCTCCCGAAAGGCTTCTAGTTGCTCCTTTGACATCTCCTGTAGTATTAAGGGGCTCTTATGGGCACCTTGAAAAATCAGAATTGACACATATGTGACTCCAGCCATGATATAATGACAAGAGTCAGATTAAACCGCATGAGCCAAAGAGGTTTCTGGGATGAACAAGAGCGAATCAGCAAGCTTCACAACAAAAAGCCAATCCTAAAAGTTCTGACTGAGAAAGTGCCATGGGAGTCTTTCAGGCC
>JBKDSZ010000078.1:0-2278 GCA_046340375.1 Cyanobacteriota bacterium | reverse complement strand
GTCGTCAGGAATTTCCTCCAACTGCAGCGTTACGATCTCGGCCAGCTTTTCCTCATCGGGAAAGGGAATGTTGTAGTAAACGCAGCGCCGCAAGAAGGCATCCGGCAAGTCGCGCTCCGAATTGCTGGTGATCACCAGCAGGGGCCGCAGCTCTGGATCAGCCCGCAGGCGCGTGTCGCCCAGCTCGGGGAGGCGAAAGGACAAATCTTCCAGCTCGGTGAGCACATCGTTGGGAAAATCCCGTGGCGCCTTGTCGATCTCATCGAGCAGCACCACCGACCGCCGCGGTGCATCGCTCCGCGCCAGGGAGCGCAGGGCTTCAGGCAGATCATCCACCGCGAGGCTGTTGAGAATGGCCTGTCCGAGGGCGTTGATCGTGAGATAGCGGCTTGGCGGGGCCTCCTCAGGCTTGCGGCCGCTCTGGATGTCTTGAAAGCGCTGCAGGGCGTCGTAGTGATAGAAGAGATCCCGTGCCTGGCTGGTGGACTTCACCGCGTAGGCCAGCGGCTCCTCCAGACGGAATTCCCAAGCCAAGGCATCCGCAAAACGGGATTTGCCCGTCCCGGGTTCGCCGGTGAGCAGCAGCGGTTGACCGAGCAGCAGGGCCACGTTGCAGGCGTCCCGCAGGCCCGGGTCCACCAGGTAGCGGCCGGGTTGGCGCAGACGGGTCTGCAAGGGTGGCGGTATCTTTGAGACGGCATCAGCAGCCTGTTGGCCCTTGCCACGGAACAGATCAAAAGAAGTGGTCACGGCCTGTCATGGGCGGCTTTCAACCGCATGAGGAGTTTCTGCGCCAAGGACTCCATGGGGAGTTTGAGGTCGGATGGGTCCGAATCCTCGCTGTAAAGGCGGTCCAGCTCCCTCTTGAACCGCCACCGGTCGCAGCCAGCCAGGAACTCCCGCACCGGATCGCTGTCGGCCCACTGATGCGTGTCGTCCAGATTCACGCTCTCCAATCGGGGCAACACAACGGTATCGGGGGTGGAGCTACCAATCCGTGCGAGGGTCGCCTCCAGTCGCTTGAGCAGTTCGCGATGGCGGATCTTTCGCCATTTGTAACGCCAATAGCTCAGCCATAACCAGCGCAACGCAGGGCGATGGATGCGAGGTGGATGGGGTGTGTGATAACTCAACACGATGAAGTGGATCAGCCGTTTGCCCTGAACCTCCTGGCAATCCCGCCAGAAGTGGCAGACCCGCTCCAGCAGCCCACCACCGCCGTCCGTCCAAGCGGATGGATCAATCGAGCTGGAGAGAATGATCGGTTCTGGCCGCAGGGCAAACAGAGCACCCAAGTCCATATTGACCGCCGCATCCATCAACAGGCGTGTGTTCAGATCCGCCAGGAAGCCCTCGGCCGTGAGGGCGGCAAGGCGGGAAGGATCAGGCAGGGGATAGGTCACAGCCTTGGGCTTGGCTTGGCTTTGGCATCGCAGCAAGCGCGGCGCGTTGTGCTCCAAAAAGCGCTCGACATATACAGAAACGGCCTGCTGTCTCTCCCCGTGCAAGATCACCACCATCGGCCTCGGCTGATTTGCCGCCATCAATCGTTGGAAAGCTGCTCCCAACAGTCCATCCTGCTCATTGCGATCCGTCAGGTAGGGCAAAATCTCTGGGATAGTCTTGGGGCGTGGGCCGGGACGGCCCTGTCCTGGGGAGATAGCACTGGATCCAGCTTTTGCCCCCTCCATAGCCCGCTCCGCCAGCTTGCGCAGAGAGCGCTCCACCAAGACTTGCAGATGGTCGGGATTGCGAACAAATTGGACGACAAGCTTTTTGTCGCGGCAGAGCCGTTGTCTGAATGCCTCCTGGTGATGGCCAAACTCCGTGTCGCGCAATGCATCGCCGGGGAGACCAAGCTCCTTGGATTGACCATCCAAAAGAAACAGAAGTCGTTGAATTCCGTGATCTGTGGCCGTCTCAAACTCCTGTTCTGTATAGGATATTTCCGGCTGTTCAACCACAGGAGAGCCATAGCACATGCCGATGATGCCAATGTAGACATCTGACGTGCTGACCTCTCTCTGGTCAACATGGGCAGGGGAGTTGTCCTCTGCGCTATAGGTTGACATGTTGACTAATGTGTGGCCTTCGGCGATGACCGCTTCGGCTGCCCGATCAACATAAGAGTTTCCCAGGCTTGGATATTGACGAAGTTCTTTTGTGTGGGAGATAAACACGCGCCAACGGCCAGGGGGTGGCAGACGCCGGGCGGATTGCTCCTCACTGCCCCACGCTGAGCTGGATCTGGAGCTTCTGGCTTGGGCGATCGGAGAGC
>JBKDSZ010000077.1:0-9813 GCA_046340375.1 Cyanobacteriota bacterium | reverse complement strand
CCAGCCCACTGCTGCACCAGCAGCACCGCCCCCAGGCCCCCCACCAGCCCCACCCCGCCCAGGACGGCCGCCAGCAGCATGGTCAGGTCGGAGAAGCGGCGCGGGGCGGGAGCGCTGGCGGCGGGGACCCCGGCCGCCCGGGGGGGCGGTGGCGCCGAGGGTGGCAGGGGGCGATGCGCCGTGGCCGGCTGCGGCGCTTCCGCCTCGGACGGGAGGGGATCCAGATCGATGGCGCTGTCCGGGGCGAAGACCCGGTTCATCATCTGCTCCGCCTTCAGCTCCCAATAGGCCCGGGAGGTGGGCAGTCCTCGCGTGGGGCGCGGCGGGCGCAAGGGAGTCTCAAGACGAACGTGGCGCAACCTTATCGGGCTTCTCCGAAGGGCGGGAGGGCAGGGGGGACGGTCCGTCGTCGCGGCGGCGGCCCAGCTCCAGCCAAACCAGCAGGGCCGTCACATCGGCGGGGCTGACCCCCGGCACCCGGCTGGCCTGTCCCAGGGTGTGCGGTCGGATGCGGGCGAGCTTCTCCCGCGCCTCGGCCGACAGGGTGCCGATGCAGGCGTAGTCGATGTCGGCGGGCAGGAGGCGGTTGGCCTGGCGCTGGATCTGGGCGATCTGCTGCTGCTGGCGGGCCAGGTAGCCGCTGTATTTGATGTCGATCTCCGCCCCTTCCCTCACGTCCCCGGGGAGGGCGGGATCGGCCAGGCCATGGCGCAGCAGGTCGGTGCTGTGGAGGCCGGGGCGGCGCAGGAGGTCCGCCAGGGTGAGGCATCCCTTGATGGCCGCGCCGGTCTCCGCCACGAGGGCTGCGGCGGCGGGATCGCTGGCCTTCAGGCGAACGGTTTCGAGCCGCCTGGTTTCGGCGGTGATCGCCTCCTGCTTGGCGGTGAACAGCTGCCAGCGGCGATCATCGATCAGCCCCACCTCCCGGCCGAGGGGCGTCAGACGGCGGTCGGCGTTGTCGCCCCGCAGCACGAGGCGATACTCACTGCGGCTGGTGAGCACCCGATAGGGCTCCCGCAGGTCCTTGCTCACCAGGTCATCAATCATCGTGCATATGTAGCTCCCCTCCCGGGGGAAGAGCACCGGCTCCTGGCCCCGCAGGCGCCGGGCGGCGTTGAGACCGGCCACCAGGCCCTGGGCCGCGGCCTCCTCGTAGCCGGTGGTGCCGTTGAGCTGGCCGGCGCTGAAGAGTCCAGCCACCCGCTTGGTCTCCAGGGTCGGCCGGAGCTGGGTGGCGGGCAGCATGTCGTAGTCAACGGCGTAGGCGGGGCGGAGCATGACGCAACGCTCCAGGCCGGGCAGGGTGCGCAGCAGGGCCAGTTGGAGGGGTTCGGGAAGGCCGGTGGAAAAGCCCTGCACATAGAGCTCGGGGGTGTCGCGCCCCTCGGGCTCCAGGAAGATCTGGTGGCTGTCCTTGTCAGCGAAGCGCACGATCTTGTCTTCGATCGAAGGGCAATAGCGGGGGCCCTTGCTGTCGATCACGCCGCCGTAGACGGGGGTGAGGTGGAGATGGTCGCGGATGAGCTGGTGGGTGGCGGCGGTGGTGCGGGTGATGTGGCAGGCCATGGGCTCGCCGCTCACCCAGGCGGCCGGATCAAAGGAGAAGAAGCGGTCATGGGCGTCGCTGGGCTGCTCCTCCAGCTGATCGAGGGCCACGCTGCGCCGGTCCACCCGGGCCGGGGTGCCGGTCTTGAGGCGATCGATGGCGAAGCCCAGCTCTCGCAGGGCCTCGGTGAGGCCTTCCGCCGCCTGCTCCCCCGCCCGGCCGGCGGGCATCGACTGGTGCCCCACCCAGATGCGCCCGCCGAGGAAGGTGCCCGTGGTCAGCACCACGGCGTCGGCGGCGTAGAGGCTGCCGAAATAGGTGCGCACGCCGGTGATGCGCGCCAGGGGCTGGGCGCCGACCTCCCCGTCGCGGGGATCGCCCTCCACCTCCAGGCCCGTCACCATCGCCTCCCGCAGGGCGAGGTTGGGCGTGTGCTGCAGCAGTTGCAGCATCTGGCGGGCGTAGAGCCGCTTGTCGGTCTGGGCGCGCAGGGCCCAGACGGCGGGTCCGCGGCTGGCGGTGAGCACCCGCGTCTGCAGGGCGGTGGCATCGGCCCGCCGGCCGATCACCCCCCCGAGGGCATCCACCTCATGGACGAGCTGGCTCTTGGCCGGCCCGCCCACCGCCGGGTTGCAGGGCTGCCAGGCGATGCGATCCAGGTTGAGGGTGAAGAGGGCCGTTTGAATCCCCAGCCGGGCGGCGGCCAGGGCGGCCTCGCAGCCGGCATGTCCCCCCCCGACGACGATCAGCTCGAACCGTTCGGTGGGGGCCGGGGAGGAAGGGGAGAAGGGGGCAACCATGGAAGAACGCTAGTGGCCGCGAGGGTCCTGGTGTTCCAGACGCACGTGCTCCTTGTCGGGGCCGTGGGCCGTCTCCATCCCTTCCTACCGTGGGTCCTGCCGAGGGGAAGGGGTGTCACGGGGCTGGCGTTGGCGATGGGGCAGGTTTCTGATCGTCTTCGGACTGGCCCTCCTGGTGGGATGGGGCCAGGGGCCCGTGTTGGGGTCGGGGCTGACGGTGGCTCCCCCCAATCCCGCGGCGGTCGGGATGCCGCCGGTCGCGGGGGAGCCCCTGCCCAGCCAGGGCGCCTATCAACTGGGCAAGGTGCGGATCCTCGGAGTGCCGGTGATCACCGTGGCCTCCCCGGTGATCAGCGACGCCGGCGATGGCCCGGATGCCACCACCCGCGCCCGGGTGATCGAGGGAAATCTCGAGATGCTTTATCGGGGCCGGAGCTTCTGCAGCGGCGGTGAAGCCCTCGCCGAAGGGCTGGTGCACGCTTTCCTGAAGCAGGGCAACGGCCGGGAGGAGGGGGCCTGCGGGCTGGCGGACACCTCCCTGTTCAGCCGCCCGGACGCCCTGACGGTGGCGGTGGTGCGCGGCCCGGATGGGGTGCATCGTCTGGAGGCGCGGGTGGCCGGGCGGGCCGAGCCCCTGCCCCTGCTCACGGTCACGCCGGAGGATGCCCGGCTCAATGGCCTCGACAATGCGGCGCTGGCGGCGCGCTGGCAGGAGCTGCTGCAGCGGCGGCTGCGCTTGGCCCGCAGGTTGATGCAGCCTGCCGAGCTGCTGCGTCGCTGGAGTGTGGTGGCTCTGGCGGAGCTGGTGCTTTTCGTGCTTCTGGCGCTCAACCTCTGGTGCTGGGCGCGGGTTCGCCGTGTGGTGGCCCACTGGGAAGACCGTTTCCACCTCAGCGGGCGGAGCTGGGCGCGGAGCCTGCTCATCCAGGGGATGCATGGCCTCTCCTTCGGGCTGCTGTTGGCGTTCTCGGTCCTGTTGCTCACCATGGCCGGGGTGGCGATGCTGGCGGTGCCGGGCCAGGTGCCGACGGCCCTGGAGCTGGTGCTCCAGCCCTGGGGCATTGCCGTGAAGCTTCTGCTGGTGGGGCTCTTCCACCTGCTGGCGCTGGCTCTGCTGGGCCTCTGGCTGCGGCAGTGGGTGGGCCAGGCGAGCGTGCCGGGCGCGCTGCGGGAGCGTCGCCGCCAGCGTTGCCGCAGCCTGCAGCGGGTGTTGCGCCGGCTGGTGGGACTGCTCTGCCTGCTGGTGGCCACGGTCTGGATTGTTTCGGCCATGCCCGGGGTGCGGGAGATGTCCCACCAGGTCGTGCTCCTCGGTGGCGCTCTGCTGGGGGGGCTGGCGCTCGTCTTTCAGGGGCTGCTGCGGGATTTCGTGGCCGGTCTCACGATCCTTTTCGGGGATGCCTTCGCCATCGGTGACACCGTGGAGATCCGCGGGCTGACGGGGGAGGTGGCCGATCTGGGCCTGCTGGCCACGGAGCTGCGCTGCCTCGATCAGCGGGCGGCCCTGTTCCCCAACAGCCTCTGCGCGGAGGTGGTGAACCACACCAAGCTGCGCTCCGGCGTGCTTGTCGAGGTGATGCTCTCCCACCGCGGCGGCGATCTGCTGCAGGCTCTCGCCTTGATCCGCCAGGAGTTGGAGGCATTCGCGGTGGATCCGTCCTGGCAGCCCGCGCTCCTGCGGGCGCCGGAGCTGCGGGGCGTCACGGCGGCGGGACCATCGGGCATCACGGCGTCCGTGCTGGTGGAAACGGTGGCCGGGGCCCAGGGCCCAGCGGGCCGGGAGGTGCGGCTGCGGCTGCTGCAACGGCTGCGCCGGGAAGGGGTGTCGTTGGCGGAAGAGGACTGAGGAAGCGGAGGGTGGGCTCTTGCGCGCGGGGAGATGATGGGACCCCGCCCCGGCAGCCCCTGGAGAGACCCGATGGTGAGTGTGCCCCTGGCTGGCGCTCCGTCCCCAGCCCCTGGAGAGAGCGCCCTGCCCCGCCGCGGCGCCCCTGTCCGGGAGGGGGGAGGGGGCCGGGGGGGAGAGTTCGAGGCCCTGCCGGATTCGGTGCCGCCCCAGAACCTGGAAGCGGAGGAGGCGGTGCTTGGGGGGCTGCTGCTCGACCCCGACGCGATCGGCCGGGTGGCGGACGTGCTCCAGCCGGAAGCCTTTTATCTGGGTGCCCACCGGGAGATCTACCGCACGGCTCTGATGCTGCACAGCCAGGGCAAGCCCACCGACCTGACCGCGATGGCGGCCTGGCTGGCGGACACGGGTCAGCTGGAGAAAGTGGGCGGCACGGCCCGGCTGATGGAGCTGGTGGATCGCACGTTGTCCACGGCATCGATCGACCAGGTGGCCCGGCTGGTGATGGACAAATACCTGCGTCGGCGCCTGATTCGCTCGGGGAATGAGGTGATCCAGCTCGGCTTCGACCAGAGCAAGTCGACGGAGCAGGTGCTGGATGAAGCGGAGCAGAAGATCTTCGCCATCAGCCAGGAGAAGCCCAGCCAGGGACTCACGCCCACGGCCGAGATCCTGACGCGCACGTTTGAGGAGATTGAAACCCGCTCCCTTGGCACGGCGCTGGCGGGCTTGCCGGTGAATTTCTATGACCTGGACGCCATGACCCAGGGGCTGCAGCGCAGCGACCTGCTGATCGTTGCGGGCCGCCCGGCGATGGGCAAAACCTCCATCGTGCTCAACATCGCCCGCAACGTGGCCCAGCTGCACGATCTGCCCGTGTGTCTGTTCAGCCTGGAGATGAGCAAGGAGCAGCTCACCTACCGGTTGCTGTCGATGGAGGTGGGCATCGAGAGCGGGCGGCTGCGCACCGGGCGGCTGCACCAGGAGGAGTGGCCGCTGCTGGGGCAGGGGATCAGCAATCTGAGCCGTCTGCCGCTTTACATCGACGACAAACCAAATGCGGGGGTGCTCGAGATGCGTTCCCTTTGCCGGCGGCTGATGGCGGAGACGGGCAAGGAGCTGGGGCTGGTGGTGATTGATTATCTGCAGTTGATGGAAGGCAACGGCTCCGACAACCGGGTGCAGGAGCTGTCACGCATCACCCGCAGCTTGAAGGGCATGGCCCGGGAGTTGAATGTGCCCGTGATGGCCCTTTCCCAGCTCAGCCGGGGCGTGGAATCCCGCACGAACAAGCGACCGATGTTGAGCGACCTGCGCGAATCGGGTTCGATCGAGCAGGATGCGGATCTGGTGATGATGATTTATCGCGATGAGTACTACAACCCGGAAACGCCCGACCGTGGCATCACGGAGGTGATCATCACCAAGCACCGCAATGGCCCTGTGGGAACATGCAAATTGTTGTTCGAGCCGCAGTTCACCCGATTTCGCAATCTCGCGGCGCCATAGGCGCCATAATCTGCAAAGGAGGATATCCATCGGAGAAGGCGCTTGCAGGGAGCTCTGGCGAGCACTAATGAAAGCGCGTCTTGAATGCGCAGGGCCTGCTGAACTTCAATTTCGCCAGGCAGAGGCCGTTTGAATTGATCGCTCAAGCCACACGGCATTGAATTCATTTGACAGATCAAGAAATGGCTGGATGGCGGCTGCGGCATACATCTGGCAACACTCAACATGGCCCATGTAAAAGATGATCAAATAAAGCCAAGCAAAAAACAAGCAAAAGGCGCAGAAGCCTCGGGTCATCTACCTTTATTGCAAACATTGCCGTCCCCATCACAGACGTTGACTCCAAGAGCTTGGCCTTGCTCTGGACCATGATCATGCGGAGCCAAGGCGAAAAACCGCAACCTGCGCGTTGCTGAGTGCCCCCAGATGGGGCTTTTCACAGTGGTCCTCTGCAGGGGCACCGGGAGGCGCCGAACCAGGCACCGGGAGGCTCCGAACCAGGCGCTGGGCCTGGATGCTCAGCTCCAACTCCCTGGCTGAAGGCGTGCAGCTCTTCTGAGAGAGAATTCCCTTGAGACTGGTTCGCCAGGGCAGGGAGGACGAAACAGAATCCCAAGGGAACATCAAAATCGACGGAAGAACTCCAAGCCCTTTCCTACTAGAACTCTGCCGTTTCTTCAGGCGGCGCTCGGCGGGATGGGAGGAGAGCCACCGCCCGCAGCTTGCAGCGGCAACACGAGAGTAGCCCAATGATCGGGCCGCATGGGACGGGTCCGTCGGGCCCGCCGCACGCCGAAGGCGACGCGCACCACATTCGTTCCCTCCACCGCGCGACTGGTCACACCGCTGATGGAAGTCCCATTGGGAGTCATGACGCCGTTGCCGTCCATGGAACAAAGAGGTGGGGGGAAAGCTTCAGCGGGATCCGTGGATCTCGTGCTGAAAACGTGTGCGGCAATGATGCACCATTCGTCCGAAGACGTGAAGTGATCATCCTCACTAGGCGGCCACTTTCTCAACTGCCAACTCCGCCACGCTGGGACAGGTGCACACCAGGTTGCGATCACCGAAGGCGTTGTCGATGCGCGCCACCGCGGGCCAGATCTTGTTGCCCGCCTGTGTCGGGCCAGCGGGGAAGGCGGCCAGCTGGCGGGTGTAGGGGCGGTCCCACTCCTCCGCGGTGACGGACTGCAGGGTGTGGGGGGCGCGCTTCAGGGGGTTGTCGTGCGGATCCGCATGGCCCGTGACGATCGCCTCCGCTTCCGCCCGGATCGCCACCATCGCCTCGCAGAAGCGGTTGATCTCCTCCAGGCTCTCGCTCTCGGTGGGCTCCACCATCACGGTGCCAGCCACGGGCCAGCTCACCGTCGGGGCGTGGAAGCCGTAATCCATCAGGCGCTTGGCCAGGTCGTCCACCTCCAGGCCGGCCGTGCGCTTGAGGGGGCGCAGATCCAGGATGCACTCGTGGGCCACCCGGCCACCCGCGCCCCGATAGAGCACGGGGAAGTGGGGATCCAGCCGCTCGGCGATGACGTTCGCCGCCAGAAGGGCCACCAACGACGCCTGGCGCAGCCCCGCGCCGCCCATCATGCGGATGTACATCCAACTGATCGGCAGGATGCTCGCGCTGCCCCAGGGTGCCGCCGACACCGGACCGATCGCCTGACCCTCTCCCGAGCGACTGCCCACGGCCACCAGCGGGTGGCTGGGCAGGAAGGGCACCAGGTGGGCCGCCACGCCGATCGGACCCACCCCCGGCCCGCCGCCTCCATGGGGAAGGCAGAACGTCTTGTGGAGGTTGAGGTGGCACACGTCCGCCCCGTAGAGCCCCGGCTTGCAGAGACCCACCTGGGCATTGAGATTCGCGCCGTCGAGGTACACCTGGCCGCCATGGGCGTGCACCACGGCGCAGATCCGCTCGATCTCCGTCTCAAACACCCCGTGGGTGGAGGGATAGGTGACCATCAGGGCCGCCAGCCGCTCGGCATGGGCGCGGGCCTTGGCCTCCAGATCCGCCAGGTCGATGTTGCCCGCCTCGTCGCAGGCCACGGCCACCACCTCCATGCCCGCCATCACGGCGCTGGCGGGATTGGTGCCGTGGGCGCTGGTGGGGATCAGGCACACCTGTCGGTGGTCGTCCCCCCGGCTTCGGTGCCAGGCCCGAATCACCATCAGCCCGGCATATTCCCCCTGGGAGCCGGCGTTGGGTTGCAGGGAAACGCCCGCAAAGCCCGTGATCGCCCCCAGCCAGGCCTGCAGATCAGCCACCATCTGCTGATAACCGGCGCTCTGGTGGGCCGGGGCGAACGGGTGGAGCTGGCTGAAGCCAGCCCAGCTGACGGGTTGCAACTCCGCAGCCGCGTTCAACTTCATCGTGCAGCTCCCCAGGGGGATCATGCCGTGCACGAGGGAGAAATCCTTGCTCACCAAGCGCTGGATGTAGCGCAGCAGTTCGGTTTCGCTGCGGTGGGCGTGAAAGACGCTCTGCTGCATCCAGGGGCCGTGGCGCAGGGGCAGACCCGGTTGCTGTTCGGACAGGAGGTCCACCCCCTCCAGCTCCTGGAAGGCGCGGTGGAGGCTGGCGATGGCGGCGGCGGCCTGGTGGGCGTCGGGGGCCAGGGCGCCGATCAGCCGCTCCAGCTCCTGGGGCGTGGTGAGTTCATCCAGGCTGATGGCGAGGGCGCCATCGCAGCCCCGACCATCCACGCCCCAGCGCAGGTTGAAGCCCGCCGCTTCCGCCCGATCCACCAGGATCTGCGCCCGCGGCGTGCGGACCACCAGGGTGTCGAAGGCGGCGCCGCTGTCGGGGCTCAGCCCCAGCTCCCCCAGGGCGGCGCTCAGGGCCAGCCGCGACTGGAGGATTCGTTCGGCGATGCCCCGCAGGCCCTCGGGCCCGTGATACACGGCGTAGAAGCTGGCCATCACCGCCAGGAGCACCTGGGCGGTGCAGATGTTGCTGGTCGCCTTGTCGCGGCGGATGTGCTGCTCCCGCGTCTGCAGGGCGAGGCGCAGGGCCGGGTTGCCCGCCGCGTCGCGCGACTGGCCCACCAGGCGGCCGGGGATGTGGCGCTTGTGGGCATCGAGGGTGGCGAAGAAGGCCGCGTGGGGGCCGCCGAAACCCATCGGCACGCCAAAGCGCTGCAGGCTGCCCACGGCGATGTCAGCGCCCAGATCGCCCACGGGGGCCAGCAACACCTGGGCGAGGGGATCGATGGCCACGGTGCTGATCACCCCGGCGGCTCGGGTGGCGGCCAGCAGGTTGAAGGGATCCCAGAGCCGACCCGCCAGGCCGGGCAGCTGCAACAGCAGGCCGAACACGTCGTCGCCGAGGGAGGGATGCGGCACGCCGGCCAGGGCTTCGGCATCCACGCTTTCCAGCACGATGCCCAGGGGCTCGGCGCGGGTCTGGAGGACCGCCAAGGTCTGGGGAAAGACCTGTTGATCCACCAGGAAGCGGCGGGCGCCGGGGCGGCGGCAGACATTGAGGGCCATGGCCATGGCCTCCGCCGCCGCCGTCGCCTCATCCAGCAGGGAGGCGTTGGCGATCGGCAGGCCGGTGAGCTCGCTCACCAGGGTCTGAAAGTTGAGGAGGGCCTCCAGCCGCCCCTGGGCGATCTCCGCCTGATACGGGGTGTAGGCGGTGTACCAGCAGGGGTTTTCCAGCACATGGCGCTGAATCAGGGCCGGGGTGGCCGTGCCGTGGTAGCCCAGGCCGATCAGGCTGCGATGGCGGCTGTTGCGCCCGGCGATCTCCGCCAGCTCTGTCAGGGCTTCGGCTTCGCTCACCGCCTCGGGCAATCCCTCAGCGGCGGCTTCCGCCGTCAGCAGGATGCCGGAAGGCACCACTTCCCGGGCCAGATCATCGAGGGAGGAGAGCCCCAGCTCCGCCAGCATCTGTTGTTGATCGTCGGCGCTTGGACCAACATGCCTGCGCAGAAAAGGGGCCACCACAAGCGCACCAAAAATGTTGCGCAATCCTAAGGACCTGAGGCCGGCCCCGCTTCCGCTGGATGACGGAGCTTCAGGCGCCCTCCACCTTGCGTCGGTAGTCGTCGGCAGCCATCAAGGCCTCCACCTCGGCGGGGGCACTGGGGCGCACGAGCAGCAGCCAG
>JBKDSZ010000076.1:0-36085 GCA_046340375.1 Cyanobacteriota bacterium | reverse complement strand
GCAGGCGGGGTTTGTTTGCCGCCTCTCGGGGGGGTGCCAGCGCCTGGCATTGGGGGGGGTCTGGCACGCTGGGGCGCCGTGCGCATCGGGCAGCGCCTTTCCCTTCGCCATGACCGCCCCTTCGACCGCCGCTCCCCTTCCCCCTTTGTTCCCCGCGCCGGTCGCTGACCTGCGCCAGGCCCTTCTCAGCTGGTGGTGGCAGGCCGGACGCCGCGATCCAGGCCAGAAGCCCTGGATGGCCACGGCCGCCGGCCACTGGCCCGCGCCGGGGGAGGCGGTCCATCCGCTTGGGGTCTGGGTGGCGGAGGTGATGCTTCAACAAACCCAGCTGCGGGTGGTGCTCCCCTATTGGCGGCGGTGGATGGACGCCCTGCCGGATCTGCCGGCCCTGGCGGCGGCGGATGGCCAGACCCTGCTGCGGCTCTGGCAGGGGCTGGGCTACTACAGCCGGGCTCGCCGCCTGCGGGAGGGGGCCGAACGGCTGCTGGCCTGGCAAGCGGAGCGGGGCCTGGCGGATCCCTGGCCGCGCACGCTGGAGGGGTGGTTGGCGCTGCCTGGCATCGGCCCCAGCACGGCCGGGGGCATTCTGTCTTCCGCCTTTGATCTGCCCGTGCCCCTGCTCGATGGCAACGTGCGGCGGGTTCTGGCCCGGCTGCATTCCCATCCCCGGCCGCCCCGAGCGGAGGAGCGCCTGTTCTGGAACTGGAGCACGACCCTGCTCGACCCCGACCAGCCGCGGTTGTTCAACCAGGCGTTGATGGATCTGGGCGCCACGGTCTGCACCCCGCGCCGCCCCCTCTGCGCGGAATGCCCCTGGCGCCCGGCCTGCGGCGCCTACGCTGCCGGCGATCCCACCCGCTTCCCCGTGAAGGAGATGTCAAGGCCCTTGCCGTTTCAGGTGATCGGTGTGGGCGTGGTGCGCGACGGGGCGGGGCGGGTGTTGATCGACCAGCGGCTGGAGGAGGGCCTTCTGGGGGGGCTGTGGGAGTTCCCGGGCGGCAAGCAGGAGCCCGATGAACCCATCGCCGAGACGATCCGCCGGGAGCTGCGGGAGGAGCTCGCCATCGAGTCGGAGGTGGGCGAGGAGTTGATCACGGTGGAACACGCCTACAGCCACAAGCGTCTGCGCTTTGTGGTGCACCTCTGCCGCTGGCTCTCCGGCGAGCCCCAGCCCCTGGCGTCTCAGCAGGTGCGCTGGGTGGAGCCCGCCGAGCTGCTCGCCTTTCCCTTCCCGGCCGCCAATGCCCGCATCATCGCGGCGCTGCACGAGAGGCTGGGGTTGGGGGAGCCGCACGCAGGTCGTGGCGGAATCGGGGATTGTTGAGGGTGGCGTCCAGCTGGTCAAAGGCCTTCAGATCTTCGCGTTCCGGTGGTTGGCCAAGGCGTGCGTGGCCCGCCAGGCGCCTGTCGCGCATCGCCCACCCCGAACCCTCCCCGGATCCCCCCAATCCCGCCCAAAGCCTTCCGCTCCCGGCAGCCAGGGCAAACCCACTTGATGCCGCCCTCGCCGATCGAGTGGCTGCCGAGCGATCACCCGGTGTTTTTCCTCCTGGATCTGCCGAACGCGTTGGACTTCTCGGCGATCATGGCTCCGGCATTGGCCAAGGATCCCAGGGGCGAGAAGGGGTTTGACCCCCGCATGTAGGCGCAGCCTTCCGCGCAGCGGTTGACGTTGTTGTTGCTGGATGCCAACGGCCTCGGCATCGTCTCCTCTCGCCTGCCTGGCCGCAGGCCAGCGTACCGGAGACACTGGATCGAGAGGGCCTGTCACGCGGACTTGGCGTTTCGGGTGTTGACGGGCAACCAGCAGCCGGATCACAGCCGGATCAGCGGCTTTCGCCTCCCCAACCTCGATGCCCTCAGCGGTCTGTTCGTTCAGATCCTGCGGCTCTTGATCGTGGCGGTGGGAGTGAGCAACCAGCCACCTCAACCGGATGTGGAGCACCTGGAACCGATGCTGGAGCGCACGATCGCCAACACCTGTGCCTGCTCCCAAACTTTCCTCGCTGACGCGGACACTGGATCTCAAAAGCCGAATGAACCGCAAGCTGCGCAGACCCAAAAAGGCCGTGAGCTCTACGCCAAGCGCAAAACAACGCCCGAGCCGGTCTTTGGCCAGACCAAAGAGTTTGGGGCTTGCGGCGCTTCAGTAAAAAAATGCGAAGGTTGCGCCGCCATCGAAAAGCATTAAGGTGGCATTGAGCAGGTTGCCTGCTTTGCTTTATGCAGATCACGAGATTTATTGCTCGTCCTTACGCTATCTTTTGGCAACTCCATCAGCCGGCTCTTTTTCCAACAATCTCTATTATGTCCCGTAACCGTAACTTTTTCTCCGACTTCAAGGACTTCATCAATAAGGGCAATGTCGTCGACCTTGCAGTTGCTGTGGTGATTGGCAGTGCCTTTGGCAAGGTGGTGGACGCCGTGGTCAGCCTGGTGATGGGCTCGATTCTTGAGCCGGCGATGAAGGCCGCCAACGTCGCCTCCATCGCCAGCTGGCCTGCGGGCTCGGTGATTGTGGCTTTGATCAACTTCCTGGTGATCGCCTTTGTGGTGTTCTTGATCGTGCGCTCCATCGAAGCTCTCCGACGCAGCGAAGCCGCTGTCGCCCCGCCCGATCCCCAGGCCCAGCTCGCCTCGGCCGCCACGCGCCTGGCCGAAGCGCTCGATCGGCGTCAGCTCTGATCCCTGTCCCGGATCTTTCTCCTGGAGTTGCTGGTCCTCCGTCCAAGCCCGCAGGGTTGTTCATGCCGCTCCGCTGATCCCCGCCCCGACCACCCGCGCCACGCGCCCCTCCCCCGCGATCTCCAGCTCCACCCGCCAGCAGGGCTCCGGCAGAACGTTCAGCCGCTCCGGCCACTCCACCGCCAGCACCGCCCCCAGTGCCCGGGCCTCCTCCTCCTCCTGGGCGAAGAGTTCGGCGGCGGCGGCGGGGTCGTCCAGGCGGTAGAGGTCGAGGTGCACCAGGCCGGTCGGGCAGGTGTCCAGCTTCCCCCTGTAGTGGTGAGCCAGGGCAAAGGTGGGGCTGGTGATCGGCTCGTGGATGCCCAATCCCTCCGCCAGCCCCTGCACCAGGCAGGTTTTGCCGGCCCCCAGGTCGCCTTGCAGCAACAGCAATGGAGGGGGCGCCAGGGTCGGCGGGGCCGTTGCGCTCGCCCCCCTCAGCCCGAGTGCTAGCAGCCGCACCGCCAGTCTCCGGCCCAGGGCCCGGGTGGCGTCCGCATCGGCCAGTTGGCACAGCTCCATCGCGTTGTCCTCGCCCATGCCTGTAGATTCCTTGCTCAGCGAGCCCGAAGCCTCGGCGTCTCTGCAGATATTGCCATCCCTGTTTAAGGAGTTTTTCATGGTTGCAACGCCTGTGGCGCCCGCAGAGTTTTTCCCCCATCTGCAAGCCACCAGTTCTTATGTGATCGCCGACATCGGTCTGGCGGAATTCGGCCGCAAGGAGCTGGCCATCGCCGAAACCGAAATGCCGGGTCTCATGGCCCTGCGCTCCAAGTACGGCGCTGAGCAGCCGCTCAAGGGTGCCCGCATCGCCGGCTCGCTGCACATGACCGTGCAAACCGCCGTTCTGATCGAAACCCTCGTGGCCCTCGGCGCCGAAGTGCGCTGGGCCAGCTGCAACATCTTCTCCACCCAGGACCACGCAGCGGCAGCCATCGCCGCCGCTGGCATCCCCGTGTTCGCCTACAAGGGCGAAAACCTGGATGAATATTGGGCCTTCACCCATCGCATTCTGGAATGGGGCGATGGCGGCACCCCCAACATGATCCTGGACGACGGCGGCGATGCCACCGGTTTGGTGATTCTTGGCAGCAAGGCGGAAAAGGATCTGTCGGTGCTTGACAATCCCGGCAGCGAAGAGGAGATCGCCCTCTTCAAATCGATTCGCGCCAAGCTGGCCGTCGATGCCACCTTTTACTCCCGAATCCGCGCCAACAGTCAGGGCGTCACCGAAGAAACCACCACGGGTGTGGCCCGTCTTTATCAGCTCCAGAAGAGCGGCGAGCTGCCCTTCCCTGCGATCAACGTCAACGATTCGGTCACCAAGAGCAAATTCGACAACCTCTACGGCTGCCGCGAGTCGCTGGTTGACAGCATCAAGCGCGCCACAGACGTGATGGTCGCCGGCAAGGTGGCTCTGGTGATGGGCTACGGCGATGTGGGCAAGGGCTCGGCCCAGTCGCTGCGGGGCCTGGGCGCCACCGTGATGATCGCCGAGATCGATCCGATCTGCGCTCTGCAGGCTGCCATGGAGGGCTACCGCGTCGTCCGTCTGGATGATGTCGTGAAGGACGTTGACATTTTCGTCACCGCCACCGGCAACTTCCAGGTGATTCGTCATGAGCACCTGATCCAGATGAAGGATCAGGCCATCGTCTGCAACATCGGCCATTTCGACAACGAAATCGATGTCGCCTCCCTCAAGCAGTACACCTGGGAAAATATCAAGCCCCAGGTGGATCATGTGATCCTGCCCAGCGGCAATCGCATTCTGCTGCTCGCTGAGGGCCGCCTGGTCAACCTCGGTTGCGCCACCGGTCACCCGAGCTTCGTGATGAGCAACTCCTTCACCAATCAGGTGTTGGCCCAGATCGAGCTCTACACCAAGGGTGAGCAGTATGAAAAGCAAGTGTATGTGCTGCCCAAGCACCTTGATGAGCTGGTCGCCCGCCTCCACCTGGAGAAGATCGGCGCCAAACTCACCGAGCTGACGTCCGAGCAGGCTGCCTACATCAATGTGCCCGTGGAAGGGCCTTACAAGCTCGATCACTACCGCTACTGATCCTCTCCTTCGCCTGAAAGTCCAGGGCTTCTCTTCGGGGAAGCCCTTTTTTCATGGGAGAGGGGCCATGAAACAATTGCGGGCATCTTGTGCTCCCCCCGTGGCCATTGAACTGATCGAGAAGCTGCCCGCGCTCATCGGCGAAGCGGTGGAAGCCAATCCGCTGGGCGGCTACGCGGCCATCTTCGCGGCCATGTTCCTTGAAAATCTCTTCCCGCCCATCCCGTCGGAGCTGATCATGCCCCTGGGGGGGTTCTATGTGCAGCAGGGCAAGCTCGCTCTGCTGCCCGTTGTCCTGGCTGGCCTCCTCGGCACCGTGCTGGGTGCCTTGCCCTGGTACGGGATCGGCCGCCTGGTGAATGAGGAGCGCATCGAGCACTGGTTGTCGCGCCATGGCCGCTGGATCGGGATCAGCCCCCAGGAACTGCACCGCAGCCGATCCTGGTTCAACCGCCATGGCACAGCCCTGGTGTTCTGGGGACGTCTGATCCCGGGAATCCGCACCCTGATCTCCGTGCCCGCCGGCATCGAAATGATGCCCCTCGCGCCCTTCCTCCTCTGGACCACCGCAGGCAGCCTGATCTGGACCCTCCTGCTCACCCTGGCGGGCCTGCTGCTTGGAGAGGGCTACAGCCGGGTGGAGCTTTGGCTTGCGCCGGTGACCCAGGTGGTGAAGGTGCTGCTGGTGGTGGCGGCCTTTGCCGCCCTGGTCTGGGTGGGCCTGCGGATCTGGAAGAAGCGGGCGAACACCCACTGAGGCGGGGGCCGCCCCACAACACCTGGCGCGGCCCGCAGAAGAGGCGCCTCAGAACGGCACTTCCTCATCGCTGGGCTCACCGCCGCCGAAGCTGCTCTCCGCCGAGTCGGTGTCGCGCCGGCTCCCCAGAAGTTCCAGGCGATCGACCCGGATCACCGGCTTGCTGCGCTCCTCCCCGCTGACGCGGTCCGTCCAGCGGTCGAGCTTGAACGAACCGATGATCCCCAGCAGGGAACCCTTCCGCACATAGTCTGCCGCCACCTGGGCCTGTTTGCCCCAGATCTCAAGGTTGAACCAGTCGGGCTCGTCGTCCCGGCTGCGGCGGTTGACGGCGAGGGTGAGGTTGGCCACAACGCTGCCGGATTCGAAGTAACGCACTTCGGGGTCGCGGCCGGCTCGGCCGACGAGAGTGATGGAGTTGACGCCCATGGCGGAGTCTCCTGGGAATGAGTGGATCAAGGATGGGCCACCCTGTCCGGGGGGCTTGCTTCTTCAGTTCCACCCCCGATTCCGGTTGTCACACTCAGCGTCAGGGGTTTCCGGCGCACCGAATCTCCAACCCTATGATCCAACCTGACCTCCCTGGCCCGCGTGCTGTTCAATCGCCTCCAGATCACCCGCGACCGGGACATCGGCATTGATCTCGGCACGGCCAACACCCTGGTCTGGCTGTCGGGCGTTGAGAAGGAAGCGGTTCTGAACGAGCCCTCCGTCGTGGCGGTTGACCTCAAGCGCGACACCACCATCGTCGGCGAGGCGGCCAAGATCATGCTCGGCCGCACCCCCGGCGATGTCATCGCGGGGCTGAACCGCCGGCCGAGCGACATCATCGCCGTTCGCCCCCTCAGCGACGGTGTGATTTCCGATGCGGACGCGGCCGCACGGATGCTCAAGGCCCTGCTCCAGCAGGCGAACAACGGGGAGGAGGTCATCGCCTCGCGTCTGCTGATCGCCATCCCCGGTGGCGTCACCCCGGGGGAGCGGCGGGAGTTGCGGGCGGCGGGCGAGGCCCATGCCCGCCAGGTGTTCCTCGTGGATGAGGCCCTGGCCGCCGCCCTCGGCGCCGACATGCCCGTGCTGGAGCCCAAGGGGACCATGATCGTTGACATCGGTGGCGGCACCACCGAAGTGGCGGTCTTCAGCTATGGCCGGGCGGTGCTCAGCGAGTCGCTGCGGGTGGCTGGCGATGAGTTCACCGCAGCGGTCAGCCTGCACATGAAGAAGGTGCACAATCTCGTCGTCGGTGAGCAGACCGCCGAGGAGATCAAGATCGAGATCGGTTCCGTCTTCCCCAACGAGGCCCACGATCAGCTCAGCAAGGATGTGCGCGGCCAACATCTCCTCACGGGGATGCCCCGCACCGTTCAAGTGCGGGGGCAGGAGATCCGGGAGGCGATGGCGGCAACCGCCTCTGTGATCGTGGAAGCCGTGCGGCGCACCCTGGAACGGGTGCCCCCCGAGCTGGCCTCCGACATCGTGGATCGGGGCATCATGTTCGCCGGCGGAGGGGCCCTGGTGCATGGCCTCTGCGACCTGGTCAGCCAGGAAACCGGCATCCTCAGCCATTTGGCGGATGATCCGCTCTTCTGCGTCGTGCGCGGCACGCGCTTGATCCTGGATGATTTTCCCCGCCACGAATGGCTGCTGGAGGGTCCGGAAGAGACCAGGCCATCCGCCTGATCCATGGCCATCCCTACGCGACGCCCCCCCTCATCCCGGGGCAGAGCGCGGCGCTGGCGCCTCGCTCTGGCGCTGCTTCTTCTCCTGCTGATCGTGCGTCTGAGCAAGGGGGCTCTCCTCAATGACGCCTACGCGCTGCTCAGCCGCCCCTTTTGGCCCGGGCCCGCCCAATCGGAATGGTTGCGCTCCGCCCGGCGGGTGGAGGATCAGGCGCGCCTGGAGGCCCTCGCCAGCGACAATGACCGCCTCCGCCAGCTGCTTGGGCTGCAACAGGCCCGACGCCACACGGCCATGTCCGCCCCCGTGATCTCCCGCCAGCTCGGCGGCTGGTGGCAGCAGCTGGTGATCGGCAAGGGTGCCCTCGCCGGCGTGCGGGCGGGTCAGCCCGTTCTGGCGCCCGGCGGCCTGATCGGGCTGGTGGCCAGCGTCACCCCCACCACCGCCACAATCACCCTCCTCACCGATCCCTCCAGCCGGGTGGGGGTGTGGGTGAACCGGACCCGCAGCCAGGGTCTGCTCTCTGGCGTCGGCAGCGCCCGGCCCCTGCTGCGCTTCCTCGACAAGGATCCCGAGGCCCGGCCCGGAGATCTGGTCGTCACCTCCCCCGCGAGCACCCTGGTGCCCCCCAACCTCCCCGTCGCCGTGATCCAGAGCGTGGATGCCGACGCTGATCCCGCTCCTGTCGCGGTGGTGCAGTTGATCGCTCCGGTGCAGGCTGTCGACTGGGTGCAGGTGCTGCGGCCCTGAATGGAGCTTCTGAAGCGCCAGCCCATGCTCGCCGCCAGCGTCCTCCTGGTGCCGCTGCTCAGCCTGGCTGGCCCGCCGTGGCTCACCCTGGCCGGTGTGCCGCCCTGCTGGCCCGTGCTCTGGCTCCTGCCTTGGGCTCTGGTGGAGGGCCGCCGCTCGGCCCTGCTTCTGGCGCTGGTTCTCGGCCTGCTCACGGATTCCCAGCATCCGGGACTGGTGAGCTCGATTCCAGGCCTGCTCCTGCTCGCCCGCTGGTGGGGGCCCCTGCGCAGCCGCCGGCCCGCCATTGAGCGACCCCTCAGCCTTGGGCTGCTCGCCCTCGGGGGCACGCTCCTGCTCGATCTCACGCTCATGCTCCAGTGGCTGGCCCGGGGATGGCGCACTCCCGTCGCCGGGGCGGACGGCGCCGCTCCGGATCCGGCCCTGCTGGCGCAGGCGGGCTGGACCTGGCAGGATCTGCACACGGCGGGTGCCCACCTGCTGATCGCCCAGACGCTCCTGACCGCCCTGCTGGCCCCCTTGGTCTGTTCCCTTCTCTTGCTGCTCTGGAAACGGGCTGAGCCTGCCTGGCGTGGTTGACCCCTCCTCCTCACTGTCGCGTCGTGCGCTCCTGGGGCGACTGGGTCTGGCAGGGCTTTCCCTGGGGGCCACCGCCTGCGCCCCCCTCGCCCGCCGCTCCGCCCCTTCCGGGGCTCCCCCCACCCTCCAGCTGTGGACCCTGGATCTGGCCCCCCGATTCAATGCCTACATGGCGGAGGTGCTGGCTGCCTGGAGCCGCCAGCGGCCCCCCGGTCAGCCGATGGACGTGCGCTGGACGGATGTGCCCTGGAGCTCGGTGGAGCGGAAGCTCCTGGCTTCGGTCTACGCGCGCACGGCTCCGGATCTGGTGAATCTCAACCCCCTCTTCGCCGCGGGGCTGGCCAGCCGGGGGGGGCTGCTCGACCTCGCCACCGTGCTGCCCCCGGATGCCGCCGAGGCCTATCTGCCCGGGGTGTGGTCATCGGGGTGGCTGGGGCGCCAGCAGTTCGCCATCCCCTGGTATCTCACCACCCGCTTGACCATGGCCAACGGGCGCCTGTTGCGCCAGGCCGGGCTCTCCGCTCCCCCGTCGAGTTGGTGGCAGGTGCCCGCCTATGCTGAAGCCATCCGGCGACGCACGGGCCGCTATGCCCTGTTCGTGACCGTGGTGCCGGAAGACTCGGCGGAGCTGCTGGAGGCGCTGGTGCAGATGGGCGTGCGCCTGCTGGATGACCAGCGCCAAGCCGCCTTCCTCAGCCCGGTCGGGCGGCGGGCCTTTGCCTTCTGGACCGATCTCTACCGCCGCCGGCTGCTGCCGCGGGAGGTGGTGAGCCAGGGCTACCGGCGGGCGATCGAGATGTATCAGTCCGGCGATCTGGCCCAGGTGGCCAGCGGGCCGGATTTTCTGCGCAACCTCCAGACCAATGCCCCCGCCATCGCCGCCGTCACCACCCCCCATCCACCGCTGCGCGGGCCCTCCGGCCACACCAATGTGGCGGTGATGAACCTGGTGGTGCCCCGCGGCGGCCCGCTGCCGGAGGCGGCGGTGGAGCTGGCCCTTTTTCTCACCAACGGAGCCAACCAGTTGCGCTTCGCCGAGGCGGCCCGCGTGCTGCCGTCCTCCCGGGCCGCCCTGGAGGCGCTGGAGCGGAGGCTGCGGGCGGAGAAGCCCTCTGACGCCGGGGAGCGGCTGGTGCGGGAGGCCCGTCTGCTGGCGCTGCGGTCGTTGGAGACAGCGCGGGTGCTGGTGCCGCCGACGCCGGGCGTGAAACGGCTCCAGACGATCCTCTACACCCAGTTGCAGCGCGCGATGCTCGGCCAGATCACCAGCCACGAGGCGCTGGAGACAGCCGCACGGGAGTGGAACCGCTATGCCGCCGCGCGCTGGCCGGCGGGCGCGGCTCCTGGAGGGTCAGACGGCTCCGGCTAGCAGGCTTTCCCGGAGCCGTCTGTTTCGGTAGAAATGCTTAAAAATCCAGGGGTCCCCGCTGGAGCCTTGTCCCCGGGGGATGACCTCGGGATCCGCTCAAGGGTATGGTTGCGATTCTTCATCATGCCTGGCCCCCATGAGCCTGGAGGATTCCTCCCCTGCTGGCGATGGCGACGACGCCCCCAAGCCCACTCTCTTGGTGGTCGATGACGAGGCCGCCGTCCGTCGCGTGTTGGTGATGCGCCTCCAACTGGCCGGCTATCGGGTGGTCTGCGCGGAGGATGGAGAACAGGCCCTGGAGGCGTTTCACCGGGAGCAGCCCGACCTGGTGGTCCTGGACGTGATGCTGCCCAAGCTGGACGGCTTCGCGGTCTGCCGCCGCCTGCGGGCCGAATCCTGCGTGCCGATCATCTTCCTCTCGGCCCTGGACGCCATCGCCGAGCGGGTGGCCGGGCTGGATCTGGGGGCCGACGACTACTTGCCCAAACCCTTCAGTCCCAAGGAGCTGGAGGTGCGCATCGCCACGATCCTTCGCCGGGTCGGCCGCGGCGCCGCGCAGGCCGACCCCCGGGTGGTGCCCGCCGGCCACCGCGTGCAACGCCGCGGCGGCCAGGTGGTGGTCACGAACCGCCGCCAGGTCACCCGCGATGGACAACGCATCGCCCTCACCTACACCGAATTCAGCCTGCTCGAACGTCTGTTCCGCGATCCGGGCCGCGTGGTGCCGCGGGCGGAGATCCTGGAGCAGCTCTGGGGCTATCCCCCTCGCCGGGCCGCCGATCTGCGGGTGGTCGATGTTTATGTCGCCCGGTTGCGCGGCAAGCTGGAGCCCGATCCCCGCAATCCGGAGTTGATTCTCACCGTTCGCGGCACGGGATACGCTTCCCAGCGCATGGTGGACGGCGCCCTGGCCGCGGCCGGCTGAGCCCGCGCCGCCCCTCGGGACCGGCCGTCCTGCAGGATGGCTGCCATCTCCTGAAGCCCCCTGCTCCCCTTGTCGGATCTGCGCGCGACCCGTCTGGAAAAGGCCCGAGCCCTTGAGGCCCACGGCCATCCCCCCTACGCCTTCTCCTATTCGCCCACCCATGGCGCGGCCGAACTGCAGACGCGCCACGCCGATCTTCCCAAGGGGGAGGAGCGTCCGGAGCGGGTCTGCCTCGCCGGTCGGATACTGGCGCGCCGGGTGATGGGCAAGCTGGCCTTCTTCACCCTGTCGGATGAAAGCGGCGCGATCCAGCTCTACATCGACCGCGCCTTCCTCGCGGAGGTCCACCCTGACCAACCGGACCTCTTCACCCACCTCACCACCCTCACGGACATCGGGGATTGGATCGGCGTGGAGGGAGGCCTGCGGCGCACGGATCGGGGCGAGCTCTCGGTGAAGGTGAGCGATTGGCGCATGCTCAGCAAGGCGCTCCAGCCCCTGCCGGACAAATGGCATGGCTTGGCGGATGTGGAGAAGCGCTACCGCCAGCGCCATCTTGATCTCATCGTCTCCCCCCAGACCCGCGACACCTTCCGCAAGCGGGCCCAGCTGGTCAGCGGCCTGCGCCGCTGGCTGGATGAACGGGGCTTCCTGGAGATCGAGACCCCCGTGCTCCAGACCCAGGCCGGTGGAGCGGACGCCCGTCCGTTTGAAACCCACCACAACGCCCTGGATCTCCCCCTGACCCTGCGCATCGCCACCGAGCTCCATCTCAAGCGGCTCGTGATCGGGGGCTTCGAGCGCGTCTACGAGCTGGGCCGGATCTTTCGCAACGAGGGGGTGAGCACGCGCCACAACCCGGAGTTCACCTCGGTGGAGATCTATCAGGCCCACGCCGATTACCACACGATGATGGAGCTCACAGAGGAGCTGATCGCCTCCGTGTCCCGGACGGTTTGCGGCACAACCGCCCTCACCTACCAGGGCCTCCCCATCGACCTCACCCCCCCCTGGCGGAAGGAGACCATGCACGAGCTGGTGCGGGAAGCCACCGGCCTTGACTTCAACGCCTTTGCCACCCGCCAGGACGCCGCCGATGCCCTGCGGCGGACGGGGCTGGAGGTGCCCGACACGGCGGACAGCATCGGCCGCCTGCTCGTGGAGGCCTTCGAGCAGCGGGTGGAGAGTTCCCTGACGCAACCCACCTTCGTGCTCGACTACACGGTGGAGACATCCCCCCTCGCTCGGGCCCAGCGCTCCAAACCCGGCCTGGTGGAGCGCTTTGAGTTGTTCATCGCCGGCCGCGAGACCGCCAACGCCTTCTCCGAGCTCATTGACCCGGTGGATCAGCGCCGCCGCCTGGAAGAGCAGCAGGAGCGTCGCCACGCGGGCGATCTGGAGGCCCAGAGCGTCGATGAAGACTTCCTTGCGGCCCTGGAGGTGGGCATGCCACCCACCGGTGGCCTGGGCATCGGCATCGACCGCTTGGCCATGCTGCTGACCGACAGCCCTTCGATCCGGGACGTGATCGCCTTCCCCCTGTTGCGGCCCGAACCCAGTCAGAGGGACCAGGCCGATGCAATGGAATAATGACAACAGTAGGTTCTCACACCCAGAATGAGTGGCGAGCGGGTCGGTTTTCGCTTCAAGCACGCCGATGCGGTTGTGAAGCGCAACCCCCAAGGGCGTTCGCGTCGGGGCTGGGTCATGGAGCCTGTGGAGCAGACCACCAGCCGGGGCACCAAGATGCCGGCTTATCGCATCCGCTGGCGCGATAGCGAGCGGCCGGAGATCGTTTTGCAACACATGCTGATCGCCGATCCCGATCCCACGCCGCCCCCTGAGGGGGTGAGCCTGGTGCCTCCGGCACCGAAGGGTTAGGGCGTTCGGGCTGACGCCGTGGGCCTCTTCAGCGTTGCAGCTTCCGGCGCAGGTTCTCCAGCTCCTGCTGGCTCTCGAAGGCCGCCCAATCCGCCTCCAGGGTCCCGCCGGTTGGCTGAGACGCCTTCGAGGAAGGGTCCTGGTGGGGTGTGGATCCACCTCCGGGCTTCGCCTTGGCGTGGGATCTCGCGTTGGCGGCCAGTTCTGCCAGTTCTGCCAGCTCCCGCTCCACCGCCGCAAACCGTTCGCCCAGCTCCGCCAGGGTCTGCCAGCGGGCCCGCCCCTGGTCCATCAGCGTGGCGATGTGGGCCTCGGCCCGGCCCGCCAGCTCGAGCGCGCCGGCGCCCTTGGCCCGCTCCACCCGGTTCTGCCAGGAGCGGATGTCCTCCGCCAGCCGCAGCAGTCCCTGGCGCTGCAATTCGGCCTCCGTCCTCAGGCTCAGCCGATCCCGCCGCAGATGCTGCTGCCGCTCGCGGGCGGCCTGTTCCGCCAGCAGTGCCTCCTGCTGCGGGTTGGCCTTGAGAAATCCCTCCAGGGTTTCCTCCAGTCGGGCCTCCAGCTCATCCAGCCAGCTTCCAGACCCGGCCATCAGCTCAGCTCCTCGGCGGAGCGCTCCCCCGGAGCCCGGGTGATCAGGGGCGCCTCGATCTCCTCCCGCAATGGCGTGAGGGCCGCTTCGCGCGAGCGCAGAAGCAGCTGGGTGAGGCGGGCGATGGCCCCTTCGCCGAGGTCCAGCTCGCTGAGGCGTTCAAACCGGCGAAGGAAAAGCGCCTCCAACTCCTCGATCAGCCCTTCCCGCACCAGGCGCATGGCCTGCTGTTGGTCCTCACGGCTCCAGTCCTCACGACGCATCGGGGTCTCCAGGGGGGGGGCTCACGTCCCCGTGCCCTTCCAGTCTGCCCGCGCCCGCTGGTGGAGCGACCGGTCGTCGGCCGTGTCGCTCCAGCGGCCCAGGGGGCGCCAGCCGGCCCTGCGGGCCAAGGCCAGGAAGGCCTCCGGCCCGTACTTCACGCTGATTTCCGTGAGCAAGGGTTCCTCGGCGTCGAACCGGATCACCTCCCCCGCCACCCGCACGCTCTGGGGTCGCCGGCTTTCCAGAGCCATGACGATTCGGCTCCGCTCCTCCTCCCAATGGGCCCGATAGGTGAAGGTGGCGGGGTCGAAGTCACCATCCAGCTCCCGGTTCAAGCGCCTCAGCAGATTGAGCGCGAAGGCGGCCGACCAGCCGGCCGCGTCGTTGTAGGCCGCTTCCAGTCGGGCTGTGGCCTTCGGCTGGTCGATGCCGATCAGCAGGCGACTGCCGTCCCCCAGAAGGTGGCCGAAACGGCGCAGCAGCCGACCGGCCTCCGCAGGTTCGAAATTGCCCAGGGAGCTGCCCGGATAGAAGCCGATGCGGGGCTGACGCAGCAGGGGATGGTCCGGCAGGGCCTCCAGGACGCTGTAGTCGCAGCAGATGCCCAGGATCGGCACCCCCGGGTGGTGCTGGCGCAGGTTTTCACAGGCCTGGGCGAGGTGCTCGGCACTGATGTCGAGCGCCACATAGGCGGCCTGCCGCCCAGCCTCCAGCAGGGGTCGCACCTTGCGCCCGTTGCCGGCGCCGAACTCCACCAGCACGCCTGTGCCCAGGGCCGCGGCCAGCTCCGGTCCCAGGCGCTCCAGCAGGTCGTTCTCCGTGCGGGTGAGGGTGTATTCCGGCTGCTCGCAGATTGCGTCGAACAGATGGGATCCGGCGGTGTCGTAGAGAAACCAGGCGGGCAGCTGTTTCGGTGTCCGGGCGAGGCCCTCCCGCACCAGCCTGGCCATGTCCGCCGGCTCAGGGTGAAGATCGATCAGGGTGGCCTCTGCCGGGAGCCTGTCGCCCGGACGCGGGGAGCTGCTCATCGACCGTCTCGGGCCAGGCGCAGGCCGCTGGCCATCCAGCGGCTGGCGGGGGGGAAGAAGTTGCGATAGGTGAGCCTGGCATGGCCGGGTGGGGTGAGGGTGGCGCTGCCGCGAAGCACGAATTGGGAGCTCATGAATTTGCCGTTGTATTCCCCCACTGCTCCCGCTTCCGGCTGGTAGCCGGGATAGGGCCGATAGGGGGTGGCTGTCCATTGCCAAAGGCTGTCGAAAGCCGCCGGCAGGGTGCCGGTGCTGGCGGCCACCTCCCATTCCGCTTCGCTGGGAAGCCGGGCCCCGGCCCAGCGGGCATAGGCATCGGCCTCGAACCAACTGATGTGGCGCACCGGCGCGTCCGGCTGGAGCGGCTGGCGGCCCGCCAGGGTGAATTCCCAGCGGCCATCACGCCAATAGCGCGGCGCGGCCCAGCCCCGCTCCATCACCACGCTCCAGCCTTCGCTCATCCACAGCTCCGGCCGGCGATAGCCCCCATCGGCGAGGAAGGCGGCGTACTCGGCGTTGCTGACCAGCCGACGGGCCAAGGCGAAGGGCTCCAGCCAGAGGCGATGGCGCGGACCCTCGTTGTCGAAGGCAAAGGCCTCCGGGTCGCCGTGGCCGATCTCCACCAGGCCCCCGGGGTGGGTCAACCAGCCCGGTTCATCGTTCTCCACGCGCGCAGGATCGGCGGGAGCGGCCTCCAGGCTCGGCCGATAGGCCGGCTCCAGGGGGTTGCGGCTGAAGCCATCCAGCAAATCCATCAGCAACAGCTCCTGGTGCTGCTGCTCGTGGTGCAGTCCCAGCTCCAGCAGCCTCAGCGGTCGGGCGGCTCGCTCCGGGGGCTGGCCAGCGAGCTGGTCCAGCAACCGCTCCAGCCCTCGGTTCACCCGCTGCCGCCAGGCCAGGACGTCCTCCATCGGCGGGCGGGTGAGCAGGCCTCGCTGGGGGCGCGGATGGCGTGCGCCGGCCGCCTCGTAATAGGAGTTGAAGAGGAAACTCCACCGCTCATCCAGGGGCTCCCAGCCCGCCAGATGGGGAGAGAGAAGGAAGATGTCAAAAAACCAGGTGGTGTGCCCCAGGTGCCACTTGGGCGGGCTGGCGTCCGCCATGCCCTGGAGACAGAGATCCTCCGGCGCCAGGGGGGCGATGAGGGCTTCGCTGTGCTCCCGCACGGCCCGCAGGCGAGAGACACCCGTGGAGGGCAGGGCAGGGGCGATCGCTGGCACCATCGTTGGCGGAGAGACCGGGAGCTGTGCCTACGATCCCACGCAAGCAAACGTCAGAGGCTCCACCACCGGCATGGGGAACATCACCGAGGGGTTTTCCGGCGCCGTTGGCCGCACGCCCCTGATCCGCCTCCGCGCCCTCAGTGCGCTCACGGGCTGCGAGATCCTTGGCAAGGCCGAATTCATGAACCCCGGCGGTTCGGTGAAGGATCGGGCGGCCTTGGGCATCCTCCAGGAGGCGGAGTCCAGTGGCCAGCTGCGGCCGGGGGGCACGGTGGTGGAGGGAACGGCGGGCAACACCGGCATCGGCCTCACCCACCTCTGCAATGCCCTGGGCTACCGCGCCCTGATCGTGATTCCTGAAACCCAGTCGGCGGAGAAGATCGGCCTATTGCGCAGCCTCGGGGCGGAGGTGCGCACCGTGCCGGCTGTCCCTTACGCCGACCCCAACAACTACGTCAAGCTCTCCGGTCGTCTCGCCGAGGACATCCCGGGTGCGCTCTGGGCCAACCAGTTCGACAATCTGGCCAACCGTCGCGCCCATTACGCCACCACCGGCCCCGAAATCTGGGAGCAGTGCGAAGGGCGCCTCGACGCCTGGGTGGCCGCCACCGGCACCGGCGGCACCTACGCGGGTGTGGCACTGTTTCTCAAGGAGCGGGATCCAGCCATCCGCTGCGTGCTGGCCGATCCCCATGGCAGCGCCCTCTACAACTGGGCCACCTCCGGTGAACTGCGCAGCGAGGGCAACTCGATCACGGAGGGCATCGGCAACAGCCGCATCACGGCCAACCTGCAAGGGGCCCCGATTGACGACGCCGTGCGCATCGCCGATGACGAAGCCCTGCGCACCATCCATGCCCTGCTCTGGGACGAGGGGTTGTTCATGGGGGGATCGGTGGGCATCAACGTGGCCGCGGCGGTGGAGACCGCCCGGCGGCTCGGGCCGGGCCATCGCATCGTCACCGTGCTCTGTGACAGCGGCGAGCGCTATCGCTCCCGGCTTTATGACGCCCACTGGCTCCAGTCCAGGGGCCTGCGCCCACCCCAGCGCGAGGCGCAGGCTCCCCTCTCATGGTGAGTTCCGTTCCTGTCGCCGGTCAGTTGATCGGCGGGCGCTACCGCCTGGAACGCCGCCTCAGCGAGGCCACCGGGGGGCAGGGGGCCCTTTGGCTGGCCCTTGACACCCTTGCCGCCGATGGGCCGGCGGCCCTGCGCTGTCTGGGGCCGGAGCGCGATCAGCGGCAGGCGCGTCAACTCTGGGCCCGCCTGCAGGGGGTGCTCCATCCCCAGGTTCCCCGGGTGGGGGCCGCGATCAGCGAAGGGGATCAGCTCTGGCTCGTGCGGGAGTGGCAGGCCGGCCGCACCTACCAGCAGTTGCTGGCGGCCCGCCAGGAGCGGCAGCTCGTGTTCGGCGCCGGGGAGGTGCTCCTCCTGCTGCGCCAGCTGCTGCCCGTCCTCGCGGTCCTTCACGGCCAGGATCTGCTCCATGGCGACCTCACCCCCGCCAATGTGCTGCGGCGGGACAGCGACGGATTGCCGGTGCTCCTCGACTTCGGACTCCTGCAGGGGCCGGAGGGTGGAGTGGTGGGAGCGACCCCCGGCTATGCCCCGCCCGAACTCCTGCGGGGAGATCCGCCCCAGCCCTGGATGGATCTCCACGGCCTGGGGGTGATGGCCCTGGTGCTGCTCAGTGGCGATGCCCCGGAGCGGCTGCTGCAGCCCCAGACCATGGAGTGGCGCTGGCCCTCGGTCCTGGATGGGGAACCGGCCCTGCGCCAACAGCTGCGGCGCCTGCTCAGCCGGGATCCAGCGGAGCGCCTGGCCACCGCCGCCCAGGCCCTGTCGGCGTTCCAACCCCTGCCGATGCCCGACAGTACGGGCCCAGTGCCCCGCGCTGACCGCACGGTCGTGCTGGTGCCTGCCGCCGCGCCGCCTGACGTTGCTGTCGAAGAGGCCGTTGCTGTCGAAGAGGCGGCCGCGCCTCCGGTCGAGCGGCCGCTCGCCGGAGAAGGGGAGGCCCTCGCGGCGAAGGGGCGTCCCCTCCGGCCCGCCCCTCCGCCCCCCCCGCGTGCCGTCAGCCCGGTTCGCTCTCGCCAGCAGGAACGGGAGGAACAGGCGGAAGGGGGGCTCTGGCCCGTGCTTGTGGCCCTGGTGGTGTCTGCGGTGGTCGGCACGGCGGTGGGCTGGTGGTGGCTGGGGCGTGGCGAAACGCCAGCCACCCCCGGCAGCGGGGCGCTGCCGGCCCTGGAGGAGGCCCCCAGCCTTCCCCCCGGGGAAGTGGATCAACGGGAGCAGCTTGTCAGTCGGCTGCGGGCCCTGCAGGTGGATCGCGGCTGGTTTCTCGATCTGGTGAATGCCAGCCTGCTGGCGCAGTATCCCGAGCGTCGGGGCCGCCTGCCGACGGACGCCCTGGAGGATGCCCCCCTGCGCAAAGTCTGGAATGATCTTGCGGAAGACTGGCTGGCGCGGGTCGAGCAGCTTCCCTTGGCCCTTCGCCGACGGTTGGGCAGTTACACGGCGGCGGATTGGGAGCAGCGGGAGCGGAACCTGGCCCTGCGCGGCATCAGCGCGGAAGTGTTGCAGCAGCTCGTGTCCGGCAGTGCCCAGACCCTTCTGCCGTCCCGCGCCACCGAGGGCATGCCCAAGGAGCCCTGGCGCCAGCTCTGGTACGCCGCCGCCGCTCAGATCCTGGAGAACCTTTCCATCGAGCCGATCGAGGCCCGGTCCCAGACCACCCAACTGCTGGCGGCGGACGTGCCGGCGACCGGCGCCCGCCTGTTCCCGATCCGCCTTCCCGCAGGCCACGCCCTCGTGCTCGGCGTCAACGGGACGCCCCTGTTGCAAATGAGCGTCTACGGGGCCGATGGTCGCTCCCTTGCGCCCCGTGGCCCCCTGCGGGTGGTGAACCTGGGCGTGCAGGCGAGTTCACCGGTGCAACTCCTCATCACCAATGAAGGGGTGGCCCCCTCCCGCATCAGCCTTTCCCTGCGGGCTGACCCCCCCCCGCCCGTCGTCCAGCCCACCAGCCCCTCCGCCGTTCCGGCCGGCACTCCAGCGGAACAGGGAACGCCCCCGCCATCGCCGGACGAGACATCAGGCAGTCCCCCCGCCGGAACGGAAACCCCGTCGCCCTCTCCAGCCCGGCCGGCCACCCCTCCCGCGACCGCCACCCCGCCAACGCCCCCCGGCACGCCACCAGCGGCTCCTCCGCCCCGGGGCGAAACCACCCCCTGAGGGCGGCCTCAGAAGCGGGCGATCGCGGCTCGGGTTTCCTTGGCCTCCTGTCGCCGTTTCTCCTCCTGGCGCTTGTCGTGCAGCTTGCGGCCCCGACCGAGGCCCAGCGTCACTTTGATCCAGGAGCCCTTGAGGTGGAGGTTCAGAGGAATCAGGGTGAGGCCCTTCTGCTCCAGGGCCGTGCGCAGCTTCTCCATCTCCCGGCGGTGGGCCAGCAGGCGCCGCACCCGCAGGGGCTCGTGGTTGAAGAAGCGGCCGGCATGGCTGTGGGGGGAGATGTGCACGTTGTGGAGCTGCATCTCTCCGTTGCGGATCAGGCAGAACCCATCGCGCAGGTTGCAATGTCCGGCCCGGATCGATTTGACCTCCGTGCCCAGCAGTTCGATGCCTGTCTCCAGGGTTTCGAGAATCTCGTATTGATGGCGGGCAAAGCGGTTGTCGGCCAGGAGCCGCTGGGAGGCCTCCCCTTTGGCGGTGCCTCCCCGTCTGCCTGGCCCCTTGGCCATCACGCCTCCTGCACTGAACCGACGTTAAGGGGTCGTCCCGGGCAGGCTGCGTTCGTCCCCCTGGCGGCGACCGGTACCCTCCCCCCATGGCCATCGTCTCCTCCCAAGGCAGCCCCTCCCCCGCTCCCGACCCGGCCCGCCCCCTGCGGCTGCTGGATCCCGCCGCGCGGCTGGCGGCGGAGGAGCCCGCGGATGCGGAGGGGCTGCAGCGGGAGGATGGGCTGCGGCCCCGCCGGCTGGCCGACTACATCGGTCAGCGGGAGCTGAAGGAGGTGTTGGCGATTGCCGTGGCGGCCACCCGCGGCCGCGGGGAAGCCCTGGATCATGTGCTGCTCCATGGGCCGCCGGGACTGGGCAAGACCACCATGGCCCTGGTGCTGGCGGAGGAACTGGGGGTGCGCTGTCGCATCACCAGTGCGCCAGCCCTGGAGCGCCCCCGCGACATTGTCGGCCTGCTGATCAACCTGCAAGCGAACGACCTGCTTTTCATTGACGAGATCCATCGGCTCAACAGGGTCGCCGAAGAGATTCTCTATCCGGCCATGGAGGATTTCCGCCTCGATCTCACGGTCGGCAAGGGCACCACGGCCCGCACCCGCAGCCTCTCCCTCGCCCCCTTCACCCTCGTGGGCGCCACCACCCGGGCCGGGGCCCTCAGTTCGCCGTTGCGGGATCGGTTCGGTTTGATTCAACGGCTGGCGTTCTATGAGCTGGACGATCTGCAGGCGATCGTCGCCCGGGCCGCCCGCCTTCTGAACCTGGAGTTGGAGGAGGACGCGGCGCGGGAGGTGGCCCGCCGCTGCCGCGGCACGCCGCGCATCGCCAATCGCCTGCTCCGCCGCGTGCGGGATTACGCCACGGTGCACGGGGCGAGTCGCATCGGGGTGGCGGTGGTGGCCACCGCTCTCCAGCTCCACCGGGTGGATGCCCGGGGGCTTGATGCCAGCGATCGGCAACTGCTGCGGCAGTTGCTCGACACCCACGGCGGTGGACCCGCCGGACTCGATACCCTGGCGGCCAGCCTCGGCGAAGACCCCGCCACCCTGGAAACCGTCGTGGAGCCCTTTTTGTTGCAGCTTGGTTTTTTGCGGCGCACCCCCCGCGGGCGGGTGATCACGGAGGCGGGACGGGACCATCTCGCCGCGCCGGCGGAGGACCAGCCATGAGGAGGCCCTGGCGGCGCGTTGGCCTGGCCCTGGCGGCGCTCCTGTTGCTGCTCCCCTGCCTGCTGCCCCGGCCCGTGGCGGCGCTGGAGTCGGCGGGGGACATCCGGGAGTCTTTCGCGCGGGCCCTCGCGGCCAGTCGGGAGGGGCGACCGGAGGAGGCCTTGGCCCTCTGGTCCCGTGTGCTGGAGAGCAGCCCGGAGGATGCGGCGGCCTGGAGCAATCGCGGCAACGTGCGCCTGATGCTGGGGGATCCCCGGGGCGCGATCGCGGATCAGAACCAGGCCATGGCGATCGAGCCCGACGCTCCCGATCCCCACCTCAACCGCGGCACCGCCGAGGAGGCCCTCGGCCTCTGGGAGGAGGCCGCAGCGGATTACAGCTGGATCCTGGAGCGGGAGCCGCAGGAGGCGGCGGCGCTCTACAACCTCGGCAACGTGCGCGGATCCCAGGGCGCATGGGAGACGGCCCGGGCCTGTTTCCATGCCGCGGCGGAGGTGCGACCCGGCATGGCCATGGCCCGCTCCAGCGAGGCCCTGGCTGCTTTCCAGCTCGGGGATGGAGCCTCCGCTGAACACGACCTGCGCTCCTTGATCCGCCGCTATCCCCTCTTCGCCGATGCACGGGCCGGCCTGACGGCGGTCCTGTGGAAGGAGGGCTCCCGGGGGGAAGCAGAAAGCCACTGGGCCGCGGCCTCCGGCCTGGATCCCCGCTACCGACAGGAGGAATGGCTGCGGCAGATACGCCGCTGGCCCCCTCGGGCGGTGCAGGCTCTGGGAGAGTTTCTCTCGCTGGATGCCTGATGCGGCGCCAAACTGATCCGGTGATTCCCTCCCTTTCTCCCTCCGCCGCGACGGCTGCCCCCGCCGACTGGACCTCCACCGGGCTGGACGATGCGCTTCGTGACGCCCTGCCGGATCTGCTGCGGCTCCGTCGCCACATCCATCGCCATCCCGAACTGAGCGGCCATGAGCAGCAGACGGCGGCTCTGGTGGCGGGGGAGCTGCGTCGCTGGGGATGGGAGGTCAGAGAAGGGGTGGGGCGCACGGGCGTCACCGCCGAGCTGGGACCTCGGAACGCCCCCCTCGTGGCCCTGCGCACCGACATGGATGCCCTGCCGATCGAGGAACGCACGGACCTTCCCTATGCCTCCAGCCAGCAGGGGCTGATGCACGCCTGTGGCCACGACATTCACACCACCGTGGGCCTGGGGGTGGCGCGTCTGTTGGGCGGTCAGCCGGAGCTGCCCTGTCGGGTGCGCCTGCTCTTTCAGCCGGCGGAGGAGACGGCCCAAGGGGCCCGCTGGATGCGGGAGGCCGGTGCCATGGAAGGGGTGGAGGCGCTCTTCGGGGTGCATGTGTTTCCCAGCTTGCGGGTGGGCACCATCGGCGTGCGTTCCGGCAGCCTCACCGCCGCCGCCGGGGAGCTGGAGATTGAGGTGCTGGGGGAGAGCGGCCATGGGGCCCGGCCCCACCAGAGCACGGACGCGATCTGGATTGCCGCCCGGGTGGTGAGTGGCCTCCAGGAGGCGATCAGCCGCCGCCTGGATCCGTTGCATCCGGTGGTGGTGAGCTTCGGGCGCATTGAGGGGGGCCGGGCCTTCAACGTCATCGCCGATCACGTGCGCCTGCTCGGCACCGTGCGCTGCCTGGATCTGGAGGTGCATGACCGGTTGCCGGGCTGGATTGAGGAGACCGTGCACGCCCTCTGTCGCGGTCATGGAGGCGAGGCCCGTGTGCACTACCGCTGCATTTCCCCTCCGGTGCACAACGCGCCTGCCCTCACCCAATTGGTGGCTGATGCGGCGGAGGATCTTCTCGGTCGCCAGCGGGTGGTGTGGCTGGAGCAGCCGTCCCTCGGCGCGGAGGATTTCGCCGAGCTGCTGCAGACCACCGAGGGCACCATGTTCCGTCTGGGAGTCGCCGGCCCCGCCGGGTGCACGCCTCTGCACAGCAACACCTTCGCCCCGGATGAAGACTGTCTGTCCGTGGGGGTGAAGGTCCTCACGCTCAGCCTGCTGCGCTGGGGGCAACAGCACCGGGGTGCCATCGCCGCGCCGGGGTCATGAGGGGCGCCCCACCGGCGACGTCCGAGGGCGGCCGGACCCGGGGGCCGTCTCGCCGCACCGCCGATCTTTTGGCCCTGTCGTCGCCACTGTTGATCCTGCTGGCCCTGGTGTCGATGCTGAGCCGCAGTCCGGCGACCCGCCTGCAGGCGATGCCAGCCCTGTTGATCGGCAGTGGTCTGCTGCTGTTCAGCCTGGTGCGTCGTCGCCGTCGCCGGGCCCTGCTTCTGCGGGTGCTGCGGGAGCCGGTCGCGGGGCCAATCCGATCCCGTTGCTAGCTTTGCCTGCCGCTTCGCCTGAATCTTCGTGCCTCCTGAGCTTGACGCCATCCGGGGGGCGATTGCCTCGGCCGATCCTGCGCGGGCCATGCCTGCCCTGGTCAGCCTGCGGGAGTGTGATGTCGCTGAGGCGACGCCACTCTTTCTGCTGGGGCTGGAGCAGACGCCGTTTGTGATCCGCTCCATGAGCTGCGCCGGTCTGGGCATCAAGCGCAGCCAGGAGGGGCAGCAGGCCCTGGAACGGGTTGTGCGGGAGGATGGGGATGCGAATGTCCGGGCGGAAGCCGCCAATGCACTGGCCAGTTATGGCCTGGATCAGGCCTGGCCGGTGCTGAGCGAGGTGTTCGCCGCTGATGGCCAGTGGCTGGTGCGGTGCAGCATCCTTGCGGCGCTGGCCGAGCTGCCGGAGATGACGCCTTCCCGCTTGCTGCAGTTGGCCCGCCTCGCGATCGCGGATGCCGATGGCACCGTGCGGGTGGGTGGCGCCGAGGTGTTGGGTCGCATCCTCCATGAGGCCAGCGAACCCCATGACGCCATTACCGTGGCGGCGCGGGAGGCCATGGCGGGCCTCCAGCTGGACGCGGATCATCGGGTGGTGGCGGTGGCCCTCAATGCCTTGCCTGGCATGGCTTAGTGCCCTGCCCCCGGGTTCCCTGGCACGCGCCTGGGGCGACCTGGCCGCTGCAGCTTGGCCTGAGCGGTATTCAGAAACTGATGGTCACCAAGGCTCAAGAAATAGCTGGGTGAGTAAATCTGGAAGGGTATGCGGGCGATGAAGCCGATTCGTCTGAGGGCCAGAACAGGGGGAGAAGAGGTCAGCAGGTGCAGGCAAAGATGTCCTGCCACTCTCAGCCATTCGACCATGGTGATGTCCCCGGACTTCAGCTGGCCAAGGGCGGCGGAAAGCAGGGCCCACTTGCATTGAGGCCACAGGATTTCGGTCAGCCGAGCCCGGACGCTGCGGTTTTCAGCTTGCGCCAGGTCCACCTGAAGAGAGGAGGGGTAATCAAGTAGAAGAACGAATGGAGATAATCCTTTTTGCTGTCTGCCGGTTGTGAGTCTTCACCCCTTTTGGCCATGAGGAACGCGCTTAATCTAGGATTCCATGGTTGAATTAACCCTGAAAGGGCATACTTCTTTGTGGCAATATCGTATGTCTTGCGCCAGTCCTGGGGAGCATTGATGCCATAAGAGAGGGCCTGATTGGCGATGTCCATGGTGAGGTCGTAATCCGACTCTTCCACTTGGGCAATGGATTGTGCTAAAAAGCTTCCCATCCCGGTTTCGTTGTGCCGTCGATAAAACAATGAAATGTGCCTGCCAACAGCAAGGTTTCCAAGCTTTGCGAGTTCCCAGATGAAAATTTTGTCGCAAGAGGCTGCTTGCTTGAATGGGGATCGGCCAAAGGAGGATTCCATGGCGCTTTGCAAGATCTTTGTATCGCATACCAGGGCCCACATATTGAGGGGAGTATGGGACATGCACTGCATGGCTGTTTCTCGTTTGTCCCAGATCAGGAAGTCTTGCAGCGAGCGATCTTCGCGGGAGGGGACTTGAAGAAGGTTGGCTCCAAACGATGCAAATGGATAACAGGTTTCGTTGGTGACGCTCACGCATTGACCAAAATAGGCAATGATGCCAGAGTGCTCCTCGAAGGCACGCTGCGCTTCCTCCAGGTGATAACGATCCCACATGTCATCATCCCCAATCAGGGCGGCATACTCTGATTGGGAATACTTGGTGAGGGCAACAAAATGCTCTTGCGCGCTTAATTCGACTGGTTGCCTGATAAAGCGAACGGGTAAATCGCCAGAGAATTGATTGGCAATGGCTTCAGATTGCAAGTCAGAACTGTTTTCGCTGATCACAACCTCCTTGATTAGCTCAGGGCGAGATTGCCCCCGAATACTTTGCAGTGTATTAATCAGCATGGCCGGCCTTTTGCGGGTTGGGATGAGGACTGTCACATGAAAATTCTCCATTTGACGCCGGACTTGATGTTGCTCTCATGTTATCATGCTGGGCAGCTGAAAAAATTCTTGGGCCACATCCTGGATCGAATTCCAGATTTGATCTCAGGTCGGATTTTCAAATGATCTGTTCCGAAACCTGTCCCGAATCTTCTGTCCGTGTTCTCCGAAACGGATGGTAAGGAAGCTCTGAAGATCCTCCGTCGCGGAGGTCTCCCTGACGAGCCTCATTGCTCGGTAGCGCTCCCAGTTTCCGGACCCTGGATCTTCCAGACGCTCTTTGATGGCTCGGGAGTTCTGGTTCTCATGGGCCGTAGATCTAATTGTTGAAAACGAGTCCACTGCTCTGTGCTTGCAAGATGTCGCAGGCGTTGCTGTTGGTCAGCCGCCTGTTGATTGAGTTTCTGAGTTCACTGATGCAAGACATGGTTATCCTTCTCCTTGCGTGGGCGCCAGGAGAAGGACGCCCGTGCCGGTCAGCCCATGGGCCCCCCGCGAATGCTTGGGCCAGGGCCGGGCAACCGGGCTCGCCAGAACCGCCGCAACCTTTGTGGATCGTCCGGGCGTTCCGCAGGGGGCGTGTCAGATGCTGGGCTGGCTGGGAGGCAGGGAGATCCCGATCAACGGTCCCTGAGGGGGGCTCATCAGGGGCCTGCAGGCAGGGGAACGGGCGAGATCCTTTGTTGATCCTCAGGGGAGCGGCGGCGGGAGCTCGCCAACCCCTCGCGGCGGCTTGGCGCTGGCCTCAGGTCCCCATGGAGCCGTGCCGCCGGGGCTTTGCTAGGGTGTTTGTGTCACTAGGGGTGCCCACGCGGGCTGAGATCACACCCTCCGAACCTGATCCGGGTCATGCCGGCGCAGGGAAGTGCGGCCATCCTCTTCGCACGGCACCCCTTTACCCTCTTTTGCCGCCATGCGCAGGTCCTGGATTGAGAAGCGGCGTGGCTCGGCCAACGTCACCCAGTTGCATTACGCGCGGGCTGGGGTCGTGACGGAAGAAATGGTCCATGTGGCCAAGAGGGAAAACCTCCCGGAATCGCTTGTATTGGAAGAAGTGGCCCGTGGTCGCATGATCATTCCGGCCAACATCCAACATCCCAACTTGGAGCCCATGGCCATTGGCATCGCCAGCCGCTGCTTGGTGAATGCCAACATCGGCGCGTCCCCGAATGCCAGTGATGTTGCTGAAGAGTTGAAAAAATTAGAATTAGCCGTAAAATACGGGGCGGATACTGTGATGGATCTATCCACGGGCGGCGTCAACCTGGATGAGGTGCGCACGGCCATCATCCAGGCATCTCCCGTTCCCATTGGCACAGTGCCGGTCTATCAAGCGCTGGAAAGCGTGCATGGTCGGATTGAAAATCTCACGGAAGACGATTTTCTGCACATCATCGAAAAACATTGCCAACAGGGTGTGGATTATCAGACCATTCACGCCGGTCTGTTGATTGAGCATCTCCCCAAGGTGAAAGGGCGCCTCACGGGGATTGTGAGTCGTGGTGGTGGCATCTTGGCTCAGTGGATGTTGCACCATCACAGGCAAAACCCCTTGTACACACGATTTGACGATATTTGTGAGATCTTCAAGCGTTACGATTGCAGTTTCTCCCTGGGAGATTCCTTGCGCCCCGGCTGCTTGCATGACGCTTCCGACGAAGCCCAGTTGGCCGAACTCAAAACCCTCGGTGAACTCACTCGACGCGCCTGGGCCCATGACGTTCAAGTGATGGTGGAAGGCCCCGGCCATGTGCCGATGGATCAAATCGAATTCAACGTGCGCAAGCAGATGGAGGAGTGCAGTGAGGCTCCCTTCTATGTTCTTGGCCCCCTGGTCACGGACATCGCCCCGGGCTATGACCACATCACCAGTGCCATCGGCGCCGCCATGGCAGGTTGGTACGGCACGGCCATGCTCTGCTACGTCACTCCCAAGGAACACCTCGGCCTGCCCAATCCGGAAGATGTGCGCAATGGATTGATCGCCTATAAAATTGCCGCCCATGCGGCTGACATCGCCCGTCACAGGCCTGGAGCTCGCGACCGCGACGACGAGCTCAGCCGAGCCCGCTATTCCTTTGACTGGAATCGCCAATTCGAGCTTTCTCTGGATCCCGAACGAGCCAGGGAGTATCACGATGAAACGTTGCCCGCAGACATCTATAAGCAGGCGGAATTCTGTTCGATGTGCGGTCCCAAGCACTGCCCCATGCAGACCAAGATCACAGACGCAGACCTTGAGGCTCTTGAGCAGGTGTTGTCTCCTCGCGATCAGGCCCCAGTGGGATGAAGGCGCTGGCTGGATGGTCCGCCCCTTCAGCCGCACCACGGAAGGTCAATCACCAAGGGCAACTGCATAAACTCGCCAAAAATGCGTCGGTCATGAAAGCTGTGATCCTGGCTGGTGGCCTGGGCACCCGTCTGAGTGAGGAGACCCATCTCAAACCTAAACCGATGGTGGAGGTGGGCGGCAAGCCAATCCTTTGGCATATCTTGAAAATCTACAGCCATCATGGTGTTTATGATTTCATTATTTGTTGCGGTTACAAGGGTTATCTGATCAAGGAATATTTTGCTAATTACTTCCTGCATACCAGCGACGTCACCTTCCACATGGACGACCAAAATCGCATGGAAGTTCACTCGCGCAAAAGTGAACCCTGGAAGATCACGCTTGTTGACACTGGTGATCGCAGCCAAACGGGTGGCCGCCTTGGACGTGTCCGGTCTTATCTGGGCGACGACGACTTCTGTTTCACCTATGGAGATGGCGTAGCGGATGTGAACATCACGGCGCTTGTGGAGCATCATCAACGCCAGGGATTACAGGCCACCCTCACGGCTGTCCAACCCCCTGGTCGATACGGAGCCCTGCATCTGGAAGGGGATGCCGTTCGGCAATTTCAAGAGAAGCCAGATGGAGACAACGCCTGGATCAACGGCGGTTTTTTTGTGCTTCACCCCTCTGTTTTGGCCCTGATTCAAGCCGATAGCTGCAGCTGGGAATCGGATGTGCTTCCCAAGCTTGCGGCGGCGGGCCAGCTGAGCGCCTACCGGCATCAGGGCTTCTGGCAGCCCATGGACACCCTGCGAGACCGCACGCGCCTGGAGGATCTCTGGGCCAGCGGCCAGGCCCCCTGGAAGCTGTGGTGATGGCGGATCCGGCTTTCTGGCAGGGGCGGAGGGTTCTGGTCACCGGTCACACGGGCTTCAAGGGCTCTTGGCTCACCCTTTGGCTTCTTCACCTCGGCGCGGAGGTCTGGGGTTATGCCCTCGCGCCGCAGGGGGAGCGCTCCTTGTTCGCAGACCTCCGGCTGGATCCTGACGGGCCCCGGTTGTGGGGCCATGTGTTTCATCACCACGTTGGTGATCTCCTCGATCGTGCGTCCCTGGAGCGCTGTGTGAACGAGGCGCAGCCCGACGTGGTGATTCACCTCGCCGCCCAAGCCCTGGTGCGCCGCGGCTATGCCGATCCCCTCGGCACCTGGGCCACGAATGTTCAAGGGTCGCTCCATCTGCTGGAGGCGCTTCGGCCTCTGCGCCGGCCCTGCGCGGTGGTGATGGTGACCACGGACAAGGTCTATGCGAACCGCGAGTGGAGCTTCGGCTACCGCGAAACGGATCGTCTTGGCGGCCATGATCCCTACAGCGCCAGCAAGGCCGCGGCGGAGTTGGCCATCGCCAGCTGGCGTTCCAGTTTCTGCGGTGACGATGCTCACCAGACGCCATGCCTTCGCATCGCCACGGCCCGGGCGGGCAACGTGATCGGCGGCGGCGACTGGGCGGAAGACCGGATCGTGCCGGACGCGGTGCGGGCGCTCGCGGCGGGCCAGCCGATCGCCGTGCGCAACCCCGCCGCCACCCGCCCTTGGCAGCACGTGCTCGAACCGCTGGCTGGATACCTGCGCCTGGCTGAAGCCCTGGAGATGGAGTCCACCCCCCCCTGCCAGGCGTTCAATTTTGGTCCGACCCTGGAGAGCAACCGGGCCGTGCGGCAGCTGGTGGAGAAGATCCTGGGCCATTGGCCAGGCCGCTGGGTGGATGGCGGTGATCCGGCCGCTCCCCATGAGGCCGGGCTGCTGCACCTGCAGATCGATCAAGCCCACCATCGGTTGAATTGGTCCCCCCGCTGGGATTTCGCCACAACGGTGGAGCGCACCGTGTGGTGGTACCGCCGGGTGCACGAGGCCCTGGCCAGCCCGGCGGAGGCATGTCTGGAGGATCTGGAGGTCTACACGTCCACCCATGCCAGCTGATCTGTTCCAGACAACGATCCCGGGGGTCTTCGAGCTGCGCGGGCGGCCGTTCGAGGATCATCGCGGCGCCTTCCTCAATGCCTTTCGATCTCAGGAGGAGTGCTGGCAGAGATCCTGGGGGGATCGCGGCATCGCCCAGGTGAACCTGAGCCGCACGGAGGAGGTGGGCACGATCCGAGGGCTGCATCGCCAGGCGGAGCCCTACAGCGAGGCCAAGCTGGTGCGCTGCCTGCGGGGGATGGTCTGGGATGTGGCGGTGGATCTGCGCCCCAACTCGGCCACCTATGGCCAGTGGCACGCGGTGGAACTCAGCCCTCAGGCCGGCAATGCCTTGCTGATCCCTGAGGGATGCGCCCATGGCTTCCAGGTTTTGGAGGCGGCCAGCGAACTGCTGTATCTGCATTCCGGTGCCTGGGTGCCGGAGGCCGAGACGGGGGTGCGCTTCAATGATCCACAGCTGGAGATTCCATGGCCACTCCCTCCTCTGGGCCTGAGCGAAAGGGATCTCAGCCTGCCGATGCTTAGGTTTTTACAATGATTTCGCATCGCTGCCGACACTGCGGATTGCCACTCGAGCACACAGTGATCGATCTGGGTCACCAGCCTCCCAGCAATTCCTATCTCACTCCAGAGCAACTGCTGTGTCCTGAGATCACCTACCCTTTGCGGGTTTATGTCTGTGTAGGCTGCTGGTTGGTGCAACTGCCAGCCCATGCGAAGGCGGACGAGTTGTTCACCGCTGACTATGCCTATTTCTCCAGCACCTCCAGCAGCTGGTGTGCCCATGCTGAGCGATTCGTCGGGGTGGCAGCGGAGCGTCTGGATCTGGGTCCCGACAGCTTGGTAGTGGAATTGGCGTCCAACGATGGCTACCTGCTGGAGCATGTGCAGCGACGCGGCATCCCCTGCCTGGGGATTGAGCCCACCCACGCCACCGCCGAGGCCGCGAGAGCGAAGGGAATCACCACGCTGGAACGGTTCTTCGGCAAGGCGCTGGCGGAAGATCTGGTGGCGGTGGGAGGCCCGGCCGAGGGACGAGCCGATCTGGTGGTGGCCAACAACGTGTTGGCCCATGTGCCGGACATCAACGACTTCGTGGCGGGAATGGCCGCGTTGCTCAAGCCCAGCGGCCGCGCCTCGCTTGAATTTCCCCACTTGCTTCGGCTGCTGCAGGGCAACCAGTTCGACACGATCTACCACGAGCATTACAGCTATCTGAGCCTGCGTGTTGTTCGGCGAATCGCTGCCGAAGCGGGGTTGGAGGTGGTGGACGTGGAGCAGCTCGCGACCCATGGCGGCAGCCTGCGGGTGTGGCTGGCCCATCAGGGATCCGCCACGCCTTCCGAGGCGGTTGCGGCGGTGCTGGCGGCCGAGGCCTGCCTGGAGGATCCAGAGGCCTTTCGGGGATTTCAGCGGCGAGCGGAGGCGGCCAAGCACGGCTTGCTGGCGTTTCTCCTGCAGAGCCGGCAAGAGGGAAAGCAGGTGCTTGGTTATGGGGCGGCGGCCAAGGGCAACACCCTGCTCAATTACGCGGGGATTCGTCCCGATCTGCTGCCTGCAGTGGCCGATCGAGCCACCAGCAAGCAGGGCCTGTGTCTGCCGGGCAGCCACATTCCCGTGATCAGTCCGGAGCAGCTGCTCGCCCGGCAGCCGGATGCCCTGATGGTCTTCCCCTGGAACCTGATCGAAGAGCTGCGTCAGCAGCTGCCGGGCCAGGAGCTGGTGACGGCGATTCCTGAATTGCGGCGGTGGAGAGGGGAAGGCTGAGATGACGCACGCATCGATGCACAAGATCCCCTACACCAAGCCCTCCATCACGGATCTCGAGGTGGAGTACGCCACTGATGCGGCTCGCAACGGCTGGGGAGAACACTGCTACGACTACATCCTGAGGTTTGAGGAGGCCTTCAAGTCTCACCTTGGCGTGAACTACGCCATTGCCACAAGCAGCTGCACCGGTGCGCTGCATATGGGCCTTCATGCCCTTGGGATCGGCCCCGGCGATGAGGTGATCATGGCCGACACCAACTGGGTCGCCACGGCAGCCCCGATCGTGCATCTGGGGGCCAGACCCGTGTTCGTCGACATCCTGCCGGATAGCTGGTGCTTGGATCCTGTCCGGGTGGAGGCGGCGATCACCCCGAAGACCAAGGCGATCATGGCGGTTCATCTGTATGGCAACCTCTGCCACATGATGGAACTCCAGACGATCGGCGAGCGCTACGGCATCGCTGTGATCGAGGATGCCGCCGAGGCCATTGGTTCTGTTTACAACGGCCGGCGTGCAGGCAGTATCGGGAGGTTTGGCGCCTTCTCCTTCCATGGCACCAAGACCATGACGACCGGGGAGGGTGGCATGTTCGTCACCAATGACCCTGAGCTCCATGAGCAGGTTCTGACCCTTTCCAACCACGGTCGGGCGCGTGGCCAGACCAAACAGTTCTGGCCGGACAGGGTTGGTTTTAAATACAAGATGAGCAACATTCAGGCTGCCATCGGCTGTGCTCAGATGCAGCGCATTGCAGAACTTATCGGCCGCAAGAGAGAAATTCTCAAGTTGTATCAAGCCGCCTTCTCCTCTGCGGGGATCGAGACGTGGGGATTCAACAGCAGTCCGCCGGATTGTGAGATCGGTGCCTGGATGGCAACGGTTGTTCTGCGGGAGCCGTCCTTGGTCAGTGATCTTTCGGAGCGTCTGCAGATCCAGCTCAAGGCCCATGGCATTGATGCTCGGCCTTTCTTTGCTCCCCTCAGCTCAACCCCTCCTTTCCGCGATGAGAGCCAGGTGGACCGGCGGGGAAGCTGGGCCTATCGGATTCCACCAGTCGCCATGAATCTTCCCTGTTCTCATGACATCAGTGAGGCGGAGATCTGTTGTGTCGGTGATGCGATTCAGGCTTCTTTGCCTTAGCGCACGATGAGATCCATTGGCCGACCATGCATTGTCTGGGGGGCAACCGGTCAGGCCAAAGTTTTGGACGATATCCTCCGTTCTGAAGGTAGTTTCATCCTGCATCTTTTTGACAACGACACACGTGTGATATCTCCTCTGAAGGGAGTCCGCCTATCCCATGGCGAGAAAGGTCTCCAAGACTTCGTCCATAGCTTGGCAAGCCAAGGTCTGCAGGCCCAAGCCATTGATTGCATCGCGGCCATCGGTGGTGGTAATGGTCAGGCCCGGCAAGAGATGACCGAACGGATGGCCAGCCATGGATTCCTGCCCAGATCCGTGATTCACCACCGTGCCATCATCAGCGATCGTGCCGTTCTCGGTTCAGCTGTGCAGGTCTTGGCTGGGGCCATCATTGGTCCGGGCGCAGTTGTTGGTGATTACACAATCATCAACTCTGGTGCGAATGTTGACCACGACTGCTCTATTGGTCGGGCATGCCATTTGGCCCCTAATGCTGCACTGGCGGGCGAAGTGGTCGTGGAAGATCATGTTTTTGTTGGGCTTAATGCCACCATTCTTCCGCGCCTGCGTATTGGGCGTGGAGCCATCGTGGGGGCAGGCGCGGTCGTCATCAGGGATGTGCTGTCGACACAGGTCGTGATCGGGAATCCAGCCAAAGTCATGATAAAATAATCAATAGATCATTGAATTCAAATCCACATGTCTATTGAGAGCCAGAGGGCTGAAATCATTCAGAATAACGCCGCTAATGACGCGATCAAGGCTATTGCCTCTGACTTCTTCAAAGCAACGGTTGAAGGGCGTTATTCTTACTGTTTCGACTGGCTGAAACGACCGATCATTCAATATCCTCAGGATATTGTTGCCTTTCAGGAAATCGTATCGTCCGTCCATCCTGATTTGATTATCGAAACAGGAATCGCTCATGGTGGGTCTCTTGTTTTATCGGCTTCGCTGCTGTGTCTGCTCGATGTGATGGAAGGGCTGGATCCGCGTCAGTCTTCCCGCAAGGTTGTGGGTGTGGATGTTGACATCCGCCCCCACAACCGCAAAGCCCTTGATGAGCATCCCCTGCGCTTCAAGATGGAGCTGATCGAAGGATCATCGATCGACCCCGACATTGTTCAACAGGTGCACAGCCAGGCTCATGGGGTGGATCGGGTGTTGGTTTCCCTGGATTCCAATCACACCCATGCACATGTCATCAGCGAACTGAATGCCTACGCCAATCTGGTGTCAGTTGGCAGTTACTGCATTGTGTTCGATACGGTTATTGAGGATCTTCCCGCTGGCTCCTATCTCGATCGTCCTTGGGACGTTGGAAATAATCCAAAAACGGCCGTGCATGAATGGCTGAAAAATCATCCTGAGTTTTCCATCGATAAGGGCATGGATAACAAGTTGTTAATCAGCGTTGCTCCAGATGGATATCTGCGACGTGTCTCTTGAGCCGACCTCTGTCTTTGCAGGATCCGTAGAGACGGTAAGTTCCCTCTGGATCCTGCCTTCGTGTGTCCAGCCGCAGTGAACTTCAAGCCTGAAGAATCGATCCTGATACTGGGTGGCCTGTCTTGCTCAGGAACAGATTGTTGCTGACGGATCAACCAGGCAAGTTCATGGCCAGCTGGGTGCCCCTGCGATTCAGGGTGGATGTAAAAGAACACAAACGGAAAAATATTCCTCTCTCCATTTTCCTTGAACCAGGCATGCACTTTTTGAGAAATCAAACCCAGAAAGGCTTCCAGCGAAAGACCCGATGGAAAGCGATCCACCGAGCTCACGAGTCGGCCTTGGATCTGGCCAACTCGTGAATCTTCTTTGCCTGGATCGAGGCCGGGAATTGGTTCAGCCCAGACTCTTGGCCGTAGCCACTACGTTCTCCACCGTAAAGCCAAACTTCTCCATGCACAGGGGACCTGGGGCAGAGGCACCGAACCGGTCAATCGAAATGGTGGCCCCGTCAAAACCAGTGAACTTGTGCCAGCCGAAGGAACTCGAGGCTTCCACGACCACCCGCTTCCGACAGGAGGTGGGCAGGACACTCTCGCGATAAGAGGCATCCTGCTCTTCAAAGAGTTCCACACAGGGCATGGAGACCACGCGGACGTTGTGGCCTTCGGCGCGAAGCTGGGCGGCGGCTTTGACGCAAAGATCCAGTTCGGTTCCGGTGCCGATCAGGATGAGACCCGGTTCGCCTGTGCTGTCTTCCAGGATGTAGCCGCCCTTGGCCACGGCGGCCGGGCTGGAATTGGCCTGGTTGGGCATGGCCTGCCGGCTGAGCGCCAGGGCGGTGGGACGCTTGCGGTTCGTCACGGCCACCTGGTAAGCCCCCACGGTTTCGTTCCCATCGCCGGGCCGAATGACCAGCAGGTTGGGGATGGAGCGCAGATTGGCCAGGGTTTCGATCGGCTGGTGGGTGGGCCCGTCCTCGCCGAGACCGATCGAATCGTGGGTGAGGACGTAGATCACCCCGAGTTCACTCAGGGCCGAGAGGCGAATGGCACCGATCATGTAGCCGGCAAACACAAGGAAGGTGCCGCCGTAAGGAATCAGGCCGCTGCCGTGATAGGCGATGCCATTGAGAATGGCGGCCATGGCGTGCTCGCGCACACCGAAGTGGAGGTAGCGATTGGCTTCGCCTCCCTTCTGAAAGCTGGCCTCCCCTTTGATGTCCGTCAGGTTGGAATGGGTGAGGTCAGCGGAACCGCCAATCAGCTCGGGAAGCTTCGGACCGAAGGCATTCAGGGCGTTGTAGGAGTGCTGACGCGTGGCCAGGCCCTTGTCGGCAGGGGTAAAAGAGGGGAGGGTGGAATCCCATCCTTCCGGCAGTTCGCCCCGGAGGAGCCGCTCGAATTCCGCAGCCTCGACGGGATAGGCCTGGCGATAGGCCGCCAGAGAGGCGTTCCATTCGCCTTCGGCGCTGGCCCCGCGCTGGATGGCCTGACGCCAGTGCTCGTAGGCCTCTTCGGGCACCACGAAGTCGCCGTAGGTCCACTCAAGGGCCTTGCGGGTGAGTTCGGCCTCATCGGCCCCGAGGGCGGCTCCGTGCACGCCGGCGGTGTTGGCCTTGTTGGGGGAGCCGTAGCCGATGGTGGTGGTCACCTTGATCAGGCTCGGCTTGTCCGTCACGGCCTTGGCGGCCTCCAGGGCGCGCACGATGGCGCCCACATCCGTGTTGCCTTCCGCAACATGCTGCACGTGCCAGCCGTAAGACTCATATCGCTTCAGCACATCTTCCGTGAAGGAGACGGCGGTGTTGCCGTCAATCGTGATGTGGTTGTCGTCGTAGAGGGCGATCAGCTTGCCCAGGCCCAGGTGGCCGGCCAGGGAGGCTGCCTCGGAGGCCACGCCTTCCTGATTGCAGCCATCCCCCATCAACACATAGGTGGTGTGGTCCACCAGGGTGTGACCCGGTTTGTTGAAACGCGCGGCCAGATGGGCTTCGGCGATGGCCAGGCCCACGGCGTTGGAAATGCCTTGGCCGAGGGGGCCGGTGGTGACCTCCACGCCGGGGGTTTCAAAGGTTTCGGGGTGACCGGGCGTTCTGGAGCCCCACTGACGGAACTGCTTGATGTCCTCCATCGTCACCGAGTCGTAGCCGGTGAGATGCAGCAACGCGTAAAGCAACATGCAGCCATGTCCGGCGGAGAGCACGAAGCGGTCGCGATTGAACCAGCGGGGATTCTTCGGGTTGTGCCGCAGCACCTTGTCCCACAGGGCAAAGGCCATGGGGGCACAGCCCATCGGCAGGCCGGGATGGCCCGAGTTGGACTTGTTGATCGCGTCGACCGCCAGAAAACGGATGCTGTTGATGCAGAGGCTTTCGGTGGAGGTGGTGGGGGCGACGACCATGGCTGGCACAGGTGTGGAG
>JBKDSZ010000075.1:0-2809 GCA_046340375.1 Cyanobacteriota bacterium | reverse complement strand
CACCCCCTCGTAGGGCTGGATCCGCTCCTTGTTGCCCTCGCGGATGCGCACGCCCACCCGCACGGTGTCGCCCACAAAGATCTCCGGCAGGTCGTTCTTGAGCTGCTCCGCCTCGAAGGCCTCGATCAGCTCGCGGGCGCTCCGCTTGCCCACCACGGCCTGACGGCCGGAGGGCTGGCTGTCCGCCGCGGCCTCAGGGGCCGGGGCGCTCTCTTCCACGGACTCCAATTGCGTTGGGGCTGTGGTGGACGCTTCCGCAGCGGGATCATCCGCAGGGGGGGTATCTGTGGAGGTCAATGTTGTGCTCTCGGGAGGTTCCGCAGCCATTCCAGCGTCCTGAATCATGGAGCCAAACCAAGACTTTACCTTGTCATCGGTCCTTCTCCCCCCGGCCGCCGATCCCGCGCCGCAGCCGCTGCCAGACCAGGGCGGCCCCGGTGGCCAGCATCCAGAGCAGGCCCAGCCCATTGAGCAGCACGTAAACCGTCTCCCCATTGCGGCCCACCAGCCACCGCAGCCATTCCCCCTCGTGCAGCACCATCAGGCCATGGGCCTGATCCCGCCGCCAGCCCAGCCAATCCCGCAACACCCGATAGGCCACCCCGGTGGAGGCCGTCAGCAGCAGGGGCGCCAGAACGATGGGGGCCAGCGCGCCATGGGCCTGGCGGGCGCGGGCTGGCCAGGACAGCGGGCGACGGGCGGGGGCGGGGGCGGGAGATCCTTCAACCATGGACGCCACGGCAGGCGACGGCCCTTCACCGATCGCGTGGGAGGGACGTTCTGTCCTCAGGGCGGTTCCCGGCCCCCCGCCGTGTTGTCCCCGTCGTCGCCCTTCCTTCCCCGCCACCATGAAGTTCGCTGATCTGCTTGCCGCCTCCAGCGCGTCACGGGGCCGGGACAGCCGGCCCGAGGCGGAGCCGAGCCAGGTGGGCCCCCGCATCGGCGGCAACCGCCGCGGGATCGAGGTGAAATCGGCCCGGGAGATCACCACCATGCGCACCGCGAGCCGGATCGTGGCGACGGTGCTGCGGGAGATCGCCGAGCTGGTCACCCCCGGCATGACCACGGGCGATCTCGACCGCCACGCTGAAAAGCGCATCCGGGAGATGGGGGCGGTGCCCAGCTTCAAGGGCTATCACGGCTTTCCCGCCAGCATCTGCGCCAGCATCAACAACGAGGTGGTGCATGGCATCCCCAGCGGCAAGCGGGTGATCCAGGCGGGGGATCTGCTGAAGGTGGACACGGGGGCCTGCTTTGACGGCTACCACGGCGACAGCTGCATCACGATCGGCGTCGGCGACGGGGTGAGCGAGGAGGCCCTGCGGCTGAGCCGGATCGCCCGGGAATCCCTGATGAAGGGGCTGGCCACCATCCGCGCCGGGAGCACCCTGCTGGAGCTGGCCGGCGCCGTTCAGGACCACGTGGTGGCCCACGGCTATGCGGTGGTGGAGGACTTCACCGGCCACGGGGTGGGCCGCAACCTGCACGAGGAGCCGTCGGTGTTCAACTACCGCACCCGCGATCTCCCCAACGTCACCCTGCGCTCCGGCATGACCCTGGCGGTGGAGCCGATCCTCAATGCCGGTGGCAAGCGCTGCCGCACCCTCAAGGATCGCTGGACGGTGGTGACCGTCGATGGCAGCCTCTCGGCCCAGTGGGAACACACCATCGTGGTGTGCAGCGACGGCTGCGAAATCCTCACCGACCGCGACTTCTGAGGCGCCGGGCCCCTCAGCCGCCCGATCGCCGGGTGAAGGAGCGGAAATAGAGCCAGCGGCCAAGGCTGGCCAGGGGCATCAACACGAAGGTGAGGGGATTGATCGTGACGATGATCAGGCCGAGGTTCCAATCCGCCTGCCGCAGGATTTCCCCTGCCACCCAGTCGGCGGCCATCACCCCGTAGGGGTTGAGTTCGGAGCGGAAGGGACCGAGCACGAGGCGCCGCAGCCGCAGGGGCGGTCGGGTGCCGGGGGAGGCCAGGTCGAGGGCCCGCAGGCTGAGGAGCTGGCCGAGCAGCCGCTTGCTGATCTCGTAGAGGGGGCTGAGGGCGGCTTGAACCTCCGCTTCGGAGGTGTTGATCCACACCTCTGCCGGCGTGCTCCGGTCCGCCGTCTGGCGGGCAAAGAGCTCCAACAGGCGCCAATGGCTGAGGGCGTTCACCTCCAGGGCCAGGCTGACGGCCTCCGGATCCCGCCGGCCATAGGGGTTCACCCCGTGGTTGAGCACGAGCACATCCACCTCGGCGAGCAGGGGCTCCAGCTCCGCTTCCTGCCCGCACCGCCAGCCCACCTGCCGCAGGGGAATCGCCACCCCTGCCCCATCCAGCAGGCGCAAGGGGGTCATGCCGCCATCGTCGGAGCGATGGGTGAGGGCGATCAGCCGGGCGCCGCGATGGTGCCAGCGGCGGAGAAGGGCCTGGCCCAGGGCACCGCTGGCGCCCGTGATCGCCACGGTGCGAGGAGCGGGTGGAGAGGCGGACGTGACGGGGCTCAGCGGCGGAGGGGGACAAGCTGCAAGAATTTGCCACAGCTCGGCTGTTTGAGGCCACTCCATGCCCAACCCGTTGCTGATTGGCTCCTGCGAACCGTTCAGCGGCAAGTCAGCCGTGGTGCTCGGTCTGGCTCACCAGCTCAGGCGCCGGGGGGTGCCTTTCGTCTTCGGCAAGCCCCTGGCCACGTGCCTGGAACCCGCGGGCATCCATCAACCGGGAGACCCGCTGCTGGATGCCGATGTGCGCTTCATCGGCAGTCACCTCGGCCTGGACACCAGCCGACTGATCGCCTCTTTGGCCGTGCTCGCGCCGGGATCC
>JBKDSZ010000074.1:0-43631 GCA_046340375.1 Cyanobacteriota bacterium | reverse complement strand
CCATCACTTCCAGCCACCGGCCGCGCCAGCGCACATCCACCTCGGCCGAGGGTTCGGTGAAGGGGAAGTAGCTGGCGCGAAACCGCACCGGCAGATCGCCGAAGAAGGCGCGCAGGAAGGTGGTCACGGTGCCCCGCAGGTGGCTGAAGTCCAGGCCCTCGTCGATGGCCAGCACCTCCACCTGATGGAACACCGGCGAGTGGGTGGCATCCATGGAATCCCGACGGAACACCCGGCCAGGGGCCACCACCCGCACCGGCGGCGGATGGGCCTCCAGGTGGCGGATCTGCACCGGGGAGGTGTGGGTGCGCAGCAGCCGTTGCTCACCCTCCCCGCCGCCACCCAGATAAAAGGTGTCCTGCATGTCCCGCGCCGGATGGTGGGGAGGAATGTTGAGGGCGGTGAAGTTGTAGTGATCCGTCTCGATCTCCGGCCCCTCGGACACGCGATACCCCAGTCCCGCAAACAGATCGACGATCTCCTCACAGGTCCGCACCAGGGGGTGGCGACGGCCGGGGGGCACCAGGGCGCAGGGCATGGTGACGTCCAGGCGCTCCCGTTCGAGCCGCTCCCGCAGCGCGGCCGACCGCAGCTCCTCCAGCCGCGCCCCCAGCTGCTCCTGCACCCGCTCCTTCAGCCGGTTGGCCTGTTCCCCCACGATCGGCCGCTGGTCGGCCGCCAGCTTGCCCATGGCCCCCAGCACCGCCGACAGCCGCCCCTTCTTTCCGAGCAGGCTCACCCGCAGCTCCTCCAGTTCGGCGGGGGCGCTGGCCTGCTGGATGGCCCCTTACGCCTCCCATTCGATCTGCTCCAGTCGCTGGCGCAGATCACTCGGGTCCTCTCCCCTGGCGGCCATCAGGGCGGAGTGGAAAGCGATGAAATCCAGCCGTTCCCCTCCCCCCTCCGTCGCGATCCCGTACCCGCAGCCGCGCACCAGCTCCGCCTTGCTGATCTCCCCCAGCTCCGCGACTTTCCCCAGAAGGTCCGCTCCGGTCAACGGGCTTGCTGCGTTGCTCACGGCTCGCTCATGGCTGGGGCGACTGTAGGGAGCTGACTAATCTGATCTCCGGGGCCGTCCTCCCCCGCTCTTCCCCATGACCGCCCCATCCGCACCTGGCCCGCTGCGCCTGCTGATCAGCAATGACGACGGCGTCTTCGCCGATGGCATCCAGTCCCTGGCGGCGGAAGCCCGCTCCCGAGGCCATGCGGTCACGGTCGTCTGTCCCGATCAGGAACGGTCGGCCACGGGCCATGGCCTCACCCTGCAGACCCCCATCCGGGCGGAACGGGCTGATGAGCTGTTCGCCGAGGGGGTGACGGCTTGGGCGTGCAGCGGCACCCCGGCGGATTGCGTCAAGCTGGCCCTGTTCCGCCTGCTGGAGGAGCCGCCGGATCTGGTGCTCTCCGGCATCAACCACGGCCCCAATCTCGGCACCGATGTGCTCTACTCCGGCACCGTGGCGGCCGCCATGGAGGGAACCATCGAGGGGTTGCCCGCCATGGCCGTGAGCGCGGCGGATTTCGGCTGGCGGGAGTTCCGCCCGGCGGCCCGGCTGGCCCTGGATGTGGCAGAGGGCATGTTGCTGAACGGCTGGCCGGAGGGGTTGCTGCTCAACCTCAACGTTCCTCCCGTGCCGGAGGAGTCGATGGGGCCCCTGCGCTGGTGCCGCACCGCCGTGCGCCGTTACGTCGACCAGTTCGATCGCCGCGTGGATCCCCGCGGACGGGTGTATTACTGGTTGGCGGGAGAGGTCAGCAACGATCTTGAGGCGCGGGTGACGGGTCCCGCTGATTGGCCCACGGACGCGGCCTGGATCCAGGCCAATGGCCCGAGCCTTTCGCCCCTCCAGCCGGAGCTGTTCTGGCGCGGGGGGGCGACGCCGTTGCCCCGGCTGCCCGGCATGCCTCCCGCAGGAGGGGCGGCCGACGCCGGAGCGGTCTCCTAGGGGCGTGGGTTCAAGCGCGCCGCTGGATGCGCTGCAGCAGCCAGAGGGTGAACAGCAGGCCGATCAGGTGGGCGAAGAGCACCTGGGTGTTGCTCAAGACGCTGAGCATCTCGATGGAAGTGATGGGAAAGCCCACCACCCGGTTCAGCCCCCCGCTGATGGGGGCGCCGAAGCAGCCGGGCGCCTGCAGGGAGGCCTGGACGAACAGGCTGCCGGCCAGGGCCTGGTAGCCCACGGCGGCCAAGATGAGGCCGAGGAGATCTCCCAGAAGTCCCCGCTTGAGCAGCTGGGCCGTTTCCCCCTTGCTCGGACGCACGGGTTGCGCCAGGGCCCGCCCGCACCGCACGATCAACCACCCCTGCCAGAGGCTCCAGAGGAGCACCAGAAAGGAGAGGGTGGTCAGGGAGAGTCCGGGACCCAGCCCGAGGGCACGTTGGGAATTCGCCGCCAGCTGATTGCCCACCTTGCTGAAGAACAGCACGCCCACCACCACCACCCCCAGGGTGACCTGGCTCCAGAACCGCACCCAGCCGATGCGCCGGAGGGCGGCGGACATCCGGCTCATGTCGATGGGGTCAACCATGGTGTTGCGCGGCCCCTCCCAACTTGCCATGGGAGGATCGGGGGAGCGAGAGCAAGGTCCATCCCGAAGCCTGCCTCCCCGGGGAGCCGCCTGTGTGCTCGTCAGCGTCTTTGCCCGTGACCAGCCTCTCCCCTCCGGCCCCGCCGCGCACGCCCACCGCCCTGGCGCTGGGAAGCTTCGAGGGTTTGCATGCCGGCCAGCGCCGGGTGATCAGGGAGGAGATTGCCCTGGGGCGGGAGGAGGGTGGCCAGCCGTCGCCCCCTGTGCCCACGGTGGTCAGTTTCTGGCCGCACCCCAGGGAGGTGCTTGACGGCGAAACCCGCTTGCGCCTCGATCTGCCGGACGAAAAGCTCGCCGTGCTCGAACCGCTCGGCGTGGAGCAGCTCGTGCTGCTGCCCTTCACCCCGGAGCTGGCCCGCCTCACCCCCGAGCGTTTTGTCGAGGAGGTGCTCGCGCGGCAACTGGAGGCGCGCTCCGTGGTCGTTGGCGAGAACTTTCGCTTCGGTGTCAAGCGGTCCGGCGATGCGGGAGATCTCGTCCACCTGGGGCGCCGGCACGGCATCCGGGTGGCCGTGGTGCCCACCCTGCACGATCGGGAGGGACGGGTGAGCAGCAGCCGCATTCGTCAGGCCCTGGCCGAGGGCCGGATGGCGGATGCCGAAGCGCTGCTGGGCCGCCCGTATCGGTTTTCGGGCGAGGTCGTCAAGGGGCGGGGCCTGGCGCGCCAACTCGGCTGGCCCACCGCCAACCTGGAGGTGTGCGATCGCAAGTTTCTGCCCATGGAAGGGGTTTATGCGGCGAAGGTCTGGATCGACGGGGACACCGGCCAGGGGCCGATGGCGGCGGTGATGAATCTCGGACGGCAGCCCACCGTCGACCCGGAGGCGCCATCCCTTCCGGAGGTGCATCTGCTGGATCGGGAGGGGGATCTGCTGGGCCGGCGGTTGCTGGTCCAGCCCCTGCGCCGGTTGCGGGGGCAGTGTCGGTTTGCCTCGCTGCAAGAGCTGTCCGCGCAGATCCATCTTGACGTTGACGCCAGTCGGGGGGCCTGGACCGCCTGCCCGGAGGCGCGATGAGCGACGCTTCCCTGCCCTTGGAGCTGACGGGTGGCCCGCAGAGCGCCGCCATTGAGCGGTTGTTGGATGCCAATCTCGATCGCGCCCGGGAGGGGCTTCGGGTGTTGGAGGACTGGTGCCGTTTCGTCCTGCATCGCCCGGATCTGGTGGCCCGCTTGAAGGATCTGCGGCAGCGGCTGGGACAGGGCCATCGTTTGTCTTACAAGCTGGCCCGCCATGCCGCCACGGATGAAGCCGCGGGATTCAGCCACCCTGCTCAGCTGGAGCGGGAGGATCCCCTGGCGGTGGTGGCCGCCAATGGGGCACGGGTCCAGGAGGCGTTGCGGGTGTTGGAGGAATTCGGCAGGGCGCTGGATCCTCCCCTGGCCGCAGAGGCCGCGCGCATCCGCTATGCCCTCTACGACCTTGAGGTGGAGTGCCTGCAGGGAGGAGCGCCTGACGGACTGTCGCGCCGGGAGCGGCTGGCGCGTTGCCATCTCTACCTGATCACCGCCCCGGTGCCGGATCTCGAGGGGGTGGTGGAGGCCGCTCTCTCGGGCGGGGTGCGCCTGGTGCAATACCGACCCAAGGAGAATCCGGCGACCGACCTGGAACGCTTCGCCCAGGCCCGGGCCCTGCGTCAGCTCTGCCATCGCCACGGGGCCCTGTTTCTTCTGAATGACCGCCTGGACCTGGCCCTGGCGGTGGAGTCCGATGGCGTCCACCTCGGACAGGCCGATCTTCCCGTGGCCGTGGCCAGGCGTGTGCTGGGGCCGGAGCGGCTCATCGGTCGCAGCACCCATGCGCCGGATCAACTGCGCCAGGCCGTGCTGGAGGGTTGCGACTATGTGGGCGTCGGGCCGGTGCACACCACCCCCTCCAAACCCGGTCGCCCGGCGGTGGGTCTGGCCTATGTGGCCGCCGCCGCGACCGACTGCCCCCTGCCCTGGTTCGCCATCGGTGGCATCGACGCCAGCAACCTGGCCGCCGTCCGGCAGGCGGGCGCGAGCCGGGTGGCCCTGATCCGCGCCATCACCGACGCCCCTGATCCCCGGGCCGCCACCCTCGCCCTGCTCCGACAGCTGGAGGCGGAGCGATGATTGCGATCCGTGTGAACGGCGAGTCGCGCACCTGTCCAGCGGGCTGCGACCTTCAGGAGGTGCTGCGCCATCTCGGCTATCAACCGGCCGTCGTGGTGGTGGAACTCAATGGCGTGATCCTGCCCCGGTCCCGCTGGCCGGGCCGCACGGTGGTGGAATCCGATGTCCTGGAAGTGGTCACCATCGTGGGAGGAGGTGCGTAGATTTCACGGATCGTTTGTCTGCTCTGGTCCCATGGGATCCCGTCTGTTCAAGCGCGTCGCAAGCTTGATGGTGGTTCCCATCCTGCTGGGCAACATTCTTCTCCTGGCTCCCCATCCGGCTGACGCGGCCAGTGGCGGCCGCATCGGCGGCGGCAGTTTCCGCTCGGCTCCCGCCCCGCGCGGCTATGGCGGAGGCGGCGGTCGCTACCGGGGAGCGGCCCCCATGCCCTACGGCGGTGGCGCCTATGGGGGTCGGGGCTACGGCGGAGGCGGATTCGGCGGGGGATTTGGTTTCCCCTTCATCGTGCCGATCTTCGGGTTCGGCGGTGGCCTGTTCGGCTTTCTCATCCTGATGGCGGTGGTTGGCCTCATTGTGAATGGCCTGCGCGGAGGCAATGGTTCCGCCTATCCGGCGGGACTGGCCGGCGACGACGCCCCGGTGCTGCCCCGTGGGCCGGTCTCCCTCGCTCAGGTGCAAGTCGGCTTGTTGCCTGCGGCCAAGGAGTTGCAGGCCGACCTGCGCCGTCTGGCGGCCACGGCCGACACCGGCACCCCCGCCGGCCTGCGCCAGGTTCTTCAGGACGCATCCCTGGCCCTGTTGCGCAATCCCGAACTCTGGGTCTACGCCAACGCGGAGGCCGCCCAGGTTCCCCTGGCCGCCGCAGAAGACACGTTCAATCGTCTGTCCATGCAGGAGAGAAGCAAGTTGCGCAAGGAGGTGCTCAGCAATGTGGGTGGACGGCGTGATCAGGCGGCCTCCAGCGCGGAACGGCAGGATCCCGGCGGGGTTGGCGGCGACTTCATCGCCGTCACCCTTCTGGTGGCGTCCCGCAACCGTCTTCTCTTGAAGGACGCCCAATCGGCGGAGGCCCTGCGCGATGCTCTGCAACAGCTCGGTGCCATCCCTGAAGACGACCTCATCGCCCTGGAGGTGATCTGGCAGCCCGAGGGGGTTGGCGAAGTGTTGACGACAGAGGAACTGCTCACCGCCTATCCCCAGCTCCAGCATCTGTAGGTCTCTGGTCCGGCAAGCATCCAACGGACGAACTGCGACTGTTGAGGATGCGCAGAGCCGCCATCGCAGCCCCGTAGCCATTGTCGATATTCACCACCGTCAGCCCGGGGGCGCAGCTCGCCAGCATGCCCTGCAGGGCGGCCGATCCTCCCGCGCTCACCCCGTACCCCACGGAGATCGGCACGCCGATCACCGGTTGGGGCAGCAGACCGGCCACCACGGTGGGCAGGGCTCCCTCCATGCCCTCGCAGACGATCAGCACAGTGGCCTCCCTCAGGATCTCCAGCCGATCCAGCAGGCGGTGGAGACCCGCCACGCCCACATCTTCCACCAGCGTGCACTGGATGCCATGGCAGCGCAAGGCGAGTGCGGCTTCCCGGGCTACCACATGGTCGCTGGTGCCCCCGGTCACCACCGTGACCATCCCCAGGGTTGCATTGACGGGAGGCAGTGCCGGGGCCGTTAGGCAGCGGGCCTCGGGATGGTGGGTCAGCGTCGGCCCCCGAGGATCCTCCGTCCGCAACAACCGATCCACGGCGGCGGCTTTGCCGGCGGAGACCCTTGTCACGAGGGCTGTTTCTCCGGCGGCCACCAGGTCACGCAGGATCGCGGCGATTTGATCCGCCCGTTTGTTCTGCCCCCAGACCGCCTCCACCATGCCGATCCGTCTGCGTCGGTGGAGATCCAGATGGGCTGGCGTGGTCATGGCCGGTGGATCTCGCCGGTGAAGATCAGTGGAAAGGGATTCTCGCTCTCGGCGGATCGGCCGAGCCAGCATCGGGCGGCGGCTTCGAAACGGGCCTGGACGGACTCCACCGCGCTGCTTGGAATGGCCTTCCAGTCATCATGGCTGGCCCAGTGGATCAGCAGAACCCCCTCCTCCCTCGCGCTGTCCCAGAGAACCTCCCGTCCGATGAACCCCTTTTGCTGACGCAGCCAGGGATCCCATGTCTCCTGCTCGGCCCGCAGCCAGGCATCTCTCCCCTTGGCCTCCACCTTGAGCCGCAGATGCTCCACCACGGCCACCAGCGTCTCGCCTGGCGGCAGGGGATGGCCTGTCAGCAGATTCGCCAACCCCTGGCGGATGGCGGCCAGGCCCGATGGATGACTGTTCCCGTCCACGCAGAGCCCAGAAGCGTCCAGATTGACAGGGCAACCCTAGGCAGGCTTCCCCCCGCAGGGGCCAGGGCCCGCGGCTGGATCAGGGATGGTGCAGAAGCGCCACCGCGTAGGCGGCGATGCCCTCCTCCCTGCCGGTCGGCCCCAGCCCTTCATTGGTGGTGGCCTTGACGCCCACCCGATCCGGGGCCAGGGCCAGGCGTTCCGCCAGATTCGCCCGCATCTGTTCGATGTGGGGGTGCAGTTTGGGTCGTTCCGCCACCACCACCAGATCGACGTTGATCACCTGCCAGCCCCGCTCCCGCACAAGGGCCATCACCTGCTCCAGCAGACGCAGGCTGTTGGCGTCCTTCCAGCGGGGATTCCCTGGAGGGAAGTGTTGGCCGATGTCCCCCAGGCTCAGGGCCCCAAGCAGGGCATCCATCAGGGCGTGTGTCAACACATCCGCATCGCTGTGGCCGTCCAGCCCCAGGCCCGCTGGATGGTTCAGGGAAACGCCAGCCAGGATCAGGGGCCTGCCCGCCACCAGACGGTGAATGTCGTAGCCCTGGCCGATGCGCAGATCCATGGGGCATCCGGATTGAACGGATCAAGTCTTCCACTCGCCCGTGTCCCGCGCTTGCCAGCGGGCGTAGAGATCCGGCCGCCTCTCGCGCGTGCGCCGTTGCCGCTCCTCCTCGCGCCAGCGGGCAATGGCGTTGTGGTCGCCGCTCCGCAGCACGGGCGGCACCTCCATCTCCCGAAAGACCGGGGGCCGCGTGTAGTGGGGATGCTCAAGCAATCCTCCCTGATGGCTCTCCTCCTCCAGGGAGGCGGCTGTGCCCACCGTTCCCGGCAGCAGGCGCACCACCCCGTTGATCACCGCCATGGCGGGCAGTTCCCCACCGGTGAGCACAAAATCCCCCAGGGAGATCTCTTCATCCGCCAGGCCGCGAATCCGTTCATCAAATCCTTCGTAGTGCCCGCAGACGATCACCAGTTGGTCCGCGCTCCGGGCCCAGCGCTCCAGGTCGCTCTGATGGAGGGGTTTTCCCTGGGGGGTCATCAGAAGGCTGCGTCGCGCTCCCTGGTGGGGCACCGCTTCGAAGGCGGCGAAGACGGGCTCGGGCTTGAGCACCATGCCCGCACCTCCCCCGTAGGGTTCGTCATCGACCTTGCGGTAACGATCCGTGGCGTAGTCCCTTGGATTGTGAAGGTGCAGGTCCGCGATGCCTCGCTGGAGTGCCCGACCGATGACACCGAGTTGTGACAGGCACCCGAAGGCCTCCGGCACCAGACTGATCACATCAATCCGCATGGTTTCACTCAGGCCAGCGGGCGCCTCCCTGCATCCTCCGGGCGTCGCACGCGCCTGATCTCCGAACTGAAGCTCGCTCGCCCGGGGCGACCAGCCGAGGATTGTTCCAGTGTGCAGCGGAGGCGGAGATTGGGTTTGCTGAACCAGATGCGCTCCTTCACCACGCCTCCTTCCCGCTCCACCTCCAGCTCCAGGCTCCCATCCGCCGCCAGCCGCCAATGCCCCCGCTGGTCGCCGAGCCCAACCGTGCCATCGCGACGGAAGCGCAGCCGCACGCTGGCTCCCGCGGGAGGGCTCACCTCCAGCCCGCCCCAGTCGTCCGCTCCCTGCGCTTCCAGGACGCTCACCGTCAACTCGCCCCGATCCGCTTGCTGCCAGTTCTGGGACGTGGCGCCAAGCTCCATGGTCTCCGCCGCGGGCTCAGGTCCATCGGGGTCCAGGAGGCTGCGCAGCGCAAGCCATTCGCCCGCGCTGAGCTCCAAAAAGTCAAGGATGTCTTCGGGCGGAAAGGCGGTCAAGGCCTCGTTCAGGCAGTCTCCCGACCTTAGTCCCGCAGCCCGTAACCCAATTCCTCCAGCCGCGCCGCGCTGCGACGCCAATGGGGCACCACTTTGACGAAGAGCTCCAGGTAGACGGGGTTCCCCAGGAGGGTTTCCATCTGCGCACGAGCGCCACTGCCGATCGCGCGGAGCATCTGGCCGCCACGGCCAATGAGGATGGCTTTCTGGCTCTGGCGTTCCACCAGCACCGTCGCGAGCACGGCCACCCGGGGTTGGCCAGCCTTTGTGGGGCGATCATCGTCCACGATCCGATCGATCTGAACGGCGACGGAGTGGGGCACCTCCTCCCGGGTCTGGTGCAGCACCTGTTCACGGATGAGTTCCGCCAGGAGCCTCTGCTCCGATTGGTCGCTCACCGTCTCGGGTGGATAGAGACAGGGGCCGATCGGCAGGTCCTTCGCCAGGGCCTCCAGGAGGCTGTCGGTCCCCTGGCCGGTGAGGGCGCTGATCGGATGAACGGGCCAGCACATCCCGCTCTCCTTCTCCCCGGGCGTGGATTCCGCCAGCAGCTGGCGATAGCTCTCCCGTTGGGCGTCCTGGCCGGAAGGAGGCACCAGATCCCAGTGGTTGAGGGCCAGATGCACGGGCACCTGGCTGCGTCTGAGCAGATCAACGATGAAGGCGTCCCCCCGGCCAGCGGGTTCAGAGCCCTTCACGAGCAACAACACCACGTCCACCTCGCCGATGACCTCACGGGCACTTCGCACGAGCCGTTCGCCGAGGAGATGGTGGGGTTTGTGGATGCCAGGGGTGTCGACAAAGATGAGCTGGGCCCTCGCTGTGGTCAGGATTCCCCGCAATCGCCCGCGGGTTGTCTGGGCCACGGGAGAGGTGATCGCCACCTTCTGACCAACCAGGCGATTCAGGAGGGTGGACTTGCCGACATTGGGTCGGCCGATCAGGGCGATGAAGCCGGAACGAAAGTCTTGGCCGGGTTCCTCAGGGATTGGGGATGGTCCGTCAACGGGGACGAGGGGCGAAGAGGGGTGTTCCATGCCTCAAATGTGCCAGCCCGCGCTGGCTTTTGGCGAAGATGGACATCTGATTCCGGAGGAGATCCATGGCGAGCTTTCCCACGTTCCAGGAGGCGATGGCCATCAGTGCGGAAAAACTGGCCCTTTGGGATGCGGGGGAGTTGAGCGATGAGGTGCTGGCGGATGCGGTGGGACAACTGGTGAGCCATCGCGATGGAGCGCGAGGTTTTTTTGTTGTTTCACTCACGGGCGATTCCCCCCTGATGGATCGCCTGCCGGAGGCGTTGGTCTTCCAGCTTCGACAGGCGGGGGTGGGCGTGGTCGATCTCACCGTGCGCAACCTGGCGATGAGCACGGCCATGGCGGTGCACCATCGACGTCAGCAGGACCCATCTCTTCTGGATGGATCGTTGCGGGTTCGGGCAAGGAGCAGAGAGTTGCTCGCGCAGCTTGATCCCGCTCTGGTGAAGGAAAAGTTGGAGGACATGCTGGACGGATTGAAAGGACAGGGAGAAGAGAGGGCCTTCTACGAACGCTGGGGCTACGATGAGGAACAGCGTCAAGAGATTGAAGCTGCACTCCTTGCGGTTGCGGATTGATGTGTTATTAATGGTGGTATTCCAATCCTGTCGCAGACCAGGCTTGATTAAAAGCGAAGGTAAAGCATGCCCAACGCCTCCCAATCTGTATCGTCAAGGTTGGTTTGATAGATATAATTCACATTCAGGCCAATGGTCAGATATTTTGTGATGTTAACATCCAGTCCGCCCGTGAACATTCCATCGGTGTAGCCAAGCCCATCGGCGTTCGTGGCACTGCCACCGCCGATATAGGGCGAGAGAAAAAATCCATGAAAAACGTCCACCGTGAGGGGAAGTCTGATTTCATTGTTGCTCCAGAAGTTATCATTGTTATTATTGTCGTAGGACGAGAAAATGTTGGTCGGTCGAAGAGAGAGGGAGAAATTATCATCTAACTTGTAGCCAAATCGCGTTGTCAGCACCGCATTTGTGGGATCGCCCGTGTACACGCCAGCTCGCATGCCGCCCCCGACCCCGAAAATTCCTCGACCTTTGTATGGGCCTTCCACCCTGGGTCTGGCCGCCAGCTCAGCCGGAGTGATGGTGGAAGGCACTGGCAAAAACTCAGCTGGCATGTCACCGAAAGTTTCGACCGCAGTCCAATCAGGAACGCGAGCCAGCGGATCATCGGAAGCTGGTGTCCAGACGGGACGAGAGGGTAACGGCGAGGTTTGCGCCACACCTGGCAAAGGCGAGAGCATGGAAAGACAGACAGCAGCAGCTGCTCCACCAAGCCGGATCTTTTTCATCGCGCCAAAGTAGAAGCTGCTCATGATCCCGCTTGTCTGGCTGACTCCGGTGGCTCCGGAGTCCTGGCAGGTTCAGGGGCCGCTGCGCTGATCGGGGGCGCGGAATCAACTGATGCTGAGCTCGGCCTCTCTGTAGCGCTTGCTGGGATCGAATCCGGACCTGAATGCACGGCTGGCAGGGACGGGACGAGGGCATCGGAAGAAGGAGGCCGAGAGATTGCCACTGGCGATGGCCTGTCGTTGGGAGATGAAGCACTGCTCAAGGGCTCCATCGGATGCAATTGCACCACGGCTGGGCTGATCTTGCCCTTTTCAGGAAGAGTTTGTTTGGCTGACCATCGCTTGATCTCATCAATGACGACAGGATCTTCTGGTTTGTTGAGAATATCAACACTTCCATCAGATTGCAAGGCGAGTGGAATCTCACTGGCCTGTCGAATTCTTGACGATGGAATATGTACAAAACGGGCAGAATTAAAGCCGATGCTTTGTTGAGAAGCTGCAGATCGGTCTGCATTGGCTGTGAGCACATCTCTAGCAAGAGCATTCAAGGCGCGCCGCATGGGTTCGCGCCAAATTTCTGGTAACGGGGCCAATGGATCTCCAGAGCGAGACCACTGCGCACGCTCTGCCCTTGCAATCGGTGGCATGATGGGCTCTGAAAGATCCTGTAGAGTAAGCGTACCGCCCAATAACTCAGATCGGGAATACAAATTCTGGAAAAAGGGAATTGATGAAAGGCGCTGTCCACTCGAAGCCAGCCGTCCTGTCATCTCTCCTCTCATTACGGATCCAGATGCAGTTGCTGACGGTCTTGATGGATTGGGCGCAAAAGAACCATAGACTGCATTGAGAGAGTGCCGATCAGTTAATGACCTTATTGTTCCTGCAGGGAACCCTCCAGATTGAGAATAAATAGAATTCAGAAGGATACCTGCATTTCCTTTTTTGGTACCCGCTTGGGATAAAGGAGAGATTTTATCTGGATGTAAAGGTTGACCTGCTGGGCCCAATGCAAGCTGTCCGCCTAAATCCTGAGGCTGTTGGGCGGTGATCAGTGAAGAGTAATCACGTTGAGTGGATCTCACTTGATCCTGTGAATGGAAAAAGATGACAGGAAGCCAAATAGACTGACTAAGCAGAGCCCAGAAAATGGCTGAACGGTTGTCTTTGTCTTGGGAGGGAGGGAGATGTTTCATGAGTTCGAGTAAGGGATCAACGATTGTTGTTCCAGCCCCAGTTGTTGCCGATTCCGCCGAGATTATTTACTATCCCGATGGGCACAGCAAGATCATTGAGTGCATCAATTGCTTCGCCATAGAACGAGCGATTGACAATGATTGTATCCCTGTCTCGCAGAGGTGGGTTGAAACCATTCGATACATTAAGATCTTGTTTGTAGGTAAATACCTGGCGCGTTGTTGTTCCATTATCATTAAAACGAATCAGTTCAATATGATTTTTGTTGGCCCTCCATTTAGCCAAGCCGCCAGCCCTGAAAATGGCTTCCATCAAAGGAGTGTTCGCGGGCAACCCGATCGAACCCGGTGATTTGACTTCGCCCAGCACAGAGACATTGATCGTGAGCGGCGCCAGATTTGTTCTTCCGATACGAATGATTTCGTCAGGCAACGGTTCAGTCGCTCGGCCAATAATAACAGTGTCTCCGTCAAAAAGGATCGGATTCTGAAACTGATTGCCGAGGAAGAATACTTGGGATAAGTCCAAAAAGGTTTGTTTTTGTGCTCCATCTTGACCAACAACCCTTCGTAGCATTATTTTTCTGATATCTGCATTGGCTGTGATGCCACCTGCTGATTGTACTGCGTTAATAATTCGTGGAATGCCCGACAACTCAAAAAATCCTGGTTTAGTGACTTCTCCAATAACGGTGACTTTTGTTGGTCTTGGTGTAGTCAGCTGCAAGAGTAGCTGAGGACGAACGATCTGTTTTTCGTAAAGACTTGTTAACCATCGAGAAGCTTGCCCAATCGTTAAACCGGCCAGTTGAACTGAGCCAATAAAGGGAAGGATGGCTGTGCCGTCCATCAGGATTGCAAACGGACCACCAACCGCTTTCAACTCTGGATCAAGAAAAACAAGAGTCAACCCATCACCGGGACCTAAAGTGTATAAATCAGTATAAGTTTCTGCCAGATTAAGTGGAACTCGCTTCTGATAAGTTCTTGCTGCTGGCGTGCTTGACGATACTGTGCCTCCAAGAGGTTTGGAAGACGTGCCTGGAATAGGAGGCGTGACAGGCGATGAACAGGCTACCTGCCATGGCGAAACAACAATAGTCGTGGTAAGTAGTAGTGGCAGGTAACGCTGGTGCCAGGTTGAATGTTTACTTTCGGTGGGCGCACAGATCATTTTTCCAACCAATTCAGTTTTGGATTTTAACCGATTTTCAATCCCAAGACTGATCACTGGGATGGATCCTAATCTGTTCATAGAACCTTTGAGCCCGGCAAGGAACGGTTTAAAGTATTGAGTCAGGTGAAAAAAGTTCGTGACTACCACTGGCACCCCATTTCAACCTGCCTCGGGGGGAGGTGCAAGCCTTCCTCCACTTCCACCAGCGTCTTATCAGGCTGGCCCACCGGAGTCAAACCTTTCACCCTTCACAAATGCTGAAAGCAGTCAGGGTGGTTTTGCTGGACTAATTCGCACAATCAAGCGACGTCAAGGTATATTTCTGATTACATCTGCTGTCGTGTCCGGTCTTTTTGCTCTTAATACTTGGCGGGAGTTGAAATTTAATCCTGTTTATGCAGGAGACTTTATTTTGCAGATAGAGCCTGCTATTCTTGATGATCAGGTTCTAGGTGCCGAAGGAAAAATTGCAACTGTTGCAAGGGCAAGAGCAAAAACGAATAATATCCCAGCTTTGAGAGCTATTTTAAGAAGCCCATTCGTTGTAAATCCTGTCGCCGAAAGAATGGGGCTGCAAACTTCACAAATTGTTGAGCGATTGGAGATCCAGGGCGGAGAAAATACAACTTCGGTAATGAAGGTCAGTCTGTGGTGGACGAATCCTGAGCAAGGAAGGTTAATCCTTGAAAATATCGCCAATGAATATGTCAAGTTTTCAACTGCACAGAGACAGCTGGGTATCGATGGAGGTATGAAGTGGCTTGATGCCCAAGCTCCAGAGATTCTTGCGAAAGTAAATTTGTATGAATCTCAACTCAAAAGGTTTAGGGAGCGCAATCTGGTTCTTGATCCAACCGTTAATGCGGAGGCTATCGAGACGAAACGGAACGAACTTGTGAATCAGGTGACCCAACTCCAATTAGAGCAAGTCCAGATCCAAAATCAAATCGATACAGTTAAATCTGGTAAGTTAACCTACCGACCGTCTGGAGCCCCCCCTCCGATCGAGCAACTTGGAAGGCAAGGTACTCTGGTGCCTCAGTCCGCTAAGCCGACAAATCAAGTTTTTCAGGAAACCCTTGGGGCTGATGATCCTGAGTCTGAATACAAGAGATATGATCTTGAGCTAGCGAAAGCAAGATCAGTCTATAGAGACGATTCACCCGTAGTACAATCTCTATTGGCTCGAAGAAATGCCCTTGTTCCAGTTGTGAAGGGGCTACAACTTGATGTGCTTCGCGACAGACTCTTTCAAAATGCGAAAAAACAAGATGAGCTTAATAGACAGATCCTAATGCTCAATGAAAACTTTAAAAATAGTCCAACTAAGATAAAAGAATTTGTTGAACTGTCTCAAAGGTTGAAAGAGGCCAGAGAAAATTATGCCTCCTACTCATCCGCCATTGAAAATTATAAATTAGAAAAAGCTCGCTTTGTTGCGCCTTGGCAAGTAATTTCTCCTCCCACGTTCAACAGTTCCCCAGTGTCACCCAATATCCGTGATAACTTATTAAAAGCATTATTATTCGGCTTGATCGCTGGTGTTGGTGCGGCGGTATTGCGTGAACGCACAGATAATGTCTTTCACACACCCATGGAAGCAGAGAAGGAATTACAACTCCCTGTGCTTGGTCTTGTTCCTTATCTGCCTCTTGAACCGGGTTTGAATATCAGCAAAAGCATTGCCAATATGAGTGCTAGTGAGCGTTTTGCAATCAAGGAATCTCTTAGAAGTCTGTTCACTACTTTCCGCTTATTGAGGGCTGATAGGGATATAAAGGTTGTTGGTGTGACATCATCTACGCAGGGTGAAGGTAAATCAACAGCAATCTCTATTTTTGCTCGGACCCTTGCTGATCTTGGTTTGAAAGTTCTTGTTGTGGATGCTGATATGCGGCTGCCAACGCAAGCCAAATACTTGGGAGTCTCTTCAGGTGGAGATGGGTTCTCTACCTTACTAACAGACTCCAAAGCTGTGTTTGAAGATTTAATTGTCCCTGTTCAAGAAAATCTTGACTTTATTCCATCTGGTCCAAAGCCACCGGATCCAGCAAAGCTGTTGAATTCCTCTCGCTGTCAAGATGTTATTCAAAATATTCGCAGCCATCCAACTTATGACATCATCCTATTTGATACCCCACCCTGTCTACTTTTGGCCGACCCAATTCTTTTGGGGGAAAAGCTCGACGGCATCCTTTTCTTGGTAGGACTTGGTAAAGTGTCGCGTCAAGTAACTCCACAGGCATGTCGCCGCATTAAGGCTACAGGTGTAGATGTTTTAGGTTTGATCTGCAATCAAGTTTCCTTCCCGACCAATCTAAATGATTACGGATATGAATATGGATACTATTATCACTATGGCAATGCGTATACTGACAGCTATGGAAAGAAACGCAAAAACAGTTATCTTGCTCAGGCAAAGAATTCTTACTTTACCAATCATAACTCACAAGCTTCCCCAGGTAATAATGTCTTAGATCAAAGTGATCAGCGTTCAGAATTTAAACAGAATGATTCCGAGGACAGCAATAACAAAACATAATATATCTTTGCACTAAAATATAGCCATAAGGAAATAAACTACTTAAAGGCTTTAAGCACACGTTCAAGGATATCAAGATGTTCATATAGTGGTCTTGCCCTAGGATAGCATTGACGAATATAGGCTAAACCTTCGAAAAGATCTTTATTTTCAGTGATACTAACTATCCCTATCGCGAGTAATGCCGACCGTTCTTGACCTGCAAAACAATGAAGATACATTGGTGACTCGTCCTTAGACAAAAGCGTGATAGCTTGATTTAATGCAAGGACAAGTTTCTCTGGCGTCAGTTCTTCTTGAAGACGATGATCAGGTAAAGAAACTCCACTACTCTCCCAATACCTAGGTACTGGTGCAAAAATATGTTCCTCAGGATAACAACAGCTAAATCTTTTCTTGATCCCACTCTTTTCAAGCAGATCCCAATCCTCTTCGTGACGTGGCATTGGACCAATGGCAAGCTTTCCGGTAATTATCCAAGTAAAAATAAACTCAGTTTGCGAGTTGCTTTCTCTATTTACGGAAAGCGGGTTCTGTGGTTGTTGAGAAGGACCTTTCCGTTTGCGCCAGTTAAATAACATGTTTTAACACGACTTTGTTTGTAGTGAGGTGTAGGTAAGCTAAATTATTGAGACAAATTCTTTTGTACATCTTGAATCAGTTTTTGCCAGCTCTTTGAAGGTATCGTGTCTGAGCTATTGGCCGGCTTATATGTCAACACTAAACATGAATAATCAATATGCTCCTTCCATCCCATAATCTTATCAAACAAACTAGCTGAACTTGGGTTTACACTTTCTACTATTCGGGTAAGATTATCTAGTCTAAAGTCACTATCATTGATGTTAGTTGCTTTTGGCACAATACACGTCTGATAAAATTTGTCCTTTCCAATAAAGCCAGATAGCGATGGTGGGATGGATGACGTTGTAGCTGAATTCTTAATATAAATTGGCTCTATATTCTTTGTTAGCAATCCGTAGGTTTCGATCTTAAAGTCATCTCGTTTCTTAACTCTTACCATGACTGCCATCACTTTGCTTCCATCCCGGTAGTTGTATGTGTGAAGATGAGATGTTGTTCGTTCAGAAGAGTTCTTGTTTAGCGCTGTCTTTGTTGAGGATGCAAGAGAACCGAGTTCAGGATTATTTAAGGCTGATCTCATCTTCACCTCTGGATAGATAGGTGATGAAATGCCAGGTTTAAAGACCACATAAAGACAAGCCAAAATACTTAAGGAAAGGGTGAATATGTAGACTTGGAGAGTCATCCGAGGGGAGGCTTGATTTTGCATCTCAGTGATCATGGAGAGGGGGTAACTCTCGCTCTAGAACAGCAAGATAGAGATACCCTAAGATAAAAACAGCTATTCCTGAAAAGATTAGAGAACCGACTTGTTCATGGAAAAAATCAAACAGAGTACGACCCATAGTTGAGTTGAATGAGGTAAAAAATGCAAGAAAAGTGATACGCAGTGAATTTATAATAAATCCAATTAATGGAGCGGAAATGATTACAAGAGCTTTCCCCAATCTCGAACGCAAAGGAAAGGCAACAAGAAAAATAATTGCTGTAATTAGCATTTGCATAATCATTTCAAATCCATTGCATTCATGCATGACCTGCACAGCACCACCCACTGTGTAAACAGTATTACCAATAATCTGAACGGGGGTGATCCCAAGAATACCAAGCCAGAAAAGAACAAATTTTGCTGTTAAAAGAGAAAGATCATCTGTGACATAGGTGGCAACAATAATCTGAATTACAACGAAACTTGGCAGCAAAAGAAGTATAATAAAAGAGTCTTTAAACTTAAGGATTTCCTTGAACGGAGCAACCATTAAAACTAAACCGAATCCAACTACAGGGGGAAGAAAATATAGGAATGAATCCGAGTTGAAAATGGTTGACGTCCTGTAGAGAGAATACATTGTTAGAGAAGTGCCTATGAATAGCCCGAGGAATGACGGGCGTGGACGAAGGTCCTCAATTTGATCTTCCATGCAGATTAAAGCACCTCCCCAGACCAATAAAGCGGTGATCGCATTACCCGTAATCTGAGTGTTAGTAAAGACCACTAAATTCTGAGTGGCTACTAGGGCACAGAGAGTAAGCCACAGGTTGCGCAGGGTTGGCGGCGGTAAACGCGAAATCAACGTTTTTAAATACTCCGCCAATCGAAGTCTATCAACAGCAGACAATAGTTGACCTAATTTTATCTTCATGGAATTAATAACTGACTTTTGATGTGAGTTCAGGAACTAACTGATGGATCAGTGAACAGGATTTTTTTTCATCCCACTGTTCTAAAGCGTAGATTAATTGATCTATAAGTTCATTAAAGTCCTCACGCATCCACCTGGGTTCATGGGCACGACGAATGAGAGGATGATCAGTGTCCTGATCATTGGAGTCAATCAATAGTTCCTCATATAATTTCTCACCAGGACGGAGTCCGGTGAACTCGATAGCGATATCACCATCAGGCGAAGATTCATCTTTTATACGCAAACCAGAAAGTTCGATCATTTGTCTTGCCAAATCAGCTATCCGTACAGGCTCACCCATATCCAGTAAAAAAACATCACCTCCAACGGCCATTCCTGTTGCTTGGAGAACAAGCTGCACAGCTTCTGGTATTGTCATAAAATAACGCGTGACAGAAGGATGTGTGACAGTGACGGGTCCGCCTTTCGCGATTTGCTCATGGAATAGGGGAATCACAGATCCTGATGAACCTAGCACATTCCCAAACCTAACCATGGAGAGAATGGTGCCATGTTTCTTACAACTCTCCGCAGAAGCTTGAATCATCAGTTCACAGATTCGTTTGCTTGCTCCCATAATATTTGTAGGCCTCACAGCCTTATCTGTTGAAATGAGCATTAATCGCTCGACACGATTCTTTATTGCAATGTTAATGACCGCCCTGGTGGATAATATATTGTTTGAAACACCGGCACAAATATTTTCTTCAACTAATGGCACGTGTTTGTAAGCTGCGGCATGAAAGATTGTCTGAATATTATGATAACTGAAAATCTTCTCAAGTAATTTCTCGTCACTACAGTTGCCTAAGACTGGGATTAGTTTATTGTGGGGAAATTTCTCCATCAGCTCCTTATTTATTGAGTAAAGAGCAAATTCATTGCGTTCAAGAATAATGAGCTTCCTCACACCCAGAGATGAAATTTGTCTACATAGTTCACTGCCGATTGAACCACCTGCTCCCGTCACTAATAACGTTTTTTCCTCCACTCCTATCTTAAGAAGCCTTGGAATCGGGTTCGAAGGTTCTCTTCCAAGTAGATCTTCAATAGAAACGCTTTGGAGATCGCTTACAATTCGAGAGCCGCTGGCCAACTGGCCAAGAGATGGGATTGATAGGACATTAATACCATGATGAGTTAAGTTATCTACAAGATATCTTTTCCGTTGTCTAGAGATGGATGGCATTGCAAGCAAAACTTGCTTGAGTCGGTACTTTGTAATTAAATTAGGAATTTTGTCAGGCGAAAATATTGGTTGATTCTGCAATGTTCTTCCATGTAAAAATGTGTCATCATCAAGATAGCCAATGATTTTAAAACGCGGGTCATTGCGCAACGCCATCAGTAAAGTTAGCCCTGATGACCCAGCTCCGTAGATCAGTGTTGTTTCTGTGTGATCAGCTTGTGTATTCAGTGATTTTGCGCTCTCACGTTCCATTCTTTGAAGCAGAATATCTCGCATGACAATACGCATTGCGATGGCACCAGTAGTGAATAATATCCAATACAAAACCCAATATGATCTTGGTGGTGCTATCATATATACATTTGTGCTTAAGAAGAGCAGCAGTAATACCATTAATAGGCTTCTTGGAATTAGGCCGTAAAGGGCATAACTTCCTGTGTACCGTGTTAATCCTCGATACCATCCTGAGAGCCAAAGAACCGCTAGGCCACTGATTACGGCGGGCAAGAGTAAAGTTTTTTGCTCGGACAAGAATACATTGATGTTGCTTGGATTATTAAGTCTTAAAGCAATGGCCCCATAAAATGAGAATACAATTAATAATCCATCAAGAAATAGAAGTAAGAATCGTCGGACTACGACTTGAATGTGAAAGAAATCAAAAAAACGCATTGGCCCCGATGTTGCTGACAGATTTATCACGAATGAAAGTATGCAAGAAACATGTTGGCTAAGCGTGAAATGCGAAGACAGGATTTTACTTTAGCATATGTACTCAGGATCGATCAAATTCTATCGCAATATTCTGATCGAGAAAAAAAGCGAACAATAATTCTATTATGATTAAAGCCACCATAAAAGTTGTGCCCCACAGGAGTTTTACTACCATTAATAAGCCCACAGCAATGATGTACAGTGTTGCTACTTTGGAATGGCTCCAGCCAGCCTGGTTTAGCCGTTGATACAAATGTTGCTTGTGAGCTTGGAAGATATTCTTCCGATGATATAATCTTCGCATCACACACACTGCGGCATCCGCAAAAAGAGGGAAACCTAGAAGAAGTATACCTATCATCGATTGTTTCGATGACTCTTGTAAGGCAATCCCAGCAAATACAGCGCCTATAAATGTGCTTCCAACATCTCCCATGAAAACCTTTGCAGGACTCCAATTCCATATAAGAAAACCAAAGATGGAGCCAGATAGAGCCCAATTGGATGTTGCTGCAAAGAGAAACACTGAACAACCGGCTACAATCCCATCTAATCCATCCATAAAGTTGAAGAAGTTTATGATTGCGGTAATCATAATGATGTACACGGGTATTTGCCAAATAGATAGATCAATCCTTGTTATAAGTATTAACGCTGTTGCCGTGATCACTTGCGTGAAATAGCGCCAACTGGCGGGCAAATCTTTGTAGTCATCTAAAATTCCAATGACTGACAAGGGGATGCATAGAACAGGGATCCATCTCGTAATGCCAGAAGAATATATAAGGCTGAACAGGCTTCCAATGATTACAAAAGCAAGACCTCCACCACGAGGAGTAGCGATCAAATGAGAACTTCTTTGATTAGGACTATCTAATAACTTCTTACGTAATTGAGGTAAAATTAGCGCAACCATCAAAAAGGAAAGAAGAAATGATGAAGCAAATTGATAGACTCCTATGTTCATCGTTAAAGAAATTGAGGTTTTGTTTACGGATGGATTGGAAATCGTAAAGGTTCTTCCCCTAAGATATGGTGAGCCATTTTAAAATTAGATAAATCAGTATTGATACGCATCATGGCTTCAAAAAGCTTCGGGTTTATTGGCAGCAAAAACGCTATGAGGAAAAAGAAAAACCTATCGGGCATTGTTAATATGTAACATCTCTGAGCTGAATCATGGCGCGATGTGGTTTGTTTAATCGCTAAAAGCATATCTTTATAAGATAGGATAGAATCCCCACCTAATGCCAATACTTGTGGTTCGTTAATTTCCCAAGAGCCTGTCCAGATCTTTTCGGCTTGTCTATATGCAACTCTAGCCAATTGAGAGGCATGTATTGGTTGCCGAAGGCCATTGGATTCCGGGAGAAGAATAAATGGAGTGAATCTCATAAGTCTTACTAGCTTACTTAGATTTTTGTCGGAGTAGCCATGAACTTCGCCATATATCATAGTTGGAGCTAAGATTTGGAAGGGTATACATAATGTCTGACAAATCTTTGCGATTTGCTCATGAGAACTTTCAAGACATTGCGACAGCTTCTTGTCATAAGAATTAAAAGCAAAACGTTTGGTCATAAATGAGGAAGAAGAGCAGGCAATAATACCTCGTAAATTCTCAATCACTCCAGGCTCCTCGTTCATGAGGTTTAAAAGAAAAGGGGCTAAAAGCCAAATCGGTGCAAAGCTAACGATTACACCATTGATTCTGTTTAATGACCTGGCGGAGATATTAGCGAGATCGCAATATATATGTGCTTTTTTTGAGGGTTTGCTTGGCTTGCTTCTCCCCCATATCTCAATTGAATCTTCGTTGCTGATATGGAGAAAAGCTGCACCCGTTGGATTATTTGAACCAAAAAGAATGATCTTCATCTCACGGCAGCCAGACTCTGGATACGTTGGAAATAACGAAAGAAAAAAGGAATCCACCACAGCGGACCAAATGCTTGTGCATAGGCTAATCTTACTTCACGCAATCGCTGTGTATTTTGTTGTTGGCTTACACCAGAGTCCCCAATCCAAACAACCTCGATATTTGCTACACGGACGTTAATTTGAGGGAAGACAGAGAGTCTCAGAAAATAATCCAAATCTGCAGAAAGTCTAAACAAAGAGGAAAAGCCGGGTAAAAGTGATATTGCTCTTGGACTGAAGAAGGTGGCTTGATGTGGAGGAGTAGAACCCAAGAAAAGGGAACGACGAAAAGAGTGACGCAAAATAAACCTAGTCGTTCTGCCAAAAGAGTATCCCCTCTTCTGGGTATCAAAGGTCTTGCTAGCATAGTAAATGCCACTACATACAAGCAGATCAGGTCGTTCACTAATCTCTTCATAATATTGCAGTTGTCTGGCGACAGACTCAAGAACTAAAGGTGAAGCTGCTTGGTCATCACTTCCCCAGAAGAGAAGCCAATCTTTATCGGAGTTTGCAAATCTAATTCCTTGATTCATTGCACCAAAGATTCCCATGTGATCCGATTCCTGATTATCAAAACTGAAGCGGGAATCATCTTTACACAGCATTTGCAAATAATCGCGATGCTCCTTACAGCTAAAACCATCAACAAAGTGAACTCTCCAATGAGGAAAGCTCTGACGTCGCAAAGAGCTCACCAAAGGTGGCAATAAAGCGTGGGAGTTTAGCGTAGGGATGATGATAAGGAAAGATGTCATGTGCTTCTTTGTATAAGCTTGTTTTCAAGGACAAGAATATCCATCTTTGTTCGCAAAAAACAATCAAGCGCCTCTCTAGGCGTGCAGACAATAGGCTCATTCTCATTAAACGATGTATTTAGAATCATGGGAACACCGGTTAGCTGATAAAATGTGTGAATTAAATCATAGTATCTTTTGTTCTCTTCCTGAGTCACTGTCTGAAGGCGACCAGTTCCATCAATATGGGTTACTGCAGGAATAAGATTTCTTTTGTCCTCTCTGATTGAAAATACTTGCATCATAAATGGAACATCTCCATCAATCTCAAACCAATCTCTCACTGATTCACGTAATACTGAGGGTGCGAAGGGCCGGAAAGACTCTCTTCTCTTTATTTTTAAATTCAGGATATCCTTCATATCTGAACGCCGAGGATCGCCAAGTATTGAGCGATGACCGAGTGCACGAGGTCCCCACTCCATTCTTCCTTCATACCAGCCCACAACTAAACCGTTCGTAATCGCACTCGCCACTTTTTCACATATAATAGAATCATCAAAATGATAGACACTACAGTTATTCTGAACAATCTCTTCTCTAACAGAATCTTGATTTAACAATATGCTGACTTCATCGTTATTGGATCGGAATCCTAGATATGCAGTTAGCATCGGTTCACAGCGTGATTTTGACAGTTTGTGCCAAACATCCAACGCAGCTCCTAATGCCCCCCCCGCATCTCCAGCGGCAGCTTGGACATAGACAGAATTGAAGGGGGTCTGTTGAGAGATTTTCCCATTAGCCACTGAGTTGGCTCCACATCCGCCAGCAATACATAGATACGGAGACTGATATTTTTGATAGAGAGAACTTAGCAAATTAAAAAATGCATCTTCGTAAACTGATTGAGCAGATCTGGCAATATCCATATGTCGTTGTTCCAACGTCTTCCCTTCTGTTCTTGCCGGACCCAATAATTCTTCTAAATCTTGACTCCAATGCTGTCCAACGACGGGAGATCCCTGGCTCCACTGGTGATCAAGATCTTTTTTGCCAGAATGTTGAAAGTATCTCAAGTTTAAACGATAGTCTCCATTCCCTTTCAAGCTCAGAATCTGATTCATGACCTCCTTGTAGGTAGGTTTTCCATAAGGAGCTAGTCCCATAACCTTGTATTCATCGCCATAATTATAAAATCCCAAAAATTGGGTGATCGCGGTATAGAAAGCACCTAATGAATGCGGAAAAAATATAAATCTGTCTAAATTTATATTGCTATGGCTGCCAAATCCACAAGCACTACTGGCAAAATCTCCGAAACCATCAACGGAAACTATAGCAGCCTCATCAAAGGGAGAGGCATAAAATGCAGACGCAAGGTGAGCCCTATGATGTTCGACGTAGTGAAATCTTCCGGTATAAGTATGATTGGGAAAGGCGTCTGAAATAAGTCTCTTTAAATCAGACCGTTCACGCTTATTCTTCCATCTCTTCCATAAAAAGCGAAGATCTACTTGATGTCTTGCCGCATAGAGGGCTTTCCGTAGTTGGTGAGCCCTGGGATCTGTATTTATACAGATATGATCAACATCCTTAATTGTTATTCCAGCATCTTCTAAGCACCATTTAATCGCAGCCACAGGAAATCCTGCGCAATGCTTTATTCTACTGAATCGCTCTTCTTCAACCGCATTAAGAATGCGGCCATTCTCTAGCAATGCTGCAGCTGAATCGGCGTGGAAAGCATTAATACCAAGAAGGACTGTCATGAAGTGTTGTAGAGATTAGCAAGGAAGGTGTTGGGAAAGAATTCTCATATCCTGCATTGGAAGTGAAATCGTTGGCCAGAAGTCAAAAAACCAGTGACTACTATATCGTACTACTAACCAGAAAATTTAAAATCAGCTCAAGGCGGCATTGTTTGGTTTGGGGGTTGCAGCGGCGATCAAGACGCACGTTTATCTGTTCTGGCATAAAAAATATATTCATTTAATCTTAACACCCTTTTGATTGGCAAAAGAGGTTAAATGAGTTTGAAAATTCAATCTGGAGGCATTTTCAGAGGCATTTAGCTTGATCCAATTCACGGCTGCCCCTGCCATCTGATGTCGTTTCCCTCTGTTCATGCAAAGGCGCTTGATCATCTCAGCCAAGGCCTCAGCGTTGTTGTCAACAAGCTCACCGGTGATGCCAGGAAGGACAAAGTCTTCTGGTCCCCCACAGCGAGTACTGATCACTGGCACGCCGCAGGCCATGGCTTCGAGAGCAGCGATACAAAGACCTTCTTGGTGAGAGGGAATAACAAAAATATCAAGTGACTGCAAAAGTGGAGCTAGATCTGTTGGGTTCATGTGGGCGTGACAAACAACACTCTTGTCCAGTCGATATTCATTGATTAGAGTTCTGATCTTTTTAAAGTCTTTATCTCCAACTAAAATTGTTTCAACTGGATGATTCCAGTCTAGCAAGAGTCTTATAGCAAGAAGTAATAGGCTAATATTTTTTCTTGGATCACAATATCTACCTGAAAAACCAATTCTCCAGGGTCTTGTCTTTTCAAAGTCGGGTTGAAAAAGAGTGGTGTCTACCGGCATGTAGAGGAGGCCTGCATTATCGATAGAAGCGAGGTTATTAATTTCCTTCAAGGTATAGTTACTTAAGCATAGAATCTTTCCATTGTGAGCAGTCAAAACTTTCTTCTCGAAGTTTCTTAGAATGGGTGTGTTAATTGTGGCATCAAGGATTCGCCTTGGAAGGCTAAACTTACGAATTCGGTCTTTACGATCAGCTTCCCACGGAGTTGCTATCCAAGCCAAGAAGGAAATTTGACTTCGAAGGAAGGGTAAAGCGCAGAGTGCGTTGCCAGAAACCGCTAAATGCAAATCACAACTCTCTAACAGTAGTTGCCAACTACGACTTGGTATATAGTGAGTAAATTCAAGTTCTGGGAGCCAAGAACCTATGCCATAACTATCATATCTCTCAAAAGCAATCTGATGGATAGCCTGTGGTTTCTTACTACGAAATAATCTATAAGAAGGTACTGATAACAAGGGATAATTTCTCCAGGGAGCATACCACGCAAGCACAGGATTGATATCAAGTTCTTCCAGAAGTCTGCATATCCATCGCGTCATTGTAGGTACCCCGCCATCCACGGGTTCGATCGTGCTTATCAATGCCTGGAGCGTGTTTGATTTTCTTATGAGCATTATTTGATCCAAAACTCATGAAAATAGATTTCTATTTTCTCGAACCCAGTCAATGAGTTCTGTCACACCATCATAGACAGATACTGATGGTTTCCATTGTAATAGTTCTTCTGCCTTACGAATATCACAAACAAAAATAGGTTGATCTCCAGGCCGAGCTAAAGCAAACTCTGGTGATATTTGGAGATCAAGTCGCTGTTCCAAGTAACGCAACAAATCTCTTAGGCAGAGGGTGTTATTAGGCCCACCTCCGATATTGAAAGCTTGGCCAGATACTTCATCTCTATGATCCCAGGCAGCTTTATAGGCTAGGGCAAGATCATTAACATTGAGCACATCTCTTGTTTGCCATCCATCGCCATAGAGTGTAATTGGTTTTTTAAGAGTAGCTGCGATTGTAAACCAAGCCACCCATCCCTGATCTTCGATACCGAATTGCCTTGTGCCATAAATACATGACTGGCGAAAACTACAGGAGTTTAGGTTGTATATACGTGCATAATCAATGACGTATTGATCCGCAACACCTTTTGAACAGCCGTAAGGTGAGTGAAAATCAAGAGGTTGTTTTTCACTGACTCCATAATCAAGATTGACAAAACCGTAGCCATTCTCTTTACGGATGACCGGAACATCTTCCATTCCTCCGTAGACTTTATTTGTTGACGCATAGAGTACAAATGTCTCGGGAGAGGACAGACGAACTGATTCCATTATGTTAAAGCTACCCAATGCATTTATCTCAAAATCTTCTCTAGGATTCAGATATGATGTTGTGACTGCTACTTGTGCTGCAAGATGCAGAAGCATATCAGGTTTAATTCTTCCAACCAGGTCTTGAACTCTTTCAAAGTCACGGATATCTATTTTATAAAAGTCTATTGCTGAATCGCAGCAGCTTTGAAGCCAGTTTAAATTTGACTCAGTCCCTTTTCTTGAAAGGTTATCTAAGACAGATACGTGCCACCCGTGCTGGAAAAACATCAGGGCAGTATTAACCCCAATAAAGCCGGCTCCGCCTGTGATAAGGATTGATGGCACTGAAGACTTTCCTGATTGAAACACTAACTTCCAATCTTAGACCATAGAGAGCCAAAAGCTCAACGAGACCAAATGTTCAGAGCCAAGTTGCCCTCAGAAAGTCGAATAGTAGTTCCTATAAAGAGTTACCTGACGGATCATTCTTCATAGCCGTGCATATACATATACAAGAGACTTTCTGCAATCAATCGTTGAAATGCATAGATAATACCGGCTTTGCCATCTAGAAAACCCTTTTTAAAAACTAGACACAAGAAAAATGCAAGAAAGGGAGCCAAGAATGTATGCTTTCGGATATAGTCTTGCATTGGCAGATCTCGTGCATGCTGGCTACTTAACATCTCAGCCTCAATCTTTTGATAGCGCTGTTGACTTTCAAGCCACTTCCCAAAAGTCTTTCTATCATCATGATATATTCTATTATGAAGTCGACCAGTTCTTCCACTAATGATAACTTTATGACCATGACCAATATCAATATACTCTGCGCAGTCTCGCTTATATAGACAAGTGCGTGCTGGCAGTAGTCCAGATCGTATCGGCTTCCCATTAATGCAATAATAAAAATCAATACTGTAGGCCTTAATTAATGAATCTAAGTCGTGAGTGCCGGTCAGCACGTCAATAATCTCTTGAGAAAGATGCGATGTAAGCACATAGTCTGCATCAAGACTCAAAACCCATTCAGAACTAAGTTGCTTCAAGCCAAAGTTACATTGATTTGCAAAGCTATCAAACTTTCGATATATAATTCTAGTATTATCGAATTGTTGGACGATTCCCAGAGTTCTATCAGAGCTTCCACTATCTATTATTAAAATGTCTGAAATCCATTGCATAGAAGATAATGTTCTTTCAATATTGGCCTCCTCGTTGTAAGTTAGGATGATCGCAGAAAGACATTGCGAGGCTAAGTTTGATAGTTTAAAAGTCATTTTTTCCTAAGCTTAAAGCTTATTTGAAAAAGCTGCTTGATAATCAAGGTAAATCTTTGGAATTGCCAAAACAGCACCTGAACACAAGCCTAACATAATCAAAACGAACGGATCACTATATAACTGTGAAGCAGATAAAAAAGTCACCACATTTGCCAAGGTAAAGATTGCCAGTCCTGTTATGATGTCAACACTTTGATTTATAATATATCTTACCAAAGAGAAAATCTTTATATATAAGACAAAAATCTGAAGTAAAAAAACTGAAAAGAAGGCTATTCCTATGCCTCCTAACTCTACGATAAGTCGTCCTCCGCCGCCTTCTGAAACGTAACTTAGGCTCTGAATACCAGCTCTTCCAGTGCCGATGTCCGTTGTACCCGTGTTGCTACCTACGCCTACTCCAAAACCAAAAGGTCCTGCAATCTCCAACCCACGAACAATTGCACCTAGCCCTTGAACGCTTAAACGATTTTGAGACTCTTCAATAGTTAGCGTGCTTGATCGGTCAAAAAAGGGTTCTAGATTGGCCTGAATGTCTGAATTAAATATCAGACCATACGAACTTAATGAAACGACTACAACACATGCAATACTCCCCAAAACTTTTGTAAATCTATTGCTTTTCCCTGTTAAAGAGTAATAAAGAAAATAGAAAGATAAGAATATTATGATCAGGCCTAATGATTTCCTTCTTCCAGTGGTTATTGTCAGGAATGCAAGGCCAAAAGTGATAAAAAAGTAAAGAATCTGTTTAATTCCCTTTGGTTCTGACATGCCAAGTATAAATGAGAAGGATGCACCCGCCGCAAGATGCCAACCTGCGATTTCGCTTGTTCTCCAAAGTCCTGAGAATCCCTGACCAGTACCTGTGATCTCAATACCAGTGCCAACCTCTTTTAGAAGGCTGCTTTCAAAGCCAAATATACTTATTAATACACTTAATGCCGTCAGTGAACATAATATTACATATAATATTAGCATTTTCCTTAAAAAGACCAGATCACAGGCAACTTTATAGCCAACCCAAAGAGAAATCAGAGGTAAAATATAAAATAATAATCCAACTATCGTTAACCGCACATCATTAAATCTTGCGATAGAATTTAGACTTTGCAGAATTAGTAAATAGAAGAAAGCAGGAAGCAAAGTGATCACAATAGGATTTGGCCAACAAATTAACTCAAGATCCCAACTCTTGAACTTTGACTTTAGAATCAAGAATGTAAGAATAAAGAAGATAAGAGATATGGCCGCATAGTAAGATGAATCTATACCTGACAGCTTACGCAAAGGATCCTGTATAAATCCAGCTAATAAAGTAAATAGAATTGCACCCTTCCAACTATACTGCTCAATAACAAGGAAAAAAGAGACAAATAATAGGACGATTAGTACGAATATCATTTATTCCTCCCATCTGATATTTCAACTCTATAAAAGTTTGCAAGTTTCTTGCCAATTTCTTTCCAAGAAAACCTATCTCGTGCCAAATCAAATGCTGCGATTCTCATTTCAGTCGGGACTCCTTGCAAGGCGAATTTAAGAGCCTCTATCAGGCTCAGCGAATCTCCTGTAACTAAACCTGCCTTTTTTTCTAAAATAATATCTGATATGCCAACGCCATTACTGACGATCACAGGTACTCCATTGGCTAAGGCTTCGATTACTGACAGACCAAAATTTTCAGATATAGATGGTAACACATACCAATCGCAGCTGTTTAATAGGCGAAGCTTTCTTTCCTCGTCCAAGTGCCCCATCCATTCGATATATTTACTGATACCAGTCTTGTAAGCTAGCTGCTTAAGCGAGTTTAAGTAGTTTTGCTCTCCTGTGCCGGCGATAAATAGTCTCCATTTGAAATTAGTATATTCCTTAGAGAGAAGCGAAAATGCTTCTAAAAGTTTATCTAGCTGTTTCTTCGGGTGGATTCTTGATAAAAAAATAAAATGAATCTCATCAGATTCTATCTTGTTGGTAGTGAGAGTTATATTGCCTACATCCACGCCAAGTTCTAGGCATAAAATACGCTTATGCTGACAGACCGTGGTCAAGTCAGTCATTTCAGCTCTACTCGTGACATGGATAGCAAGTGCATTCGAGAGATTTTCTTTCTCTATTAGTGAAAGCATTAAGAACTTCTTTATGCGGCTTTGAGACAAACTCCATGAATTCAATTGACCAATCGTTCGCACAATATAGGACACTCTTTTCTGTCGAGCGATGAGCATGGAAACTGTACTTGCAAAAGAAAATATAGAATGTATATGAATAGCATCGTAGTCATGAATATTCAGGTAAAGCCAGTAGGCAAGACTTGGCGAGATGAGATATTCATTTATCAACCTTAAGCTTGATTCTAAAATGGGAAACATTAAAACAGGTATACTATCGATTGAAAACCACTGCTTTAGCGGATAACCAGCCTCCCGATAGAAAATATTGTCATTTGTGGTCAGAATAGAAGCGTCAATACCTTCATTTCTTAATGACCTTACCATATTTACAATAGCTGTGCTGGGGCCACCTCTTTTCTTGCTAATGGATGGAATTACGTGTAAAACTCTCATTGTCAATAATTCCTAACCATGAATACGTAAAACTGCTTGCTCAATACTTTTAACTACCTTTTCAAGACTATATTCCTTATGGACTAGTCTTTGTGCAGTGGATCCCATTTCTTGGGCTAACCTAGTATTGTTAGACATATAGACTAGTAGTTCCGTGAGCTCTTCTATATTCCCACAGGCAAACTGAAAACCTGTCGTTCCGTTTAAAACCAAATCAGGAGCGCAACCTACCTTATCCGAAACAATGGCTGGTAGTCCACAAGCCATTGCCTCATTAATCACAAGACCCCATGTTTCTCCTTCGTCAGACGGAAGGACTATGCAATCTGCAATTGCGTATGCTTCAGGCATTACAGACTGATTTAAAAAACCGACAAATGATACAGGTAGATTATTTTCTAATGAGTAATGCTTGCATTGAGATCTCAGCGGACCTGTTCCAACCATTAAGAGGTGAATCTTATTTGTAGAGTCGAGACGACACGCTTGCTTAAATGCGGTTAGCAAATCAAGTGGCCTTTTCTTGCTTTGTAGCTTACCTGCGTAGATGAAACAAAATGCATCGCCTGGAATCTCCCATAAATCCCGTAATTTCTCATAATTCTGTTTGGCTTGACAAGATCGTTTATAAAAAAAATCATTATCCACCACATGAGGCGAACGAATAACTCGATCCTTGGGAACGCCAGAATCAAGACAGAATTCTAAATTATGATTGCCAACACTTAAACAAATATCAACCCAAGAAAAAAAACAGTGATAGATATACATTAATAAGCGATTGCGTTTATGAAGAGAGTTAGAATCCATTCTTAAAACAATAGGGATATTACTGAACTTTGACACCAAAAAAAATTGCACCATTCCCCAGAAATGCCATCCAGTCATGAGAATTAAATCGGGTTTTTCTATCCGCTTTATTTGTTTAAGTTCTTGCCATGGCCTTTTAAGTGTTACACCAAAAAAGCCCGCAAATAAACCCCTACCATTAAATGTTCTTGCAACTCTATAATTATAACCTTTTAGCAACGGAATGTCCCAATTAAAATCTTGCCCAAAACCAAGAGATTGAGACCTAGCATTTGGTAGGCTTAAGTAAAAAACTACAGTTCTAAAATCCTGAGACTTGTCTAGCCTACAAAAGATAGGTGAATAATATTGTATTGGATGACTTGATGTAATCAGAAGAGAAACTTGTTCAGATGCGATTAAACCTCTGCCTGATCCTATGAGCAGTATAGCCCATAAATAGCCTGTTATCTCAGAAACAAATGTAAACGGTATCCATAAAGGGTACTTCAAGTGATGCTTGGTAAGCGAAGATTTAAAGATGTCACGCATAGATCTTCGTATCGCATCCCTGAAAGAATATGTACACAAGTAAAAGTAATGTCGGCCAACAGCATGATCAGGCTTAATTGTTGTCAGATGATTTCCATAACTTCTTGTTCCACCTCCACCCGTCTTTAAGTGGTGTATTAATGCTTTAGGTGCATAATAGATCTGGTTACCACTATTTATCCATCGATGTGCAAACTCAGCTTCAAAATGATACGCTACTCTCACAAAGTTAGTATCAAAACCTCCAATTCTTATGGCTTCTCTTCGAGGTATTAATACATTACCACCCATAAAACTAGTAACCACTCGTTCCTCTAAACTATTAAAAAGAAAGGGCTTCTCTAACGCATCTGCCTTGCCATGATGCCATGGTTGTAAAACCCTCCCTGCGATAATAAACGATGGCTTATCGTATGAACATCTCAGGTGCTCTTCTACAAGGCTTTCATCAGGGATAATATCATCATCTAGGAATAAAACGCTCTCTGACTTTGCTTTGCGTAATGCAATATTCATGGCATGCGTAATTGATTTGTACTGAATTCGTATCCATCTAATCTTTTCTTCCTGATGCCATCTTTGCAGGTGGGTCTGTGTTTGATTTTGATGTGTAACAGTCTGATCCACAATAAGAATCTCATCAGCTCTTATGGGGAGCTGTAATAACTCGTTAATTGTATCCAGCAAAACTTTCTCGCGACCAAGAGTGGGAATGGCAATTGAAATACTCATGTCAGATGCCACATCTTAAATCGAGCACGAAGATTTAATGGATTATACTTCAATGAAATCTGGAGATATTTATGTGCCAAGACAGGATCATGATCTGATAAACAAGATCCAATAAAATATGCGCCTTTACTTGGATTTGACTTTTTCCCTAAACCTTTTCGACACCGTTGTGAAAACCTCTCGGCTTTTTTTAGCCAGATATCTTCACTACAGCCTGTTCGTCGCGCTCGTGTGGCATTAACAATAAATGCATGTAACTTTCGCTGCTCACTAGTGCGTGTTCCGCTTATTGAAGTAGGATATACACAGTTCTCATATAAGACTTGTGGGACCACAATATGCTTCCCCAGTTCTAATAGGCGACTCCAAAGATCGACGTCTTGGGCATAATAAAATTCTTTTCTATAGCCACCTGCGCGAGTGTAATGTGACTTCCGAAACATAGTCGATCCATGAATGATACCGGATAAACCCTGCTCAAAGTTGCCCTCAGGTGGCGACTGCACAAATATAGATGCCCGTTCTTCTGTGATAAATCGCACGTTGCTTGTGCATAGGCTTGCTGTCGGCTCTTTTTCCAAGCTAAATGCCTGAATTCTTAAGCGTTCAGGCATTGAATAATCAAATGCATCTTGTCTGGCAATAAACTTACCTTTTGCTTCTGCGCAACCTTCAATCAAGGACTCAGTAAGACCTCTTGGAGGTCTATCTAAGAACCTGATCCTTGAGTCACCTTTTACTAATTCCAATAGAATAGATAATGTGTCATCATCCGACCCGTCGTTAATCAAAATAAGTTCGAGATCTATATCCCTTTGTGTTAGAATGGAGCCAATGCTTTCAACGACTTTGTTACCGCCATTCCGTACACTCATTACAACAGATACCAATGGGGAATGCATCTAAATCAAATACTCCTATTTATCTTAGCATGTCCTTCAAGCGTGAAGCTAAGCGGCTTGCACTGATCCATCCAAAGCATGAAGCTAGCAGCGCATAAATAATGTAATCTATGCCATATCGTCTGAATTCTGTGGCGGCTCTTCTTGAAAGTCTAAACATAATTCTCGACTGCTTTTCAAGACCAATAATGCCACTCTGTCTTGATAAAAGAAAGCATTCTCTCGCAAAAAGCTTCATCTCATAATCTGTTCTTTTCATTCCATTGGCAAGAGCATATTCAAATAAAAGTTGCTTGGCTAGAATTCTATGAGACAACTTCTTAACATTTGTGCATCCACCAAAACTGAGATGATCTGAATTTAGATTAATGCGTCTTATCGACATGCCCTCATTTACCCAAACCAACGATGTATCTAATCGCCCGGCGCGCCCATCAAATTCCCAATCCTCTTCGTTGATAAGATCTTTCCAGGGGCCAATCCTATTAATAAGTTGTCTTCTATAAAGAGGACAGCTTGTTGTCCACCAACGTTCATTGAGAAGTTTTGGAAATAGATGAGGTATTTCATCTCCAGTTAAGCGTAATGGCCCACTCAGAAGAGGAGGATGAAAAGAATAGTCTTCTTGGTAACTAATGCCATAAGCAATACTGCTCTCTGGATTTTTAAGCAGTGCCTTGACTTGAGATTCTAACTTTGTGGCAAGTAGAAGATCGTCACTGTCTAAATATTGGATAAAATCTCCGCTAGCTAGTTGGGTACCAAGTTCTCTCGCTCGTCCGGGTCCGGCGTTCGCTTGAGAAATAACATTAATCGTTTTTGGCCATTTCTTAGCCAGCTCCTCTGCCGTACGTTCTGTATTATCAGTAGAGCCATCATTAACAATAATAATCTCTATGGATTTATAACTTTGCAATAATACGCTCATTATAGCCTCTCGTAATAAACGTTCTCTGTTAAAGACAGGAATAATGACAGAGACTTGGCCAGATGTGGACCATTTAGCCATGTTAGGACTGACCATCAAAGGTGCGTTTTAGAGATTCTATCCTTTCATAAAGATCAGTATCAGCTAACAATTGCATTCGCTCTATGTTTGGATTTCGTGTGCTTTCTTTTAATGGTTGACTTGGATGCCATAGGTGAATTATTGGCTCATATCCCCAAATCCATCTTTTCAGCAGAGAACATCTCTTCCAGAACTCAATATCTTCTCCTCCCCAACCGACAAAATTCTCATCCATTCCACCTATTTCTCGGTAGGCTTCTTTCGTTATTGCCATGCTCCCCCCAGCTTCCAAGTTCTGGACAATATATTCAGGAGGATAACTTGTTATTTGATTGAAAGATCTGAGTATCCGTTCTGTATGCTGTCGACACATATAGAATACGTATCGCTTCGTGTTGATGGCTTCATAACCTGTTTTGGCGATAGCAAGGATATTCTTACAATAACATACTGGCATTAGCATGTCGTTATCATGTAATAATAGTATTCTACCGTGCGCGTGTCTTGCTCCAAAATTAAAAGCCGCTGATCGATTGTAAATCAGCGAATCTGTATCTGTTTCCAGAAATATATGATTTACCCATTTAGGAAGATACTTTTTTATTTGTGGTGATCTATCCTGTTCAATAACAATACACTCAAGTTGGATATCAATCTGGCTTCTTATTGATTTCAGCGTCGCCAGTAGCAGTGGCAGTCTGGATAACCCACGATGACCTATAAGCACAGATATTTGGATATCACTGCCTAAACTTCTTTGTTCGTTCATCTGAAAACAATTATCATCAACACATCTAGTTAGTAGTTTTTTCCCCAGCTCTGGAATGACCCTAGGTGCATGAAGCTTTGATGTATGGGGCCATAAGCAGACGTATCCAAGATCTCTTGGTCCTTTTTCAATTCTTTCAAGCCTGTTTGTTATTCGAAGATAACTATCATCATATCTACCAATGAAGGATTGATATCGGTAGCAATCCTTAAGGATTACGCCAGCCAGCTCACGCAGGTTCATCTTTTTCAAGTATCTTTGCATAATCAAGAAGTTGTTTTGAAGTCGATTTACTGGAGAAGGAGTGAGGCCACTCACAGCCTGGATCGCGACAATATCCCTTTTTACCGAGGACCTCTCGAAGACGTTCAACGGATTGTGCGCCTAATAAAGAGTCTAGTTTCCCGGAATCTTGCATAAAATGATTTCTAGGGTGAAAGATATTTTCTCGGGGTTTTAACCTTGTGATCCTATAAAAAGCCTCTTCCCAACTTGATACAGAATGATCCAAAGAATATCTTGACTCTGCCATTAGCATCCCATGTTTTGAAATTCTCTCTCGGAGGTTAGTCTCTGCTAAACGAGTGATTTGCTTGGCGGCTAGTTGATGAGCACCGATGGGGAATAGCAGAGCTGTTTCTTCATTAATGAGGGCAGCTTCAAGTCTTGATCCTACATATTGAGAGCTGACGACCGCCAAACCGGATAACATGGCCTCCCAAGCCACAATTGGCCCTGTTTCCCATTCTGAGGTGATCAAAAGTATATCATGCTTATTATAAAACTCATGCAACTTATTTTTGTCAAGGCAACCAACTAAATCAATTTTCTTCTCACGAATTTGAACTTCCAGCTCTTTTTGGATCTCTGGTTTTGCCGGACCTTCTCCAGCAATAGATAGCTGATAGTCTATATGATTAGATTCAAGATGTTTGACTATATAAGCTAAATCCTTAATCCTCTTTTGTTGATTTTCTAGTCGTCCAACCCAAGCCACCTTCAAAGTGTCCCGGTGTTTTCTTTCCACAATAAGTCTATTTGAATCAACTCCATAGGGAGCATATAGAACTCTGCTTTCATTGATTAAGCCAAGTTTTGTGACCATTTTCTTCGATAACTTATTCGTCGTGATGACGCCATCTAGAAGTCTTGAATACTTGGCGATATCGCGGAGATATTCAACCTCAAATGCATGAAGAGTCATCACTATTCGTGTGCCTTGTATTTTATTCATTACCCTCCTATAAGCCTCATAGAGATCGCCAATATTGACTCCTACCACGATGTCTGTAGGATAATTAATGAGCAACTTACAGAGCGCATTTAGACGACCCTGATAACTACCTGTGCGATTGCTGAAAAATACTATATCAATACCCTTATAGTGCTCGCTGTATTTGGCTCCATTATGAAAAAAATTATTAGGTACTGCTACTTTTACAGCATGTCCTTTTCTCTTTAGTTCCATCGATAATGAATATAGCCAATCCTGCACTCCACCAAGGAGGTAGGCAGATGGAGCGACAAATAAAAATCGCATGGCTCAGATTAAGTCCCTATCTGGATAACATATACCATGTATAAATCTCATATTGCTATCATGGTGCGTGTTAACAAGTGGCTTGAGTGGGACAACAAACGAATTAAGCTGTTTTATAAAAATGCCAGAATCATGATCACAAACTTTCCACTTCTTGAAGAAGGTCTCATGATTCATAGATGAATATTTGGGCCCCCAGTGCGTTGAAGACTGATCGTCAAAAGAGGTTCGTGAAGGTTGATGATCATGATGGGCAATAAACTGACATCTAACGTTATTTATTGATACCCCACTGTAAGCACAGCGCGCAGTATAATCCATATCTTCGAAACCAATTCCATGGAAATCTTCATCAAATGGACCAATTGTTTCGAAGAGATCTCGACAGAAAAAAAAATGAGACCATGAACCGTTGATTAGTGTTATCGAAGAATCCCATAATCTTTTCTCCAGCCATTGTCTTAACCACGGATAAATTCTGAGATCATCGTTTAAGACCAGTGTTGTTCGGCATTTTCCTTGAGTGATAAGTTCATTCCACAAGCGAGTTAAGCCCATTGGTTTGTCATGTAATATAAAACTTTCCATTTGCGACCCTGTTTTGCATATCTCGTCGTGAAAACGACTTAGATATTGCTCTTGGACTTTATCATCGTAAAATCCATTGACTGCGATATAAATCCTTATATCAGGACAAAGTTTTCTAAGAGAATGGTAAAGAGGTTTGAAAAATAAATCATATCTATCGACATAGGTGGTAATTGCAATATTTAACTCTGTATGAAGACCCACCTTCTTGGGGATAAGGCGAGTGGGTACGGATCTTAAGATCTTGCCCTTCGCTGCATAGGCAAGATTAAACATTGACAAATTAAACTTCTGCTTGATACTCATTTCGCGCCACGCCCACGGTTCTTAATATAATTAGAAAGAGTCTGGAAGCGTTCTTCAGCCTTAATATAATCATGAAAACATCTTTTACAGTTCTCTTGCATGGAATGATGCTCTCTTCTGATGGCTTGAATGGCTGATTTAAACTCAGCATACGTTTCAACCAGTATACCACAATTGAATTCTTCTAAAAACGCAAAGCTCTTCTGTCTTGACGCGATGACTGGCACTCCCATTGCGATGAACATGCACAAGCGATTGGAGCTTATGCCCATCTTTTGAAACTGTGGAGCTGGATTTGTGTAAATGCTCAGACCAACATCAAATCCGACGGCCTCTTTCCACGCATCATGCCAAGCCAAGCGTTGCTTCTGAATAAAGATTCTGTCGCTACACTCTAGATTCTCTAGTAAGAAGACCGATAATTCAGACACACCCAAAGGTTGGATCACACCGTGAATATCTTTTATCTCCTTTAAAGCATTTAACAGCCAATCTGCTCCAGCCGTCAGATTAAATCCACCCGATGATCCAATCACAAAAGCAGTATCTGGAAAACCCCATGTCCTTTTTAGTGTAGTGCTATCCTTATCTGGCTCTGGTAACTTTCTATAACAGCCAGGATAAACGATAATAGTATGATATTTACTTAAACCGGCATATTCTCTTAAAAGACTGATGCGATGCTTGTCGTTTACAATTCTGAACTTGGCTCGTCTTATTCCGAACTTGCAGATCATTTTCCATTGATCTGATCGATCTCCGCGATAACTACCAGCCTTAATTTCGTCTAAAAGGCCAAAGCTTTTTTTACCATAAACTGAGCAAAGAACTGCAATGACAGCCAACGGATCTTCGCTTGTTCCGGAGAACCAGTCATAGGTCAACCATTTAGAATTGAATAAATTTCGCAATAGCCATATCCATGTATAACTTGCCGGATAAGTGTTTACTTGATCACCATAGGCTGTCTTTGCTCCCAAAGGCCCGGGTGAATAGATATCAACTCTGTAGCCATTATCAAGATATGCATTTATAATTGATTCATTTGGGGGTGAGTATAGTAATTCTGGAATTAACAAAAAATGTGCTGCAAGCCTAGGATTCTTTGCTGCTCTTGCACCGGGAATTAACGATCTGCTTCCACGGATACCCTCCTTATTGTTTGTCATGGTGCCCCCAATGCCTTGAGTATTCTTCTGAACATAAAGCTATTCGGTGGAGCTACTATTGTAGCGATATTCTTTTCGCTCATTGCAATATCACTGACAATCTTTCTTACTTTTGCATATTCTCCATTCTTAGCAAAGATATAAGCGGCTTCTTCATTAACCACATCTTTTAATGCAATCGTCTTAATCTCAGGATAATAGCGCATCACTGCAATTGGCTCGTTAACAGTTATAGACTTGCTACGTTTTGAAAATCGAAGCCAAAGATCAAAATCCATCAGCAATTTCAAGCTTTCATCCACTCCGCCAGACAGCTTCCAAATCGCATCAGTCCAAAAGCATGCTTGTTGCATAATCCACTCGCCTTCTAGCCATTTTAGAAGATTCTGTCTATTCATCTGCATCGGAGTAATATGCTTAAGAAACTTGCAATGCTTGCTGACCACATCACCTGCGCCGACAATAACATCTATTTCTTGATTGCAGGCGAAGAGCTGTGAAATTCGCTGGAATGCAAATGGCAGATAATAATCATCTGAGTTTATCCACGCATAGATGTCGCCTGTGGCTACAGCAAATCCTCGATTGATAGCATTTGACTGTCCACTGTCAACGCCAGATATGTAGTAGCTTATCCAAGGTAGGTATTTGCTGATGATATGCTGAGTATTGTCTGTGCTCCCGCCATCAATGACAATAATCTCGAAATTCATATAATTCTGATGAATTATTGATAGAAGAGTGTCTTCGATTGTATCGGCCTGATTCAAGGTCGGAATGACAATAGAAATTCTCTTCTCCTCAGGCAGAATTGTCTGTGCAGGTCTGTCAAAAAATTCTAGCGTAGTGGGCCAACCATATAATCTCCCCGACATCTTATTTCTTCCCCCGGGAAAGTGCAATCTTAAAATAAAGCAGTGTTAACATGAACGAAATTGCTCGGGTTCTATTTTTTGTGAGAAGATGCTCTTGCAGAATTGTTTCGCAGAGGTCCTTGTTGAAAAACTCTTCCAGATGTATATTGTTATCCATGATGAATTCACGTATCGTAGCTTTGGTATACCATTCTGCGCTCATGTCATATGTCTTGTATTTCTGGCGCTGCATAAAGGGGAGCCAGTAGAATAAGGGTGCTCGTCTCAACATTTTCTTGCGATCAAAACCCTTTTCTTCTGGAAACTGAAGAAGTCTAGGAAAATTTCGTTCTATGGCTAAGCGATGCCAATTTGAGCCCAATTTCCACTGATCACACAAGTTCCATATTGTCTCGATCCATTGACGACTATGGAAAGGTGATCTCCATGAGCATGTAGCATTATACATGCTAATTCCGTTCGCATAGAAGTGAGGTATCCTTTGTTCTAAATAATATCTTGTTCCTCCAGCCAAAAAATCACCATGCGATAAGGTTGCATTCCTAGCGGCTCGATAATTCATCCCATCTCTTCCAATCTCACGATTCAATTCTGAGGATAAAAAAGATGTTTCCTCATTGAGAAATGTTCGATGCCTGGAAAGCTTTAAGGTCCAAAACTTTCGTTGAGAAAAGTTTGAAATACTATCATTCAATAGGGAAAGGAATCCTTTGTCAAAGTAGTAGCTTCTTGCAAATTCACCAAGAGTGCCAACAAAAAAATTCTGTTCTTTATTGAGTCCTGCTTTCTTCGGATAAAGATAGGTGTGCCAATGGCAGGCTGGCTTAGAGCCATTTGTTAATGATGCAATTGTCTCGCCGCTTTCAAGTAAATCTTCAAGTGAGAGTCTGACTCGATGATGCTCGAGACAGAATTCTTTTGTGATCATTTCTGCAACCTGCATATCAGAATTCTCCTTGCCGCCCAATGTTACGACTGTCGGATAAATATCCTGCTTTAGCATTGAGCTGAGGATAACCCTTGAATCAAATCCACCAGATAGTGAAAGGATCGCGTTGTTGCCTGCCCATCTCTTCGTTGACTGATTAAGAATATCGACAGCATCAACCGGGTTAGCATCGCTAACTCTTATGGAATCCAGTAAGTTCTTTGTTCGCATTGTAAGTCCGTTGCTATGAATCAGAATTGTGCCTGCTGGTACTTTCCTGATCTCAGAATGTAGCGTTCTATTTTCCGTGAGATTTTCTAATTCACATAAATCGCCGATTGACTGCCAATCCCATTTCCAATCCAGATTTTCTTCTGTAACAATATCAATAATACTAGACCCATGCGCAAACTTTCTCCCATTAAAATAATAAAAATATTGAATCGCTCCAACCATGGACGTTATGATAACGGTGATTTCTGGAGACATATAGACGATCGTAAATTCCCCTTCCAACTCCTGGACGGTTGCATATTGTTTTGATTGCAGAAGGCGAACAATAGTGTCTTCGTCTTTATCGCAATAACCTAGAATTTGTACGGACTTACCCGATGTTCTGGGAGTTAAGCCCACCTTCAATCGTGCAGATTCTTTTCATTTTATCACACCGTCTCCCTGGCGCCGGCCTTCCCTTCGGCTGCTGCTCAGTAGACCTGCCCCAGCAGGTCTTGGCCCAGCCCGAGCACTTGCGGTTTTGTTGGGCCATCCCGCTTCTCTCAGTTGAGGTTTGCCTGTTCAAAAACTCGCGCGCTTGAGGAGATTTGATCAGTTTCTCCAAGCTGCCACCAGGCTGCTGAATGGGTGATGACATGCGCCTTTCACAGAGGAGGATCGGCGCCTGTCTGACAGGTTGCCCGCGCTTCGTGTTCCTCCCAGCACCTCGTAAATTTTGCGTCATGATGAGGATTATTGGCTTCAAGTCTGGACAGTGAACGGGATCATCGCTTGCCCTATTGCGAACGCCTGAGCCATGGATTGTGCAGCTAGCCTCCGGGTGGGGGATGAGGCCGATCCACCTCTTGCGGGCGGACCAAGCTCATCCCCCTTGGGGCCTGGATTTCAATATACACTATAGCTTGGCTTCCCCAAAAGACCGGAAGCTTTGCTCTTTATCTCGCTCGCTGCTCTTTGGCTGTTGCGGCAAGACTAGGTTTGACCCCTGCAGCCAAGAGCTTGGATCTGCTTTCTTGTTCTTATGGAGGTCGCGGATGATTGCTCCGTACAACTGTTGGCTGTGACCAGTCTCGGGTGCCGCTCGACCCTCCGTAGGGGTGCTGCTGCCGATCCTCTTTGTCGTTTTTTGACGAGTGCATCAGATCTGCTCTACCTCACAATAGTGGAGCTGGTCTGGCGTCACACCTGCATGCCGCTCTGGCGATGCGCTGTGTCTGTCCAGTGCACCAATCCATCGCTCCAGGTCCGGACGGATCAAAGGATACGACAATGCCGCAGTGCGTGGCACTGGTCATATTTAATCGTGCGAAATAGCGATTCGGCATAGGCTTGGTCATTGCTGAAACGTGGCCGCGCAGAGGACCGGTCAATGCCAATTTCCACCAGCTTTGCAGCCGCTATGCCAGTGCGCATCAGCGCTCCATGATCTGAGTGCAGAATCGTGGCTGCGTCGGGCTTGGTTTTTTTGATTACGGCAGTTGTGATCAAAGAAGTGTTTGGCCGTTTCTTCGCATTTGCAGGCATGGACCTCGACGCCAAGAAACCGTCTGCTCCACACATCAATTAGCACATAGAGGTAGATGAACCAATACTTGACAGGCCCGGATAATAGTTTGACATCCCAGACCAGCACTCAATAGATTCCCGCCGTTTTCAGAACCGGGCCTCTCTTGGCTCCGGGGGGGGCGGCTTCCACCGCAATGATTCAGTCGACTCTCTTGACGGATGATTCGAGATAATGTTGTTTCAGATCCCACATAGGTTTCCCTCAGCAAGGTTCGCCACGATCTGGCTGGATGTGCGATCAGTCATTCATGGTTCGTTCACGGCTGGCAGCAGTGCCTGACGTTCTTTGCTGCTGAAACGATGAGCGAAATGCCTCGGCCCTCTCTTCCGTTGTTCACGACTGAATCCCTGGGCTTGAATCATCAACTCCCAGCGCCTCAGCGTGCGTGTTGCAATTCGAAATTGATCAGCACTGGTCTTGGCTGAGGCGTCGCGATTGGTTCTTTTCTTTAGAAGCTTTATGATCACCATCCGATCTTCAGGTGTTATTAATTCCAGGGCTGATTCAAAGGATCAGTAGGCTGAGTGATCGGGCTGACGTCGCGCCATCGCCAGCAGCTGCCCAATGTCGTGCATCACGCTCTGGATGCCAGCGCGGATTGATGGATACCCCGCCAGCCGCAACAGGTTCAATGCCGCTGTTCGCAGGCTGCCCATCACGCCTGCGCCATTTCCTTTGCAGCGATGGGCATCCTCATGCAGTTGGGTGTCGCGGATCCAGTGCCAACCCTCCATGCTCCAGCGGTCTCTCACCAGGCGCAGCAACGCTTCTGGGGTTGTGCGGAGGCTGGTGAGAAAGAGGTGTCTAGCCTGGAATGGCTTGCCGTCGCGGCAACCTGTTGTCACGACTGCAACGATCCAGCTCGTGCCGACCCACTCCTGGCGGATGTGGTCTTGCGCCTCTTTCGCTCGCAGGGTCCAGGTAAGGTCTCGGCCATGGCCGACCTCGTGATCCGTTGCCAGGAAAGGGATTTGGCG
>JBKDSZ010000073.1:0-7658 GCA_046340375.1 Cyanobacteriota bacterium | reverse complement strand
AGGCCCACAACCCCTTCGGCGATGGCCAGGCCAGCGGCCGGATCCTGGCCGCAGCGCGACGCTTCATCGCTTCTTCTCCTTCGCCCACGGCGGCAGGTCAATGAACACGCGGGTGCCGGACGACAGGCCCTTCAGGATCTGCGTCTCTTTACCACTGCTCACACCAAGTTCCACGGGCTGAAAGCTGGGCTGACGGTCCTTGCCCACCAGGAGCACCCCGGGCTTGCCCTTCTCCGTCACCACCGCCACGGTGGGGACCAGGGTGCGGGCGGGCAGGGCGCCGGTCTGGAAGTCGATGTCGGCGGTCATGCCGATGCGCAGCTCCGGCGGGGGGTTGAGCAGGTCCAGCTTCACCTCGAATGACGTGACATTGTTCTGCTTCACGGCCCTTGGCGCGATCTGGCGAACGCGGGCGGGGAAGCGACGATCGGGGAAGGCATCCACGCGCACATCAGCCGGCAGGCCGATCCGCAACCGCCCCAGGTCGCTCTCGGGCACCTTGGCGATCACCTCCAATCCCTGGGACAGCTCCACGATCGAGGAGCTGGTGGCCCCGGCGGTGGCGGACGCCGCAGTGGTGGGGGTGACGAAGGCGCCCGGCTCGGCGAAGCGCTGGGAGATCACGCCAGCGAAGGGAGCCCGCACGATCAGCTCGTCCTTTGCCACCTCCCGCTGTTGACGGCGTTGCCGCGCTGCGGCCACCGCCATGCCCTTCACCGCATAGTCGGCCTCGAACCGCCGCAGATCGTTGAGGCTGATGGCCCCCTGCCGATAGAGGGGGAGGTTGCGCGCCAGCTCACCGCGGCTGCGTTCCATCTCCGCCCGGGCGGAGAGCAGGTTGGCCTGGAGCTCCCCCAAGCGATCGCGCAGATCGCCGGCGTCCATGCGGGCGATGGGTTGACCCTTCTCCACCCGCTCCCCTTCTTCCACCAGCAGCTCCTGTAGCTGCCCCTGACGCTTGGGTCTGACGTTGACGCGCTCCCGGGCGTCGAGCTCGCCGCTGGCGGTCACCACGCCCGGCAGGCTGCCGTTGCGGGCCACCACGGTGTAGGGGACGACGTTCCTCGTGACGGCCGTGCGCTGACGCTGCCAGACCCCCAGGCCCGCCAGCAGAGCCAGCAAGGCAGCCAGGCCGATCCAGAGGGGCCGGCGGGAGCGGGGAGGAGGCTGCGGGATGGCGCGGGGCGAAGAGGGAGCCAGCCTGGGGGGGAGAGGAGCCACCGGATCAAGGGATCGCAGGGAGCGCGGGGAGGACATCAATGGAGCCGGGGATTGTTCCAGTCTCGCGGCTGGGGGGAACAACCGTGGCGCGTAGATTTCCGATCATGCTCAAAGCCGGAATCGTCGGTCTGCCCAACGTCGGCAAATCGACCCTCTTCAACGCCCTCGTGGCCAACGCCCAGGCCCAGGCCGCCAATTTCCCCTTCTGCACGATCGAACCCAACACCGGGGTGGTGGCCGTGCCGGATGACCGCCTGGGGCGGCTCAGTGCGCTCTCCCATTCGCGCGAGATCATCCCCACTCGGGTCGAATTCGTCGACATCGCCGGTCTGGTGAAGGGAGCCAGCCAGGGGGAGGGCCTGGGCAACAAGTTTCTGGCGAACATCCGCGAGGTGGACGCCATCGTGCATGTGGTGCGCTGCTTCGAGGATGGGGATGTGATTCACGTCTCCGGATCCGTGGATCCTGGCCGGGATGCAGAGGTGATCAACCTGGAGCTGGGTCTGGCCGATCTGGCCCAGCTCGAGAAGCGGCGCGAGCGGTTGAAGAAGCAGCTGCGCACCAGCAAGGAAGCCCAGCTGGAGGATGGCGCCCTGGGCCGTCTGCAGACGGCGCTGGAGGCGGGGGAGCCCGCCCGGAGCGTGGACCTCAGCCCGGAGGAGGCCGCCCTGGTGAAGCCCCTGGGGCTGTTGACCGCCAAGCCGATCATCTATGCCAGCAACGTCAGCGAGGACGACCTGGCGACCGGCAACAGCCTCAGTGAATCAGTGCGGGAGTTGGCGACCCGGGAGGGGGCGGCCGCGGTGGTCATCTCGGCCCAGGTGGAGGCGGAGCTGATCGCCCTGCCCGAGGAGGAACGCCTGGAATTCCTGGAGGGGCTCGGCGTGAGCGAGGGGGGATTGAAGAGCCTGATCCGCGCCACCTACGACCTGCTGGGCCTGCGCACTTACTTCACCACCGGTGAAAAGGAAACACGGGCCTGGACGATCCGCGCCGGGATGACCGCACCCCAGGCGGCCGGGGTGATCCACAGCGACTTCGAACGCGGCTTCATCCGCGCCCAGACCATCAGCTGCGGCCAGCTGCTGGAGGCCGGCTCCCTGGTGGAGGCCCGCAACCGGGGCTGGCTGCGCCGCGAGGGGAAAGACTATGTGGTGGCGGAAGGCGACGTGATGGAGTTCCTGTTCAACGTGTGAACAGCCGCGGCCCGCTGCGACAGGGCGACTTGCTTGCGGGGATCACCGTGGCGGCTTATCTGGTGCCCCAGTGCCTGGCCTATGGCGAGCTGGCGGGCCTGCCCCCCGTGACCGGGCTCTGGACGATCCTGCCGGCCCTGCTTCTCTACCCCCTGGTGGGCCGCTCGCCCCAGCTCTCCGTGGGGCCGGAAACCAGCACCGCCCTGATGACCGCTGCGGTGGTGACGCCCCTGGCGGCGGGGGATCCCCTGCGCCACGCGGCGCTGGCCAGCCAGTTGGCCCTGCTGGTGGGGCTCCTCTGCGCCCTGGGAGCGGTCCTGCGGCTCGGATTCCTGGCCGATCTGCTCTCCAAACCGATCCTGGTGGGCTACCTGGCGGGAGTGGCGGTGCTGATGGTCTGCGGCCAGCTCCATTCCCTCTCGGGCACGGGCCAACGGGCGGACACCCTGGTGGATGCGGTGCGGGAGCGGCTGATCGTCCACGGCGATGTGCACGCCCCCACCCTGGCCGTGGCCCTCGCCGCCCTGGGCCTGATGGCAGCCCTGGACCGCTGGGCGCCGGGCTGGCCCGGTCCCCTGGTGGCGGTGTTGCTGGCCAGCGCGGCCGTGCCCCTGCTGCACCTGGAGCAGCGGGGTGTGGCCCTGATCGGGGCCATCCCGGCGGGGGTGCCCTGGCCCCGCCTGCCGCCCCGGATCGACGGCCCCACCCTGGCCCCCCTGCTGACGGGCGCCCTTGGCATCGCCCTGGTGGGCTATTCCGACACGGTGATCACCGGCCGGGGCTTTGCCCAGCGCCGCGGCCTGCGGCTGGAGGCGGACCGGGAATTGCTCGCCCTGGCGGCGGTGAATGTGGGCAGCGCCCTGTTTCACGGATTTCCAGCCAGCAGCAGCAACACCCGCACCGCCCTGGCGGACGCCGCCGGCTGCCGCAGCCAGCGCTACGCCCTCATCGCCGCAGCGGTGACCGTGCTGGTGCTGGTGGGCCTGGGCCCCCTGATGCGTCGGTTCCCTCAGCCGGTGCTGGCGGCAATCGTGGTTATTGCCGCGCTGCGGCTGATCGATCCGGGCGATTTCCTGCGCCTCTGGCGCTTTCGACCGAGCGAGTGCCTGCTGGCCCTGGTCACCCTGGCCGGAGTGTTGCTCACGGGCCTGCTCACGGGGGTGGCCCTGGCCGTGGGTTTGTCGGTGGTGGCCCTCTTCAGCCGCCTGGCCCGGCCCCATGCCGCCGTGATGGGGGAGGTGCCCGGCCTGGCGGGCTTCCACAACGTGCGGGACTGGGAGGGAGGCCGCACGATTCCCGGCCTGGTGCTCTTCCGCTATGACGCTCCCCTGTGCTTCGCCAACGCGGAGGACTTTCGTCGCCGGGCCCTGGCGGCGGTGGATGGGGCCTCCCCCCCGGCGTTGTGGCTGGTGCTCAACGCCGAGGCGATCGTCGAAATCGACAGCACGGCGGCGGACATGCTCCTCGCCCTGCCCGGGGACCTGGCGGGGCGAGGGGTGCGGCTGGCCCTCACCCGGGTGAAGCGCAAGCTTCAGGACCAGCTGGCGGCCGCCGGGGTGTTGGCGCTGGTGGGGGCGGATCACGTGTATCCAACGATTCCCACCGCGGTGTCGGCCTTGCGGGGGCGGCCGGAGCACGGAGCGGCGGAGATCACCGACAATGGAGATCCTCTCCAGCCTCCCGGAGCAGCTGAGACCATGGCCAGCGCACCATCCGCCTGCCCCGACCCCGCCGAACGCCTCGTCAGCGAGGCCCCAGCCCCGCTGACGGCACCACACGATTTCGAGGCCCAGAAACGCATTCACCAGCAGATCCGCAACGACCCCGACTACGACGATTGGGAATACGGCACGGAACCCCTGCCCCATGAGGCCTGGATCCCGGGTGGAACCGCTTCCCCTCAACCCGCAGCTGAAGACCCGGAACCGGAGGACTGAGGGCCGCGGGGCAGGCGCCGCGCCAGGGGGAGCCCCAGCAGCAACCCCACGGAGGTGACAAGCCAGAGTCCCGCGCCATGGCCCTGACGATCGAGCATCCAGCCCCCCAGCAAGGGAACCGTGAGACCACTGAGGGCAAAGCACTGGGAGAAGAGGGCCATGGCCAGGCCCCGATGCGCCACGGGCGTGAGCTCCACCACGGCTTCCGTGGCGGTGGGGAGGAAGGCGGCGGCACCGACCGCCAGGGGCACCTGCGCGGCCACCAGACCCGCGGATCCCCAAGGGACGAAGGCCGAGGCAGCCAGCAGCAGCGTGCCGCCCGCGAAGGACAGCAGGCTCAGCGTGAGCCCCACGGCCACCGGACGGCGGGCCAGGGCGCGCCCCACTGGCCCCTGCAGCAGGAGCAGCAACACCAGCTGCAGGCCGATCGTCATCGCCCCCAGCCCCTCCTGGAGAGGGGGCCGGCGCAGCCCTCCCCGCACCAGATCCAGGGGCAGAGCGCTTTGCATCAGGGCGGGCACCGCCGTGGCCAACACCACCAGGCCCAGCAGGGGCAGGAGGGGGAGCAGCCAGGGCGCCCCCGCCGCGACCACCGGTCCGCGGGAGCGATGCGGCTGGGGGCGGGGCTGGCCGGGCAGGGGAGAGCGCCAGAGCAGAAGGGCCATCAGCAGAAGCCCGCTGATGTCCAGGGCATAGATGCCTCGCAGCCAGCCGCGGGCCGCCAGGAACGCCCCGGCCAGCGACCCGGTGGCGACACCGAGGGCATCGGCCGTGCGGGCCAGGGCGAAGGCCCGGGCGGAGGGCACCGGAGCGCAGGTGAGGGGAACAGCCAGCTCGATCGCGGGCCAGTAGAGGCCCATCGCCAGACCGAGCAGGGCCTGGCCCAGCCGATAGGTGCCCTGGGTCGTCGCCTGCAGCAGCGCCCCGTCGCCCAGGAGCGAGGCCACCACGCCGAGACCGATCGGCCAGGAACAGGAGAGGCCCCGATCCAGGAGCAGGCCGCTCACCATCCGGCCCCCAGCGCCCACCAGAGCCGCCAGGGCCAGCCCTTCGCCCACGGCCGATGCGGTGAAGGCCTCCCGGTGAAACACCATCGGCGTGAGGTAGAGCACCGCACCGGCGCCCACGGCGGACAGCAAACGGAGAAGCGCCACTTCCCGCAGCGGCGGGGGAAACTGGGAGAGCCACGCGCCTGATGGTCCCCCCTCTGGTGTCCGTTTCAAGCCGTCATCCCCGATTCTGCGCCGCTGTGGCCAGTTTGCTGGCGGCCCTGGCGGCCACAGCCGGGTTGCCCCTGCGGGGAGCGGAGGTGCTGGAAATCCAGCTGGACAGCCTGCGGCTGCCGATCCCCCTGGCCCAGCTCGAGGCCTGGAGCCGCCAGCCCACGAGCCCGGGCGGACGCGCCCCGGCGGAAGACGATTCGGATGTGGCGGCCTGGTTCGCCCTGCTGGATGGGCAGAGCCAGCGCGACCTGCGCCATCTGCTGCGGGCGCCGCTGCTGCGGGATCAGAGCTTCGGGCGCCAGCTGCTCGACAGCTGGGCGGGCAGCCAGTTGCTCGCGGAGGTGGGCACCCTGCTCACCACACCCGAGGGGGGGAGCACCACGCCGCTGCTGCAGGTGACCCTGCGGCGGCTGCTGGAGGAGCGTCGGGAGGTGTCGATGGTGGAGCTGTTGCGGTCCCTGCCGACGCCGCGGCTGCAGTTGCAGCTGGATGGGCTGTTGGGATTGGCCCAGCAGTGGCGCCGGCAGCTGCACCATCAACAGGACGCCCTCCGGCAGCTGGAGCGGTTGCCCCAGCTTCCCGCCGCGACCCGGGCCCAACCCCCGGCTCCCGCCGTTCCGCGCGAGGGGGATGGACGTCCCGGACCCCGGCGCGTGAGCCTGCTGGTGCCCGGCCGCCAGGAGGCCTTGCCCCTGGACATCTGGTCGCCTCCCCCCGCCGCGGCCTTCGCCCCGCGCCGGCCCTGGCTGTTGGTGATGCCCGGGTTGGGCGGCACGGCGGAGCAGATGGGCTGGCTGGCGGCGGCGCTGGCGGGGCGGGGATGGCCCGTGGTGGTCCTGCAGCACCCGGGCAGCGATGCGGCCGCGGTGAAGGCCACCCTCGATGGACTGCGCCCTCCCCCGGGGGCGGAAACCCTCCACCAGCGCCTGGCGGATCTGCGGGCGGTGCTGCAAGCCCAGCGGGACGGACTTCTGCCCCTGGGACCGCGACCGGACGGTGTGGTGCTGATCGGCCATTCCCTCGGGGGGGTAGCGGCCCTGCTGGGCAGTGGCCTGGCGCCGGAGGCGGGGCTGGAGCGCCGCTGCCGGCGCTCGTTGCACCGCTTGCCGATCACCAATCCCTCCCTGCTCCTGCAATGCCAGTTGCCGGCGGAGGCGTTGCCAGTGGCGACGCGACCGCCGGAGGGGCTGCGGGCGGTGGTGGTGTTCAACAGTTTCGGCAGCCTGCTCTGGCCCCAGCACGGGCTGCAGGCTCTGCCGGTGCCGGTGCTGATGGTGGGCGGCAGTCTGGATCTGGTGACCCCCCCGATCGCGGAGCAGCTGGATCTGTTTCTGCCTGTGGGGCATGACCGCAGCCGGCTGGTGCTTGTGGAAGGGGGCAGCCACTTCTCGCCGGTGCGGGTGAGCGTGCGGGAGGAGGCCCTGCTGCGGTTGGGGGCGGATCTGGTGGGGGAGTCGCCGGAGGTGGTGCAAGCCCTGTTGCTCCGGCTCACGGAGGACTTTCTGGAATCGGTGGAACCCCCTCCGGCGGCAGGGATGCCGCCCCAGCGGCTGCGGTTGGACGGGGTGAGGGCCCATGTCTTGAACGGGCCGGCGGCGGCGGCCTGGCAGGAGCGGCTCGCCCCCCCCGATGCCGGCGGCTGAAGGCGCGGGAGGGCGCGGGAGTCAGAAGCGGATGCGGGGATCCAGAAGGGCCACGAGCACATCCACCGCCACGGTGACCAGCACCACCAGGGCCGCCACAACCACCACGATGCCCTGCACCACCGGGTAATCGCGCTGGGCGATGGCCTCCTGGAGGCGGAAGGCGATGCCGGGCCAGGAGAAGGTGACCTCGATCAGCAGGGCGCCACCGATGAGGGAGGCCACCGTGAGGCCGGCGATGGTGAGCACGGGCAGAAGGGCATTGGGCAGGGCGTGATGGAGCACGACGCGGCGCTCGCTCAGGCCGCGGCTCCGGGCCGCCTCGACGCAGTCCGACGCCAGGGCCCGGCGCAGATTGAGCCGCAGGGGGGGGCGCAGGCCGAGGCTCACCCGCTCCTGAATGAGACGTCGATCGAGGCTGTGGGCCAGGGCCTGGCG
>JBKDSZ010000072.1:0-12986 GCA_046340375.1 Cyanobacteriota bacterium | reverse complement strand
CCATGGGGGCACAGCCCATCGGCAGGCCGGGATGGCCCGAGTTGGACTTGTTGATCGCGTCGACCGCCAGAAAGCGGATGCTGTTGATGCAGAGGCTTTCGATGGAGGTGGTGGGGGCGACGACCATGGCTGGGCGGGGGTGGAGGGCAGAAGGGGGGCTGGGGTTCAGATCATCCGGCGAAACGCCAGGCAGACATTGTGTCCGCCAAACCCGAAGGAGTTTGACAGCACGACATTCACGTGATGCTCGCGGGCGCTGTTGGGCACAACGTCCAGGTCACAGGCCGGATCCGGAGTGGCGTAATTGATCGTAGGGGGTATGAGGTTGTGGCCGATCGCGAGGACGGCGGCCACCGCCTCAATTCCGCCGCTGCCGCCCAGAAGGTGGCCCGTCATCGACTTGGTGGAGCTGATGGGGGTGTGCCAGGCGTGCTCCCCGAGGGCGGCCTTGATGGCGGCGGTTTCGTTGCTGTCGTTGGCCTGGGTGCTGGTGCCGTGGGCGTTGACATAGTCAACAGCCTCTGCGGGCAGACGGGCATCGGCCAGGGCGAGGCGCATGGCCTCGGCTCCGCCCGCGCCTCCAGGGGAGGGAGAGGTGATGTGGTGGGCATCGCAGGTGGAGCCATAGCCCACGATCTCGGCGAGCACGGTGGCACCCCGCCTCTGGGCATGGTCGAGGCTCTCCAGCACCAGCAAGCCCGCCCCCTCGCCGATGACGAAGCCGTCCCGCTCCAAGTCGAAGGGGCGGCTGGCGGTGGCCGGATCGTCGTTGCGGAAGGAGAGGGCCTTGGCGCTGGAGAACCCCGCCACCCCGAGGGGGGTGATGGCCGATTCGGCGCCACCGCACACCATGGCGTCCGCCAGACCAAGCTGGATCAAGCGGAAGGCGTCGCCGATGGCATTGGACCCGGCGGCACAGGCCGTGGCCACAGCGCTGCTGGGACCCTTGGCCCCCAGGGCGATGGCGGCCAGGCCGGCGGCCATGTTGGGGATCATCATCGGGACGCAGAACGGGCTCACCCGGTCGGGGCCCCTGTCGGCCAGCACGTGGGCCTGGCTCTCCATCATCAGGAGACCGCCCACCCCCGAACCGATGGACACCCCGACACGAGAGGCATTGCTGGCATCGATCACCAAGCCGGCATGGCCCAAAGCCTCCTTGGCAGCCACCACGCCGAACTGACAGAAGCGATCCCAACGCTTCATCTCCTTGGGTTCAAGCCGGCCAGCCGGGTTGAAGTTCTTCACCTCAGCCGCAAAGCGGCAGGCGTGACGGGAGGCGTCGAACAGGGTGATGCCTGCGACTCCGTTGCGCCCGGCCTTCAGGCCCTCCCAGTACTCGCTGACGTCATTGCCGATCGGCGTGACGGCTCCCAGGCCGGTGACGACGACGCGGCGGAGTCCCTCCACCATCGACGGCCTCAGGCTTGCTTCTCTTGGATGTACTTGACGGCAGCGCCGACAGTGGTGATGGCTTCGGCGTCCTCATCGGGGATCTCGATGTCAAAGGCCTCTTCCAAGGCCATCACCAGTTCGACGGTGTCGAGGGAGTCGGCGCCCAGGTCGTTCTGAAAACTGGCCTGTGGCGTCACTTCAGCCTCTTCCACGCTGAGTTGCTCGGCGACGATGCCACGCACTTTGTCGAAGATCTCTTCCTGGGACATGGAGGCTGAGTGGGAGGCAGCATCCTATGGGGTCGCCGGGGCCCGCCCCCCGCGTCTTATGAACAAGGGTGACGGCGGCCGGGTCCGGGGCTCCCGCTTCCCCCCGCCCTGGGTACCTTGGCTGCACGCCCACCAAGCTCCATGTCACACGCCGTCAAGATCTACGACACCTGCATCGGCTGCACCCAGTGCGTGCGCGCCTGCCCCCTCGACGTCTTGGAGATGGTTCCCTGGGATGGCTGCAAAGCGGGCCAGATCGCCTCTTCCCCCCGGACGGAAGACTGCATCGGCTGCAAGCGCTGCGAAACCGCCTGCCCCACGGATTTCATCAGCATCCGGGTCTATCTCGGCGACGAGACCAGCCGATCGATGGGCCTGGCCTACTGAGATCTCCCCCTCGAACGGGCGCTCCTCTGGTGGGAGCGCCCGTTCCCCCATAAGCTCAGGCCGGTAGTGGGGACGGTATGTGCGGCATTGTTGCCCTGATTGGCTCGCGCGAAGCTGGCTCCCAGCTTTTGGAAGGCTTGCGCCAACTTGAGTATCGCGGTTACGACTCCGCGGGCATCGCCACCGTTGACACCATGGGCCTCCACTGCCTCAAGGCAGAGGGAAAGCTGGTCAATCTCATCACGCGCTTCGAGGCGGAGGGAGCTCCGGGCCAGTGCGGAATCGGCCACACGCGCTGGGCCACCCACGGCAAGCCGGAGGAACGCAACGCCCATCCCCATCTGGATGGCAGCGGCCAGTTGGCGGTGGTTCAGAACGGCATCATTGAAAACCACCGGTCCCTGCGAGAAGAGTTGCAGGCGGAGGGGGTCATGTTCCGCTCGGAAACGGATACCGAGGTGATTCCCCATTTGGTGGCTCGACGGTTGCATCGATTGGAGGCAAACGGTCAGAAACCCTCTGCGGCTCTGTTGCTGAGGGCAGTGCGCGACGTGTTGCCCAGCCTCCAAGGGGCCTATGCACTTGCGGTGGTGTGGGCGAGGGTGCCTGGTGCGCTGGTGGTGGCCCGCCGCCAGGCTCCGCTGCTGATCGGACTGGGGGAAGGAGAGTTTCTGTGTGCCAGCGACACCCCCGCCCTGGCGGGTTTCACTCGCACCATCCTGCCCATGGAAGACGGGGAAGTGGCCCTTCTCACCCCCCTGGGCATTGAGCTCTATGACGGCAGCGGCGAACGGGTCCAGCGCACCCCCAGCCTGCTCACGGGAACGGAGCACATGGCGGACAAGCGCAGCTTCCGTCATTTCATGCTCAAGGAGATCCATGAGCAACCGGAAACGGCGGCCCTTTGGGTGGCACGCCACCTTCCGGAAGGGGCGTTGGTCGCCCTTCCCCTGGATGAAGCCCTGTATGAGGGAGTCGACCACATCCAGATCCTGGCCTGCGGCACCAGCCGTCATGCGGCCCAGGTGGGAGGGCACCTTCTGGAGCGGCTGGCGGGAGTGCCCACCAGCGTGTTTTATGCCAGCGAATTTCGCTATGCGCCGCCCCCCTTGCGGCCCCGCACGCTGACCATCGGCGTCACCCAATCAGGGGAGACTGCGGACACGCTGGCGGCCCTGGTGATGGAGCGGGAGCGGCGCCAGGAGTTGGCTGATCCGGCCTATGCGCCGCGCCTTCTGGGCATCACCAATCGGCCGGAGAGCTCCCTGGGGCGATTGGTGACCCATGTGTTGGACATCGGCGCGGGAATCGAGGTGGGCGTGGCCGCCACCAAAACCTTTCTGGGCCAGCTGCTGGCCTTTTATGGACTGGCCCTGGCCTTCGCGGAGCGGCGCCAGGGCCTGCCCGGCGTGGCCGATCAGCCTCGCCTGAGGGCCCTTGCCCATCAGCTGCGGGACTTGCCTTCGGTGATGCGGGATCTGGTGGAGGACCATGATGGGCGTTGCGCGGATCTGGCCCATCTGTTCGCGGAGACCCGCGATGTGATCTTCCTGGGCCGAGGCATCAACTATCCCATTGCCATGGAGGGGGCCCTCAAGCTGAAGGAAATCAGCTACATCCACGCTGAAGGCTATCCCGCCGGCGAAATGAAGCACGGACCCATCGCCCTCCTGGATGCTCGTGTGCCTGTGGTATCCATCGCTGTCCCCGGCACGGTGTTTGACAAAGTGCTGTCGAATGCCCAGGAAGCCAAGGCCAGGGACGCCCAGTTGATCGGCGTGGCTCCGGCTTGTCCGGACACTGAATTGTTCGACCTGCTGCTGCCCCTGCCGCCGATCGAGGAGATCCTCAGCCCTCTGTTGACCATCATCCCGATGCAGCTGCTCAGCTACCACATCGCCGCCCATCGCGGTCTGGATGTGGACCAACCGCGCAACCTGGCCAAGAGCGTGACCGTGGAATGAGAAAGGATCAGAGTGTGGCGGACACGTTCCTCTTCTTGCCGATGGCCAGGAAGCCTGCAGCCAGCAGACCACACTGAATCGAGTTGCGGAAGGCCTCTTTCAACCAGGTTTGCCAACGTTGGGAGGTGCGTTGCTCCTGACGATTCTTGGCGGCATTGATGTTGCGTTGCAATTGACCGAGGATGTTGGATCTGGCCACTTCCAGTGGAACATTCAAGCGAGGTAGGGGCTGCTGATTGGGAATCTGGGCCAGGGCGGCACGAAGATCATCTTCCGTGTTGGCACTGCTGACGAGACGACTGATGCGTTGCACATTTTGTATCTCATTGATTTCGCTACCGGTCAGGGAATTGACCAGACGCACGCTCAGGAACAACTGAAGCGGAATGAGCAGCAGCCAGCCCAAGGCGATCCAGGAGGAAAGATTGCGTACAAAGAATGAGCGATTGCGAATCATGCGATCGCCTTGGTTGAGCAGGCGAGAGAGGCAAATCAGGAGTGCGCCGAGCAAGGCCCAAACTCCATTGGCCATCAAGAGGGTGATGAGATTGAGCTGCCAGGTGGGATCACTGAAGCGGGCCGGAGCAAGATTGATCAGAGGCAGGAGAAAAATGCCAATCAGAATGGCGCCCGCCCAGAAGGTGAATCGGGCAGCATCTCCTCGCTCCTTGGAACGTCGCTCCTTGACCAGCTCAGCTTCGTTGATGCTGTCGGCGAGCAGGTCAAATTCCTGATGAAATCTTTGATCCGAATCCAAAGTAACAAAAAAATCTGATGCAACTATAGCGGTGTGCTCAACTGCGGGCCAGGCTTTCTTCCGCCCGTCCATACCGATCATCAAAGCGCACGATGTCGTCTTCTCCCAGGTAGGGGCCGCTCTGCACCTCGATCAACTCAACGGGAATCTTTCCGGGATTGATGAGACGATGGCGAGAGCCGAGGGGGATGTAGGTGCTCTGATTCTCGGCAAGCAGCTCCTGGACCCCATCCTTTTCCACCAGCGCCGTGCCTTTGACCACCACCCAGTGCTCGGCCCGGTGGTGATGCATCTGCAGGGAGAGAGAAGCGCCGGGCTTCACCTGGATCTTCTTCACTTGCCAGCGAACGCCTTCCACCACCCCGTCGTAGTAGCCCCATGGGCGGTAGATCCGCCGGTGGGCTTTGCTTTCCGGAGCGCCCTGCCGCTCCAGTTGTCCCACGATGCTCTTCACGTCCTGGGCCCGGTCGCGGTGGGCGACAAGCACGACGTCATCCGTTTCCACCACCACCAGGTCATCCACCCCCAGTCCCACCACCAGGCGGTGTTCACTGCGCAGATAGCAGTTGCGGGAGTCGCGGCTGATCACGCGGCCCCGCAGAACGTTGCCCTCGCTGTCGCGGTCAGCCGTTTCCCAGAGGGCGCTCCAGCTGCCCACATCGCTCCATTGGGCATCGAGGGGCAGCACGCAGCCCCGGTCGGTTCGCTCCATGACGGCGACATCAATCGCCACCGAGGGGCAACCGGCAAAGGCCTCGCGCTCAAGACGCAGGAAGTCAAGATCGGCGGTGTCGTGGTCCAAGGCGCTGCGGCAGGCGCTCACCACCTCCGGCGCCAGCCGTTCCAGCTCGGCGAGGATGGCGCTGGCGCGGAAGAGAAACATGCCGCTGTTCCAGGTGAAGCGGCCGGTGGAAAGAAAGCGTTCGGCGGTGGCCAGGTCAGGTTTTTCCACAAAGCGAGCGATCGGCACCGGTTGCAGCGGGTTCAGGGCTTCGGCGGATTCGATGTAGCCGTAGCCCGTCTCCGGGGCGGTGGGCACGATGCCGAAGGTGACGAGCTGCCCTGCGGCGGCTGCGGCCATGCCGGCGGCGACCGTCTGTCGGAAACACTCTTCCCGGCGAATCACATGATCGGCGGACAACACCAGCAGCAGGGGGTCCTCGCCGCGGGCCGTGGCTTGAAGGGCGGCGACAGTCACGGCGGGGGCGGTGTTGCGTCCGACCGGTTCGAGCAAGATGGCCGCTGGATCCACATCGATCTGGCGCATCTGCTCCGCCACGATGAACCGGTGGTCTTCATTGCAGACCAGGATGGGCGGGGCCAGGCCCGGCAGGCCAGCAAGCCGTTGATGGGTCTGCTGAAGGAGGGTGGCGTCACTCTCGCCGGCCAATGCCCAGTACTGCTTGGGGTAAGAGGCGCGCGACAAGGGCCACAGTCGCGTGCCGGTTCCACCGCACAGGAGGAGGGGAATCAGGGGTGGAGTGGCCATGGTGGTGATTGTGGCTGACACAATGCCTCAACCCATTCAAGCGAGCCTTGCGGCGCTGGGAGGAGCCGTTGGGCCAGAAGAGAACCGGGCTGTCTTCGTCAGACCCCGCAGGGAGCCCGCCATAATCGGCAGGTCCGGTTGACTGTGTCATTCCGCCATGGCCGCGATCATTCTTCCTGGCAGCACCGTGATCGTGAATGAACCCACCTCGATTTATCTGGGCTACAAGGGCATTGTGCAACGCCTCAGTGGTGAGCGAGCCGCAGTGCTTTTTGAAGGGGGCTGTTGGGACAAGTTGGTCACCTTGCCCTTGCGGAGCCTGACGGTCAGCTAGGTGTCGCGTGTCAGGTCAAGTATTCCGTCACTCCGCTTGTTGCCCAACTCCTCTGACCTGGCTGCGTTTTTCGATGAACCTGGAGCGGGATGATGGCTGACCAGAGGCTTGTTCGATCTCTCTGCATAAAGAAGCACTAACCCTGAAAAACGACGAGAGGCTTGTCCTGCCGCAGTATTTCTCCCGAATCCGGAGAACCCAACTTGGCCAGGAAGCAAGGGAATGAAAGAGAATATTGCTTTGATTGGCGGAGAGGAGGTCGGCATGCTCCTATGGCTTCATATCAGCCATGGGGCATTTCTGCTGTGGAGAGAAAAAGTGAGTAGCGCTGATTGAGCTTGGCAGATCGGTGTGGCGGGACGAAATATTTGCCGCAATAAAAAAAAGGCTTGAACCCAAGGTTCAAGCCTGATGGCAACGCATCAGCAATCAACCAGCTTGTCTGGTGCGGCGACGAAGCTTACGGCTGAAGCCGAATGCTGCACCAGCACCAAGAAGTGGCAGAGGGCCAGGCACTTCCTGAGTGAGCCTGTTGGCAAATTGCGTCACACCATTACCGTTCTGATCAGCGATTAACAAATTGGTAAATGTGGAAGTGGTTGTCCCAGAAGTGAAAGCCACGTCTGGCGTTGTGGCAAACTGAGCGAGTGCTGGATAGCCGGTAGTTGTAGATGGCGAGAAAGGAGCATTGGTAGCCGCTATGCTCAATGCCCAGGTAGTGCCATTATCGCCAGTAATGTTGCCACTATAATTTTTGAAGAAGTTCGGAGGACCGGTGCGAGTAACCGTATATCCAAGTGACACTCTCGTATTCATATAAGAGTTAGCGCTTTGAATGCTTATATTGTGAGTCAATCCCAATGCGCCAAGGGTTGAAAATGAGAATTGATCATTTATATCAATTCCAGAGACGGGAAAACCAGTAGTATTGATAACGGAAGTGTATGTAAAATTAGAGTAGATTTTATCTCCTATTGTGCAAGTGAATCCGGGAGTGCCGGTAATATCCGACCACAAGGCTTGACCTGCGTTTCCGCCGTTGCAACCTGTAACGGCAGCGTTGGCGGCAGTGGCATGGAACAATGTGACGGAGCCCAAAAGCCCCGCCAGTAGAAAAGTAGATCGTAGGGTCTTCATAAAAAAAATAATGGAAAAGTCGCCAAGACCAAGCATGGCTTAAGTGTATTTTACACGTGCCTGCCCCTGCAGATTCAAAAAATCTGAGAATCCTCATGGAATGAGGGCATCTCTGTAAGAGCTGTAAGAGAAGGTTGTCTAAAATTAACTATTTGCGGAGCTTCTTCCTGCTGCCTTGTGCGGCTTGCACAAGTGTCCGACAGGCTCCCTTGAGGCGTTCGAGACCGCCCGGGGGCTTGACCCAGCAGCCCCTGGCATGGGGGAGGCCACGCTTTCCTCCATTCGCGTCGCTTGCGGCTGATGCCGCTGGCCATACCCTCCAAGGTTCGGCAGAACCGCCGGAACAGGTTGTTGAAGAATGGAGTTGCTGGCGGAGTGGTGCCCGCCCGGAGCATTCCAAGTGTGAAGCACATTCGTGGGAATGGTGGGGCGCGGGGGGCGGCCCGGGGGGCACCAAGTTAAAATCGCTTATTTATTGTTTTTTATAAAGGTGGTTGCCGGGATGAGATGGTGACACCGAACTTCGAGCGGTTTATATTTGACCTCGCAGGATTGGTTTTCTCTTGGGTCGCTAATGAGAGAAAGCTGATGAATGAATCATGTACGCGTGCGTGTCCGATTATACTGGTCTTGTCATCTCCCCCGCTAACTCGAGGGGGAAAGCAATAAAGGCATGTGCTGTTTTTTTGGGCGATTCCTCAGCACGCCTGACGAATCCGACGCCGCAGCTTGCGGGTCATGCCGTAGGCCAGTCCTGCTCCAAGCACTGGAATGGGTCCTGGCACCGCTGAGTAATTGGCCCCGACACTTGACAATGTTGATCCACCGCCAGAATTGCTGAAGTCCTGTTTAACGATCAAACTGGTCAGCCCTGAAGCGATGGTGGTGCTTGGGCTGGGATTGGTCGTGGTGTTAGCGGTTCTTGGCGAAAAGAAGTTGGAGGGATTGCTGGTTGTCGTGGAGAAGGAGCCACCCAGCAGGTCAGAGCCTGTGGCATTGGATTGAGTACGGTGGAATGTATATCCAGGCGTGGTGATATTTATTGTGTAAGTAAAGCTGTTGCTGAACGCAGAGGCAATTGTCGGATTGATATTGTATTGAAAGCTTACATTGGTCAAGCCAACGTCTGTGAATACAAATTCATCACTTGGGTTGGGCGCGGTCACAAAGCTGATTGGGCTAATTGTATAGGTCACGCCGCCGGAGGTGATGGTGTTCCAGCCCGTTGGACAGGTGGAGTTGTTGAAGTCGCTGCCCTGGCAGCTGCCGGCTTGGGAGGGAAGAGCCAACAGTCCTACGGATACAACGATCGCAAGACGCGCCAATGGAGCTGGAGATGAGAACAGGCGTTTCATGGAGGGTCGTCGCGTGACTGGAGATGTGTCTGGCTCCCCCTGGAGTCCAATTTCAAGGTAGCGAGAAAGATGTGCGTAGAATTTTTAGCCAGACTTTCTTCAGGTTTCACGAGGAGCAGTGCGGTCGGTGGTGCCCAGATCTGTTTCAGTTCGGTCCGTCCCCTCCTTCAGGACCCCGGCTGGGGCATGTCGTCTCCATCCGCCTGGAGGGAGCGAAGGCAATCCTGCGCCGCTGCCTGTTCAGCCTGCCGACGTGAGCCTCCCCAACCTTTTCCGTCAAGAAGGACAACCCCGGCTTGCAGGGAGACAGTGCAGAAGAAACGACGTGGATCGCCGTGCACCAAGCTCTTTTCTTCACAGAAGTAGCCAGGCAGACCCAGGCCCTGACGCTGGCTCCACTCCTGCAGCGCGGATTTCCAATTCTGTCGGTGGGGATCCGCGAGCACGGTGGAAGCGGTCTGGCGCCAATGGGGTGCCAGCCACTGGATCAGCGGTTCGAGCCCACCACCGGGTCCCCCCCAGGCCAGATAGATCCCTCCCAGCAGAGCTTCGGCACATTCGGCCAACACAGTGGCTCGTCCTGCCGCATCACCTCCCGCCATCGGTCCCATCCGCAGCACCGTGGTCAGACCGATGGTCTGGGCCAAGGCAGCCAGCCAGCGATCACTGACCAGATGGCTCCGCAGGGCCGACTGTTCCCCGACGCGCAAGTTCGAATGCTCGCGACGAAGAAATTCCGTGGCGGCCAGCCGCAGCACCGCATCGCCCAGAAATTCAAGCCGTTCATGGTTGCGGGACTCTCCCAGGGAGCTGTGGGACAGGGCTTCCTCGATAGGGGCCAGCGCTTCAGCGGTGGCTCCTGGTCCAGTCGCGGCCTCAGGATCCAGGCCCGACGCGCACAGAAAGGCCACAAGCTGGGCGAGGCGCTGGGGCGTCACCGGCATCACCACGGTTCTGGGGTCAGCCTGGCGCAACGACGGGTTGAACGGTTTGGCTGATCGTTTCGGCTCCCCTCTCCCAGTGGGGGCGATGGTGCCCATGGGCGCCGAGTGGAGAGAGGGGGGAAGGGGTGGACGCGGGGCCATCCATTGGAAAGGGGGAAAGCAGGCCGTAAGCCGGGTTCTGTTGCCAGCGCCCCCCCCGGACCAGGCCGGTTGGGCGATGGTGGTGGATCATCTCTCTCGAGCCGCCGTTACCGACGGCCTCCAGCGGCGCACATCAGACGGAACGGGACAAGTGGCCAACCGTTGTTCCGCGGGCTGAAGCCCTGGCCTTGCTCCCGGCCGGGGTTTACCGAGCCGGCACCTCTCGATGCCGCTGGTGCGCTTTTACCGCACCTTTGCACCCTTGCCTGTGCCCCAGAAGGGCCATCGGCGGTGTGTTTCTGTGGCACTCTCCTCACGGTTTCCCGCACTGGGCGTTACCCAGCAGGCCTGGCCATTGGGGAGCCCGGACTTTCCTCAACCAGATCCCCGCCCCTCGGAAGCGGACTTTCGCGGAGCGGGACTGATCGCGATCACCTCACCTGCTTTCTGCCCGAAAGCCTAGGACCGGCCCTGGCGGATCTCCCCCTGATCGCGGTTCGACTCCGGCTGGATCGCTGTTGACTAAAGTGCGTGGTGGACACAGGGGGGCTGTAGCTCAGCCGGATAGAGCGACGGTTTCCTAAACCGTAGGTCGTGGGTTCGAGTCCCGCCAGCCCCGTCCGCCTGATCCTCTCGCCAGACCAGAAGAACGAGGGGCTTGCTTCACTTGGGACGCTTGACGCCAGAGGCCAGCAGGACTCGGCGTCGAAGTTTGCGGCTGAAGCCAAGCGCCAGGCTGGCACCTGCCAATGGCAGCGGGGCGGGACTTTTGTAGATCGTATGCGACATATACAGGAGTGTCTGCTGATTGCCCTCGGGCACAAAAGCTGTTTCAATATATAAAGGGATGTTTGACGCATTCCACTTGCCATCTGGAGTCGGGGTCGGAGTGTATGGAATTCCACTGATGGTTGCAGGATCTGCCGGGGGTGCCGAGGGGCTTTGGACGTAGTTCAGCTCAAGCTCATCGATCGATTCTTGTGGCGAAACAACGCTATAATCAAAGCCGATAGGAATTGTCGTATTCAAATTCCTAAAACTAATGGTCTGATGGGGTGGTGAGTCATAAAAGTCAATGGTAGAATTAGGGCTGGCAAGGGCAAGGGTACTCATTGTGTCGTTGAACGTGTATTGCAGCTGGCCGAGTTGGCAGGTGTAGCCGCCGGGAGTGTTGACGATGGTCTGGATCCGCAGGCCGCTGTTGCAGGTCTCGGCTTTCGCTGGGCTCGCGATCAAAGAACCGGCGACCAGCAAACTGGTTGAGGCCAGTAGAGCAATCCAGGATTGTGCCTCTGGGCGAGTCATGGGGGATCTGAGAACGGAAGGGATGCCCTGGTAGTGGCGAACGGAAGGGGTTGTGCCTTGCTGGAGGGTGCGTCTCAGCAGGGCCGGAGGGTGTGGCGTGAGGCCGAAGACCAAAGCCCAAGCTCACTTGATTCCGCTTTAGCCAGAGATGGCGACAAAGACCCACGGTCAGCAAATCAAGACAAAAAGAGCCCTCTCGCTGGCGTCCGCTGCTTGTTTGTCTGGAGTTCCCGTGCTTTGGGGCAAGGACGGGTGGCTGGCTTGCCACCTCAGGGGGGAAGGCGGCAAACAAAAAAAGCTGGCTGCAGGACAGCCAGCTGGAGGAGCCGATCCGTGATGATGAGCTGCGGGATGGATCAGTGGTACAAGGAAAGTCCGTACCGACCGATCCGAATGGAAGGCTCCTTATTCGTGTCTCCAATCCACGTGAACAATCTCAGCCTCGTCACCCGGGAAGGACTCAGGCGACCTGCCGGAGGCGTTTGCGGAGCTTGCGGGAGAGAGCGAAGGCAAAGCTGGTGCCAGCGAGGGGGAGAGGAGCTGGCGTTTTTTGGATGGTGTAGGTCAATGTATTGATGATGGGTGGTTGGGGTGGAGCAGACGTATCAGGATCGTAAATAACCTCAACGTCGAAGGGAACGAGGGAGGGATTGGTTGGCAGAGCTTCAGTGGTATTTACGCTGGTAAGTCCATTAGGGGGATAAAGAGGCGGGGAAGAATTTAACGATGCCGTTTGATCAATTTGAAGAATTGACTCAAAGGGAGACTTGATCTTGAAATCAAAACCGACAATGTTATTATTGCTCAAATTCTGAAACGATAGCGTTTGGCTGGATGGGGCGTCAGTAAAAACGATTGTTGCAGCTGGATTGGCTGTATAAAAAATATTTAGAGTCTGATTGAATTCATACGTGATATTGCCGAGCTCGCAGGTGTAGGTGTCGGGAGTGCTCGACACGATCTCCTCAATCAGTTTGCTGCCTGGGCACGGCGTCTGTGCCTTGACTGGTGCCGCAGCTGTGGCCGCGCACAGGAGCAGGGCTCCCGAAAAGGCGATGGAAGGCCAGGATTTCGCGGTTGAAATGACCATGAGCGGGAGAAAAATTTAATGAGGCTGTGAAAAAGTTTTCCGGATGCTCGCGCACTCACGCTGAGACTCGTGCGTGCCGAAATGAGATAAAGAGTTTATCTTAAAAATACAATTTAATATAGCTCTGGTGGCTCTCCTGTGTGGAGAATTGGCAAACCAAGACATGGGCGGCTCGCCGGAGTGGAGGCGCTGGTTTTGTTGGGTTTCCTTGCGGGGTCGCGTCCGGTTTGCTGTCTGTCCGGGGCCACGGGAGGGGTTGCCCGCCCCCACGGTCTTGACGTGGTGTCATGATGGAAGGTGATCAACACAAGGGAAGCGGTGCCTGAAGAGCCCTGCCAATGCCCTGATTGCCAACGGTTCTATCGGGAACACGATCGGCTCATTCGCGAGAATCCCAGTCTGCGTCAGCAGCAGGAGCT
>JBKDSZ010000071.1:0-13655 GCA_046340375.1 Cyanobacteriota bacterium | reverse complement strand
CGGAGGATCCAGAGTTTGAAACGTTCTACACCAAGAACATTTTGCTCAACGAGGGATTGCGCGCCTGGATGGCACCAGCTGATCAACCCCACGAAAAATTCGTCTTTCCTGAAGAGGTTCTGCCACGTGGAAACGCCCTTTGAGGGAACGTTTCAACACTTTGTTTCGCTAGGCGCTTTCGGGCGCCTTTTTCATTTGCCCATTTTCAGAGGCTGCCTCCGCCTCGGGCGGCCTATGATGAATTAGTTCCGGCAGCAGTGACGTGGCGGGTGTCCCCTGGATATCCCTCCGAAAGCGCCACCGGCTGTCAATTTCCCCAATGGAGGAGGTGTCCATGGCCGAATGTTCTCATCAACACAAGGGTCTGCCCATCGCGGAGAATGCCGTTTGATCTGGCGTTGATCGCCTGATCTTTCCTCCAAGATCTCTCGGTTCCGCACCGTCGCGGACCCATTTATTGCCCCCGGAGATCCTTACTCCGGGGGCTTCATTGTGGACCACGTCCTGACCGCTCGAACTTGACACGTTCGGCTTCCAAGCGATGTTTCACGTCGGTGATCGCCAAAGGCACACTGCTCCTCAGCTCCAGCACGTGCGTCAGACGGCCGGACAAGACGCCACTCAAGTCCTCCAGGGCACGCAACACAGGTTCTCGACGCATGGCCACTGGAGCGTCCCGCAGGGCGGCATGGGCTGCGAAGGGATTCCAGGAGGCCAAAAGAACAACAGCGCGATAGGCCAGGGGCCAAGGCGACTCTGGATGGAGACGTTGCAGGCTCGCGAACCATTGCTCAGCCTCCACCGGCCGATTTCGCAGGGTGGCCATCAGAGCCAGGCTCCAAAGAGCGTCGGCATCATCCGGTTGGCGACGCAACCGCTCCAGGGCCCAGTGACGCACCCGACCCTGATAGAGAAAATGCGCATCCAGCTGATGTTCCGGGCCGATGCGGGCAAACAAGGGGCTCAGCCCGGCAGGCCCCCGCTCCATTCCCCGAGCCAACCGGATGAAATCGGCATCGAACGGAATTGCTGGAGCGGAAGCTCGCCGTTGCCACAACTCCACCTCTCGCCCTTGGCTCCAGGGCCAGGCCCCCACGCGCATGAAACGGCCGTCAGCGCGCACCCGGTGGCTGAGTTCCTTAGAGAAGGGACGATCGGTGCCCTGGTCCCCCGTCGCCAACAGCAGCCACTGACTTCGCGCCAGCACCAGCGGATGCTCCCGCCGCGCACGCCCCGAACGGCGCCCTTCCACACGCCCGCCGGAGAGACGCCCGAAGGTGGTGACCGTCTGTTCATTAAGCTCGGGGTTCCCCGGCACCACCAACAGGGTGATGGGCCGATCGCCCACCCGCTCCCGCAGGCTCTCGGTGAGCGCCGCCACGGGAGCGGGGTCCTCCCTGTGGATCCGGGCAGCGGCTACCGAGACCGTCAGGCCGGTGGCCCCGGCGACACCCGCCAGCAACAGGGCCCAGGCCGGGGAACGGCCCCAGCGACGCCTGACCCACTCGCCCACCTCCCACCAGGCCCGGGCCAGGAGGATCAGCAGGAGCGGCAGCACCGGGGTGATGTAGCGAGGATCCTTGTTGGGGCTGAGGGTGGTGAGGAGCCAGCCACTCAGCGCACACCCCAGGAGCCAGGCCCAGCCGAAGGGAAGGGGTGAGGGTGCCTTCAGCGGCCCTGGCCCGTGGTGCCAGCGGCGCAAGGCCTCCCCGGCGCACGCGATCGCCAGGAACAGCAGGGGAAGGGGCAGGACCACCCCCAAGAGGTCAGGCAACAGCCGGGCATACCAGCGCAGGGAGGCCCAGCTCAGAACCGGCGGATCCCCTTCAGCTGCGGCCGACTCCAAAACCGCCCGGTTGGTGCCCCCCAGCGTGGTGATCCAGTTGTGCTGCAGCCAGGGGAGGAGACAGGCGAGAACCAGAAAAGCCGCAAGCACCACCTGAAGCCGTCGCTCCCGGCGGCGAAGCCCTCCCAGCGTCGCCCAAAGCACCGGCCCGATGAGGAGCAGCAGAGTGCTTTGCTTCACCAGCAAGGCCGCAGCCACGGCCACGGCTGCCGTCAGGAGCTGCCCCCAACGACCTCCAGCGGGCGCGGGAGCCTGCCAGCGACCCAGCAGCCAGAGGGCCAGGGCGCCGCTGGCGGCCACGGGAAGATCCAGGGTGTAATCGACCCGAAGGTGCGCCAGGGCAGGAACGAGCAGGAGCAACGTCGCGCACAAGAGGCCGAAGCCGCGGCCAAGCAATTGGCGCCCCCAGGCGGCCACCACCAGCAACAGCAAGGCGTGCCACACCGCCAACGCCCAACTGGCCTGGTCAGGCCGATCACCGGCGATCGCCATCACAGTGCCGTTGACCAGGGAGGCCAGAGGGGGAATCTTGGGCGACAGATCCAGCAGGGCCGGCCAATCGGCTCCGGTGGCCGGGGGAATCAGGCCGAGGGCCCGGCCATGGTCGAGAGCACTGTTGAGATAGTCGGCCTGATCCCAGCTCGGGAGGCGCCGATCCAGGGTGAGCCAGAGCCGATCCGCCGCCGTGCCGACGGCCCACAAAGACGCCAAGGCGGCCCACCAGGCCAGGTCCCAACGCCGGGGGCCCCCGCCGGGAGCGAAGGAAGGGCGCGACAGGGGCTTCAGTGGAGCAAGGCAGCGGTCAACAGTTTGGCTCTCGGGCGTCCGGCGGGACGCCAGCGATCGGGGAACGGGCGTTCTGTGTTCTGTCACACCTGGGGGTGTGTCCCCGGGTACGGATGGTCAAAATCACGTCGGCGCCTTGCGCCTGTTGTGTGAGGTCAACTTCCATGAAACTTTTCCAGCAACTGCTGGTGGCGCCCGCGGCCCTCGGCCTCCTGGCGCCTTTCGCGGCTCATGCCGCCGATGTCAATCTTTCTGGCGTGAACCAATACGCCAGCGAAGAGCAAGTCACCAGCATCAACCAGTTCAGCGACGTCAAGCCCACCGACTGGGCCTTTCAGGCACTCTCCAACCTGATTGAGCGCTACGGCTGTGTGGCCGGCTATCCCGACGGCACCTACCGCGGCCAGCGGGCCATGACCCGCTACGAAGCGGCGGCCCTGCTCAACGCCTGTCTCGATCGCATCACCGAGATCACCGATGAGCTGAAGAAGCTCATGAAGGAATTTGAGAAGGAGCTGGCCGTCATCCGCGGTCGGGTGGATGGCCTTGAAGCTCGCGTGGGCGAGCTGGAAGCCACCCAGTTCTCCACCACCACCAAGCTGAAAGGTGTAGCCACCTTCGTGATCGGCGCCAACTCTTTCAGCGGCACCGCACGGCCGGATGAATTCGACGCAGCCGTCATCAATGCGATCGGCGGTCGGTCCTTCATCGCTGGCACCACCCAGCAATACGATCACACCGCCCGTCTTCTGGACGGGGCCACGGCGTTCAACTACGACCTCAGCCTCTACCTGGATACCAGCTTCACGGGCAAGGATCTGCTGCGCACCCGCCTGCGGGCTGGCAATTTTAGCCAGGGTCCTTGGAGTGGCACCAACAATCCGATTGGCCTGAACGCGATGGAAATCGCGTTTGAGGAGAATTGCGGCAGCGCGGATTGCGGCGACGTCGTCGCCGTCAACCGCTTGTTCTACCAGTTCCCCATCGGGAAAAACTTCACTGCCACCATCGGTGGCCGCGTTCGTCAGGATGACATGCTGGCCATGTGGCCCAGTGCCTATCCTGCCGATACCGTTCTTGACATCTTCACCTATGCCGGTGCTCCGGGCACCTACAACCTGAATCTCGGCGCAGGTGGTGGTCTGTGGTGGAAGAGCGGCAACTTCAGCGTCAGCGCCAGCTACGTTTCCCAGAATGGCGACCAGGGTTCTCCTGGCTATTCCATTAACGGAGACCAATTCTGCGGCGGCGGCATCGGCACCAGCTGTTCCGCTTCCACCTTCACAGGCCAGATTGGTTACGGCGGCAGCAACTACGGTTTGGCCGTGGCTTACAGCCTGACCCAGGGTCAAGGTGGATTGGCCGGTCTTTACGGCGGCAACGGCACCCCTCTGGCGGTGGCTGCATCCTCCTTCGCTGACACCACGAATTCTGTCGGCGTGAGCGGTTACTGGACTCCCTACAGCGGCGGTTGGTTCCCCTCCATCAGCGTGGGCTGGGGCATCAGTGCCTACCAGGGAGGCCCGGCATCGGCAACTACACCTTCATCAATGATGCTGGCAACTCGGTCAATGCCTTCAACTGGATTGATGGAGCCCGCAGCCAATCCTGGTATGCCGGCCTTCAGTGGGCTGATGTGTTCTGGAAAGGCAACGCATTCGGTATGGCCGTGGGTCAACCCACCTTCATCACCAGCGTTGGCACCAACATGCCAGAAGATCCCAGCATGAGAACGCCTAATGATGGCAACTACGCTTGGGAATGGTGGTACAAGTTCCAAGTCACTGATAACATCAGTGTGACACCGGCCATCTACTACCTGAGTGCTCCCTTGGGACAACTGCAGAAGGACGACAGCCGCTCCGTCAACAACTTCGGTGGCCTGGTCAAGACCACTTTCCGCTTCTGATGCTCCCATCAATCAACGATCAGCACGGAGCTTGACGTCTCCAGATTGAATCGTTGGCCCTTCAAGCCGGCTGTCAAACAGCCGGCTTTTTTGTGTCCGAGACAACAATAGAAGGTGTCTCGGCGAACAAGCAGGCCAGCGGCAGGCCCCCTACACTCCCTGCACCCGAAAGGGTTTCCTCTTTTTTTGGTGTGAGGATTTCATGAAACTCTTCCAGCGTTTGCTGGTGGCGCCCGCCGCGCTCGGCTTTGTGGCGCCCATGGCGGTTCAGGCCGCTGATCTCAACCTCTCTGGCGTCACCCAGTACTCCAGCAGCGAGCAGGTCACCAGCATCAATCAGTTCAGCGACGTCAATCCCGCCGATTGGGCTTATCAGGCTCTCTCCAACCTCATCGAGCGCTACGGCTGCGTCGCCGGCTACCCCGACGGCACCTATCGCGGGCAGCGGTCCATGACCCGCTATGAGGCGGCGGCTCTGCTCAACGCCTGTCTTGATCGCATCACCGAAATCACCGATGAGCTGAAGAAGCTCCTGAAGGAGTTCGAGAAGGAGCTCGCCGTCGTGCGCGGCCGTGTTGATGGCCTGGAGGCCAAGGTGGGCGAGCTGGAAGCCACCCAGTTCTCCACCACCACCAAGCTGCAAGGTCAGGCCACCTTTGTGCTCGGTGCGGTCAACGCCAGCGGCAACAGCCTCGGCCGCGGCCTGAATCGGGAAATCTCCACCTTCAATGGTTCTCCCTATGACAGGCTCTCCCTGAGTTCGACGCCGAATAACGGCTTCAACCCGCGTCTGACAGAGCAAGAACGTAGGCAAGGTGGACGTAACAGCATAAGAGCAGCGGGTACAACTTCAACCCTATTCAACGGAACAACTGAAACAACACCCAATCGAGGAAGCTTCCGAACCAACAGAGGCAACAACGTCCAAAACAAGGCCGACCTGATCAATACAACGGCAGCTGGACAGGGCCCATTTCGTGCCAACGTTGCTATTCCATCGGAGCAGCGCAGGCAATTCCGCAACAACGGTCCCTTCTTCATCACCAACCAGGGTGCTATTGATCGGGCTATTGCAAGAAATAACCGCACGGCGGCCAGCAAATACAATGAGCTTTACGGCGCCACCTCGTTCAATTACGACCTGCGGCTGAACTTCATCACCAGCTTCACAGGCAAAGACCAGCTCTACACCCGTATCCGCACAGGCAACTTCAATAACGCCTTCAACGGCAATGGCGTCAATTTGACAGCCCTGGATGTTGCCTCCAACGGCTTTGGCAACTCCAACTGCGGCGAGAATCGCAACTGCTCGGATGTGGTCGGCCTGGATCGTCTCTATTATCGCTTCCCTCTCGGCAGCCAGTTTGAAGCGATTGTTGGCGCCAAATACCGGAACACAGAATTTCTTGGTGCCAATCCCGGCGTCTATGGCAGCGGCAAGGGAGACAGGATTCTTGATCTCTTCTCCCTCCATGGTGCTCCAGGCGTTTACAACAAAGCGACGGGAGCTGGCGGTGGTTTGATCTGGAAAACCCCCTATAAACTGTGGGATGGTCGTTTCACTTTGACGGCTAGCTACGTTTCACCCAACGGTGATGCTGGGGCCGTCAATACGGACAACAACTATTTCGCTTGCGACAACAACGAAGGCGGAATCGGCAATGATTGTTCGCGTGCCAGCTTCCTCGGTCAGTTGGGTTGGACCTCCAAACTCTGGGGTGCTTCCGCTGCCTACCGCTACGGACAACGGGGTTCCAACTTCCGCCGTGGTACGAACTTTGTGCAGTCCAACAGCTGGTGGCTGGCCAATGGTCAGTCCAACAGTGTGGCCCTCAACGCTTACGCGCAACCCGCCAAAAGCGGTCTGCTTCCTTCCGTCAGCGTCGGCTGGGGTCTGAACTCCCTGTCCAACAACGAAGTTCGCAACCTGGCCTCGCGGACGGAATACAACAACCCCTACGTCACCGAGACCCAGAGCTGGTATGTGGGTCTGCAGTGGAGCGACGTGTTCTGGGGCGGCAACGCCTTCGGTATGGCCGTCGGTCAACCCACTTTCGCCACCTCACTGAACCGTGGTGCCGATTCCAGCCAAAGCACGTTCATCAACGATGGCAACTACGCCTGGGAGTGGTGGTACAAGTTCCAGGTGACCGACAACATCAGCGTCACCCCGGCCCTGTTCTGGCTGAGCCGTCCTTTGGGCGCCCTCACCAACAGCTACGGCTCGGATGGTTCGGCAAACAGCTCCAGCACCTTTGGTGTCCTCGGCGGCTTGATCCAGACCACGATTCGCTTCTGAGGAGGGCTCAGAACACTCCGAACGTCCCGCTCGCTCACACAACACCCCTCCAGCCCCCTCCCAGGGGGCTTTTTTTTCGGCCGGTTGCGCTTCAGGATGGCTCAGCGGACCGCCGACAGCTCTTTTGAAAGGCTCCTTCAGCGCTGATCTCTATGCCGTGCTCGGCGTCAGCCCGGCAGCCACGACGGCGGAGATCAAGGCGGCCTACCGCACCCTCGTCAAACGCCATCATCCCGACGCCGGCGGGGACGAGAGGCGCATCGTGGCCCTCAACGCCGCCTGGGAGGTGCTCGGGGATGGGGACCGGCGGCGGCGCTACGACGCGGAGCACCAGGGACGGAGGGAGAGCCTCGGTGGCAAGGGCCAAAGAAACACGGGCCACAGCCCGGGATCAGGGTTTCGAGAGCGCGCCGGTCGCGACAGCGACGGGGTGCTGCTGACCTGGCTGCAACAGATCTATGCCCCGATCGATCGATCCCTGGGGCAGGTGATTCAACCCTTTGCCGCCCAGTTGCGGGCCCTGGCCGCCGATCCCTACGACGACGATCTGATGGAGACCTTCCGCAGGTTTCTGGAGGCGAGCCAGGCGCGCATGGCCAAGGCGGAGGTTCTCTACCGCTCCAGGGCGTGCCCTGAAACGGCCAAGGGGTTCAGCCTCAGCCTCTACCACTGCCTCAGCCAGGTGCAGGACGCCCTGGCGGAATTGGAGCGGTACACACTGGGCTATGTGGATGATTATTTGCGCGACGGACGGGAGATGCTGCGGGAGGCCCAAGAACGTCGGGAACGCCTGCAGCGGGAGCGACGCCGCCTGGAGATCTGAGGCGGTGCTTCAGGGGCGCCAGGCCTCCAGCTGATCCAGACGCAACCACACATCTGGCACCGGACGGCGCCAGCGGATCTGCGCATGCTCGCCCTTCACAACGAGGATTTCCCCGGGACCGGCCAACACATAGTCCGGAATCTCGCCATCACTGGCGGAAGCCTCCAAGCTGCCACGGTAGGTCTGCGGATTGAGGCGCACCAGGGAGCCCTTCTTCAACGCCTCTGCGGCCACCGGGGTCGTGGCGGAGGAGGGGGGAGCGGGATCGGCCATGGGCCACCGTCAACGTCGCGGGCACCCTAGGGCGTCCGCGCCACGATGGGTCACCATCAGTCGAACCAGCCTCTAGCCTCCGAGCGGTGATCGGGAGGCGGGCATGCGTCTGCTGCTGCTCGGATGTTCAGGGTTCGTGGGGAGGGAGCTGGTTCCCTTTCTGTTGAATTTGGGCCATGCCCTCACCTTGGTGAGCCGGCGGAGCCATCCCTTCCCCCTGCTGGAGGGCGACCGGCTCCGCTGTCTTCAGCTCGACCCCTCCGATCCCGCCTGCTGGGACTCCGCCGAACTTCAGGGCGCACTCGCCGAGGCGGAGGGAGTGATCAACCTGGCGGGAGAGCCCATCGCCGAGCGTCGGTGGAGCGACAGCCAGCGCCAACGGTTGCGCGACAGCCGCCTCGTGACCACGGGCTGCCTGGTGCGGGCCATGACGGCCCTGGACACCCCCCCCGGGGTGCTGGTGAACGCCTCGGCCGTGGGGGTGTACGGCAGCAGTGAAGGGGACCGCTTCGTCGAATCCAGCCCGCCAGCCACGGATTTCCTGGGTCAGCTCTGTCAGGACTGGGAAGCGACCGCCCTGGCGGCGCCGGCGGGCTGCCGGGTGGTGGTGCTGCGCCTCGGCATCGTGCTGGGCCCTGACGGTGGCGCCCTGGCCCGCATGTTGCCGGTGTTTCGGGCGGGATTCGGCGGCCCGGTGGGATCCGGCAAGCAATGGATGAGCTGGATCCTTCGTCATGACGTCTGCCGTCTGATCGCCGCCGGGCTGGAGGATGCCTCGTTTCATGGGCTTTACAACGCGGTCGCCCCGGAGCCGGTGCGCATGGAGGCGTTTGCGCGGGAGCTGGGGAAGGCGTTGGGTCGGCCCTCCCTCCTGCCCGTGCCCGCACCGGTGCTGAAGATGATGCTCGGCGATGGCGCCGCCGTCGTTCTGGAGGGGCAGCAGGTGTTGCCGGAACGCCTGCGGCAGAAGGGGTTCCAATACGACTGCCCGGATCTCACCTCTGCCCTCGCCGCCGCCACCAACCCAGCCCCCCGCTGAGCAGGGCGGCCAGCATCAGCAGCCCCAGGGCCGGCTGAAACAGGGGACCCCAGAGCCGCTGGAACACCCTCAACACGCCATCCGCACCACGCAGATGGAAGACCACCCCCAGCCCGAACCAGAGGGCCCCGGCCAACACCAGGAACACGTCCAGCACCAGCAGCCGATCCAAAGCGGCCTGTGACCGCTCCAGCCAGGACCCCGCTTGGGCCATGCCCCCCGGGTCTGTGGCGGAGCGAGAGGGCGCAGATTCAGCGGGACGGGGGGACATCGGGGGCGTCAGGCGGCAGGTTCCACGCGGTCATGATCGCCTCCACCATGCGCTCCGTGCCGCCCGGGCGCCCCAGTCGCTCCAGGGCCAGCTGACGCAACTCCTCTCGCCAGCGCGGCCCCTCCAGCGGATCGGCCAGGCGCTGCAGTTGTTGCGTGGCCATCCGTGCCGTATCCCTCAGGGTCGAGGGCGCCCCCATCGAACCGGAGGCACAGCTCACGGCGGGTCCGAGGAGACGGCGTTGGGCATCGGCGAATCCTCCCGTGAACTGGGGGCCCGGACCCACCACCTGCAGCACGGGCTTGCCCAGGGCCACGGCCTGCTCCGCCGCCGTGCCCGCCATGGCCAGCAAAAGATCACTGCGGTGCAACACCTCCCAGAAGTGATGCCGCATCAGCTCCAGCCGGAGCGACCCCCACGCGAGCTGGGGCACAACATCGCCCGTGTCGGAGGGAAGCGCGAGCCGCCAGCCTCGGGGAGCCGCCGCGCGAGCGATCGCCTCCGGGGTGAGGGAGGGCACAAGGGCCACCAGCAGCCGCAAGCGACCGTGCCACGCCGGCTGGAGCTGGCGCACCACCTCCAGCATCAGCAGGAGGTTGGAGAGGGCCTCGGGCAGACGACTGCCGGGCAACAGACCGAGCACGGAGCCGGCCTCCGTCCCGGAAGGCAGCGGTACCAGGGGGCTTCCCCCATCCAGAAACGGATTGCCCAGAAACTCCACGGGACGGCGCAACTGGCGGGTCAGGTCTTGGGCGGTGAGGGCATCGCGGCTCCAGAGGGGGCCCACCCCGGGGCGTCGCAGCAGCCAACCGCAGGGCCAGGGCAGCCGCAGACAACCCTCATAGTGGCTGGAGTACGCCACGAGATAGACCGCCATCGGCCGCCCGGTCAGCCAACCCGCCAGAACCGGCAACACATCGCCCACCACCACCACGCCATCGCACTGGCGGCGCTGCCGCCAGACCGCCCGCAGGCGTCCGAGCAGATAGGGAAGCTGACCCTGCCGGAGTTCCGTCAGGCGCCCCCGCAAACTGGTGTAGCCCAGCCCGCCAGTGCTGAAGTCACGGGTGGGGCCCAGCACCGGGAGGTCCACCCGCCGATAGGCGTCTCCCTGTCCCACCAGGGGCATCGCCGCCACCCGCATGCCGCGCCGCCGCAGGGCCTGGCCCAGGAGGGAGCCGCTGATGTCCTCGCCATGGCCATTGCTGATCAGCAGAACCCGCTTCACCCTTGCAGCCAACCGCGCACCTTCTCCAGGGCCGACCATCCGGGACGGCGGGCCAGCCCATCCGCGATCGACGCGTTCAGCTCCTCGGCCAGCTCCGGTGCCAGCAGGCAGACGCGCCGAACCAGCTCGATATGCTCCCGCACGCCTTTGGCACCGGTCTCCAGCATCGCCACGCTCAGATTCACGCGGGCCTGAGGATCCTGAGGATTGAGGCGAACCGCCGTGCGGGCGGATTTGAGAGCGGTTTGGGGCTGATCGAGCAGGAGCTGCAACCAAGCCAGGCAGGTCCAGCCAGCGGACTGGCCCGGAGCCTGAGCGGTGATCTGAAGAAAATCCTCGATCAGCTCCTCGGGAGGGGTGCCTTGGCGGTAGCGATCCAGGGCCTGGGTGAAGAGGGTGTCGTGGCTGGTGGTCAAGGCTGTTCAGAAGGGCTCAGCCGTTCAGATTCCCATGGCGCCCCGGCGGAAGGGGGAGCAAGCCTTTTGCTGTCAGACGGCGAAAGAACTGCCGCAACCACAGGTCTGGCTGGCGTTGGGGTTGGTGAAGTTGAATCCTCCGCCGATCAGGGCCGTGGAGAAATCCAGCTGGAGGCCGTAAATGTAGAGAAGACTCTTGGGGTCGCACACCACGTCAAAAGCCTCGCCCCGCAAGGGCTGGTAGGTGTAACGCTCGTCATCCTCCCGGATGGCGGTGGCGTCGATGAAGTCCATGGTGTAGCTCATGCCGCTGCAGCCGCCTGAGCGCACGCCCACGCGCAAGACCTTTCCCTCCCCCTGTTGGCCCACCAACGCGGCGAGCTGGCGCATGGCCGCTTCCGTGATCTGGATCCCGCGCCCGTCCACGCCAGTGTTGGTGGACTCCTGGGGCGCGGGAGCCGCGGCGGGCTGGCTGGCGGAAGCGTCGGGGGTGGAGGGTTCCGCGTTCAGGGTCTCGGGGAGCATGGAGCTGGGAGCACGGGTTGCGGTGATTCCACTTTATGGAGTGCCGTCCACGGGTGGGGCTGGCCGGTTCTCCACCGTGGGGTGGTGGGCCCGGTCCATAAAGTCGTTGCACTGCGGGGAGAAGTTCGGTGCGTGTCGCCATCGTGGGAGCGGGGCTGGCGGGGCTGGCCGCGGCGGTGGATCTGGTCGATGCGGGCCACGCGGTGACCCTTTATGAGGCCCGCCCCTTCTTCGGCGGCAAGGTGGGCAGCTGGGAAGACCAGGATGGAAACCACATCGAGATGGGCCTGCATGTCTTCTTCTTCAACTATGCCAATCTGTTCGCCCTGATGCGCAAGGTCGGGGCCATTGACAACCTCCTCCCGAAGGAACACGCCCATCTGTTCGTGAACCGAGGCGCTGATGTGCGCAGCCTGGATTTTCGTTTCCCCATCGGCGCGCCATTCAACGGTCTCAAGGCCTTCTTCACAACCCCCCAACTCGAGGTCATCGCTAAATTGCGCAATGCCCTGGCCCTGGGCACCAGTCCAATCGTGCGCGGGCTGGTGGATTACGAGGGTGCCATGGGGGTGATCCGCGCTCTCGATCACCTCAGTTTTCAGGAGTGGTTTCTCTCCCACGGCGGCAACCGACACAGCATCGAGAGGCTCTGGAATCCCATCGCCTATGCCCTGGGGTTCCTGGATTGCCAATCCATCTCCGCGCGCTGCATGCTCACCATCTTCCTGATGTTCGCCGCCCGGACGGAAGCCTCCAAGCTCAACCTCTTGAAAGGGTCCCCCCATGGCTGGCTCACGGGACCGATCCTCAGCCACATTGAGGCTCGCGGGGGCCGCCTGCATCTCCGTCAAAGGGCCATCCGCCTGGAGCATGAGCCGGATGGCACAGGCGGCACCCGGGTCACGGGCCTCATCCTGGCCACCCCTGAAGGGGAACAGCGGGTCGAGGCCGATGCCTACCTGGCCGCTTGTGACGTGCCAGGCATTCAGCGCCTCATTCCCGAGGCCTGGCGCTGCCACAGCCAGTTCACCAACCTCGACCGGCTGGAGGCCGTGCCTGTCGCCACAGTGCAACTGCGCTACGACGGCTGGGTGACGGAACTGGGGGACACCCCCGCCGCCGCGGCACGACGGGACGATGTCCACTCGCCGGCGGGACTGGACAATCTGCTTTACACGGCCGATGCCGACTTCAGCTGCTTCGCCGATCTGGCCCTGACCAGCCCGGTGGACTACCGCAAGCCCGGGCTCGGCTCCCTCCTGCAGTGCGTGCTCACCCCTGGCGATCCCTGGATTCCCAAAAAGAACGAGGAGATCGTCGCCCACACGGATCGCCAGGTGCGCGAGCTCTTCCCTTCCGCACGGTCCCTGAACCTGGTCTGGAGCAACGTGGTGAAACTCGCCCAGTCGCTCTATCGCGAGGCTCCCGGCATGGAACCCTTCCGACCGGATCAACGCACACCGATCAGCAATTTCTACCTCGCGGGCAGCTACACCCGCCAGGACTACATCGACTCCATGGAAGGTGCAACGATGAGTGGACGCCTCGCCGCCGCCGCCATCATGGATCGTCCCGTCAGCCTGGCGCGCAATGCCGCCGCGGCCTAGCCAGGAGCGCTGAACCATGGGACGCTGGTTGGAACACACCGTGACCACAGAGATCACGGCTCCTGTTGAACAGGTGTGGGCGATCTGGAGCGATCTGGAATCCATGCCGCGCTGGATGCACTGGATCGAGTCGGTGGTCACGCTGGAGGACCCAGACCTCACCGAGTGGACCCTGGCGGCCCAGGGCTTCCGTTTCCACTGGCAGGCGCGGATCACCCGGCGGGTGCCGGCTCAACAACTTCACTGGGAATCCGAGGGCGGATTGCCTACCAAGGGTGGTGTGCGCTTCTACCCCCTCGGCCCCGAGCTCACGGCGGTGAAGCTCAGCGTCAGCTACGAACTGCCCGCGATCTTGGCACCGTTGATGGAACCCACCATCATGGGCGGCATTGTCAACAAGGAGCTCCAGGCCAACCTTGATCGATTTCGTGACCTTGTCGAAAGCGAGGCCCGTGGGAGTGCCGCCCCAGCCTGAGCGCCCTCGGTGCCACCGAGGTTTTCGGATTCTGGTCCTGGCGCTGCCAGCGTTGATGTTGGTGGCCTGCGGGCCTCTCCCGTTCCCCTCCCCCCCCACGAACATGCCGGCGGGGCAGCCACGGCCGCGCAAACCAGCCGGCTCTGGCGCCTCCGAGG
>JBKDSZ010000070.1:0-25508 GCA_046340375.1 Cyanobacteriota bacterium | reverse complement strand
TCGCTTCGGGGGGCACGGTGGTGCATCCCTATCTGGGCCTTCAGCTCGTTCCCCTCACGGCACGGGTGGCCCGCGACAACAACCGAGACCCCGATGCCCTGGTGAAACTGCCCGAGCGAGACGGGGCCCTGGTGCAGAAGGTGTTGCCCGGGAGTCCGGCGGAGGACGCCGGTCTGAAGCGGGGGGACCTGGTGGTGGACATCGCCGACCAGCCCGTGCGCAATCCCTCGGCCCTCCTTCAGCAGGTGGAGAAGGCGCGGGTGGGGCAACCCCTGCCGCTGAAGGTGTTGCGGGCCCAGCGGGAGCTGGAGCTCTCCATCCGGCCGGCGGCGCTGCCCGCGCCCACGGGCTGACCGGGGCGGTTTGCTACGTTCACGCCCCTCCTCCCTTGCGCTCCCTGCCATGTCGGATCTGCAGAACCAGATGAAGCAGGCCGTGGCCGCCGCCGCCGTCGCCCAGATTCAGGATGGGATGGTGCTGGGACTGGGCTCGGGTTCCACCGCCGCCCTGATGATCCAGGAGCTGGGCGCAAAGCTCCAGCGGGGGGAGCTCAAGGACATCACCGGCGTCACCACCTCCTTCCAGGGGGAGGTGCTCGCCGCCGAGCTGGGCATCCCCCTCCAGAGCCTCAACGCGGTGTCGCGCATCGACCTGGCGATTGATGGCGCCGATGAGGTGGATCCCGCCCTGCAGTTGATCAAAGGAGGCGGCGCCTGCCATGTGCAGGAGAAGCTCGTGGCCTGCCGCGCCGCGCGCTTCGTGGTGGTGGTCGATGCGAGCAAGTTGGTGGCCACCCTCAATCTGGGCTTTCTGCTGCCGGTGGAGGTGCTGCCCGGGGCCTGGCGGCAGGTGAAGGCCCAACTGGGGGAGATGGGAGGCGAGGCCCAATTGCGGATGGCGGTGCGGAAGGCCGGCCCGGTGGTAACGGATCAGGGGAATCTGGTGCTGGATGTGTCCTTCGCGGGCGGCATCCTCGATCCCGCGAGCCTGGAGAAAGCGATCAACAATCTTCCCGGTGTGCTCGAAAACGGCCTGTTCGTCAACCTCACCGACCAGGTGCTGGTGGGTGACATCGTGAACGGGGTCGCGACGGTGCGGGATCTGTCCAAAGCCTGATTCTCCTGGTCCCCTGACTGGGCCCGTAGGGCTTGCGCTAGTCCGTCCCGCGCCGCAGCCTGCGCCGGACAGATTCCGCGTGGCTGTGCAGCCCCTCGCTCCGGGCCAGCTCCATCACCGCCTCTCCGGTGGCGTCCAGGGCTTCCCGGTTGAAGCGGATCAGACTGGTGTGGCGCAGGAACGTCTCAACGCTCAAGGCACCGGTGAACCGGGCGGTGCCCCCCGTGGGCAGGGTGTGGTTGGGGCCGGCGAGGTAGTCGCCGACGGCCTCCGGGCTGTAGGGACCGAGGAAGATCGCCCCCGCCTGGCGGATGCGCTCCGCGAGGGGCTCCGGATCCGCCACGAGCAGCTCCAGGTGCTCCGGCGCGAAGCCGTCGCTGAGGCGGGCCGCCGTCTCGAGATCGGGGCACACCACGATCAACCCCCAGTCGGCAAGGGCCCGCCGCACGATGGCCTCCCTGGGATGGTTGACCAGTTGGTCCGCCACCGCCAGCGGCACCGCCTCCGCCAGAGCCTCGCTGGTGGTGATCAGGATCGCCGCCGCCAGGGGGTCGTGTTCCGCCTGGGCCATCAGATCGGCCGCCACCTCCTCCGCCCGGGCAGTGTGATCGGCGATCACCACCACTTCGCTGGGACCGGCGAGGGAATCAATCCCCACCCGTCCATAGACCGCTTTCTTGGCCAAGGTGACCCAGAGGTTGCCCGGCCCGCTGATCACGTCCACCCGCGGGATCGTTTCGGTGCCCCAAGCCAGGGCGCCGATCGCCTGGGCGCCACCGACCCGATACACCTCCCGCACCCCCGCCAAATGGGCGGCGGCGAGGACGGTGGCATTGGGCTCCCCATCGCGGCCGGGAGGTGTGACCATGACGATGCGCTCCACGCCGGCCACCCGGGCGGGGATGGCATTCATCAACACCGTGCTGGGATAAGCCGCCCGCCCGCCGGGCACGTACAGGCCGGCCCGCTCCACCGGGCGCCAGCGCCGGCCGAGGCGTTCGCCATGCTCCCCCCGCAGGTTCAGATCAGCGGGCTTCTGGGCCTCGTGGAAACGGAGGATGCGGGCGTGGGCGAGCTCCAAAGCCTGCCGCAGGGGGAGGGGCAAGGCGTCCCAGGCCTGCTGGAGCCGGGCCTCGGGGATCTGGAGGGGATCCGGCCGCACGCCATCAAAGGCTTCGCTGAGGCTGAACAGGGCCGCGTCCCCCTCCAGGCGCACCCGCTCCAGGAGGTGAGCCACCTTCTCCTCTTCCTGACGGATCTCAGACCCCACGGTGCGTCCCGCGATGCGCTGCAGGCGTTCGACCGCCGCGTCGTGGTCGCGCAAACAGGGGAGCAGAGGCACTTCCGAGGGAACCTGGGGGGCGGAGGGGGAAGCGACCACGGGACATGCACGGGTGAGGGGCAGGCTAAGGGGGGCCCCGAGCCGGGTGACGGCGGAGTGGGGAGGGTGCTTGGGGTACGATGAATGATTGGTCGGATGCTGCCGGTTCCCTGTGGCCAATAACAGAACAGCAAAGAAGCGCATTGAGATCGCGGAGCGCAATCGCCTGCGCAATCGCAGCTACAAGTCGGCCCTGCGCACCTTGATGAAGCGCTGCTTCACGGCCTGCAACGGCTACGGCGGCGGCGAAGGGGACATCTCCCGCGAAGTGGTTGAAAACAGCCTTAACGCCGCCTTCAGCAAAATCGACAAGGCTGTCAAGGTCGGCGTGCTGCACAAAAACGGAGGCGCCCACAAAAAATCACGCCTGAGCGCGGCCGTGAAAAAAGCACTGGAGCCCGCCACCGCCGCTGCCACCGCACAGGCCTGAGCCTGGGTCTTGAGGGCGATCCCGCCTCGGCCCGTTCCCCGTTCCACCTCCGCCACCACCACGACCATGTTGGTCGACAGCCATTGCCATCTTGTCTTCCGGCAATTTGATGGCGACCTCATGGAGGTGGTGGCGCGCTGGCGAGAGGCGGGGGTGGCGGCCGTGGTCCATGCCTGCGTGGAGCCGGCGGAGATACCCGCGATGCGGGCCTTGGCCGATCGGGTGCCTGAACTCCGTTACGCCGTAGGGGTGCACCCTCTGGATTGGCAGAAATGGGGCCCCGAAACGGCGGATGTGCTCCGGGCGGCCGCTGAAGCCGATCCCCGCGTGGTGGCCGTTGGGGAATTGGGTCTGGATCTCTACCGCCAGCGCAACCTGGAGGAGCAGAAGGCCGTGCTTGAGCCCCAGCTTGATCTGGCCTGCTGCCTAGGGCTGCCGGTGATCGTGCACTGCCGCGACGCGGCGGCGCCGATGCTCGAGATGCTCCGCCGTCGTCACGACGCGGGGCGTTGCCCGGAAGGGGTGATGCACTGCTGGGGGGGAACGCCGGAAGAAATGGAGGGCTTCCTCGCCCTCGGCTTTCACATCAGCTTCAGCGGCACGGTCACCTTTGCGAAAGCGGAAAGCATCCAAGCCTGTGCCCGCGAGGTGCCCGCAGATCGCTATCTGGTGGAAACCGATTGCCCCTTCCTCTCCCCAGCGCCGCGCCGGGGAAAGCGCAACGAACCAGCAAACGTTGCCGTGGTGGCCGCCAAGGTGGCGGAGCTGCGGCAGGAAAGGCTGGAGATGGTTGCGCGGAATAGCACACGCAACGCTTCAAAACTCTTCCGATTGCCCCTTGACACGGTATGATGGCCTATTGGCCCAATGGCAGACGTGCCCCTTGTCCTTCGGTGTCAGCCCCTTTGGTGATCCCGGCCACGATCGCGGCTTCAGTCACTGGGTGCACACCCGTGCCGGAGTCTTGGTTCCGCTGGTTCTCACCCTTGTAAGACGTCCCATCGCCGGACATGGTCTTGGCGGGCGCTGAGGACCCTAGCCCGCCCACCCCTTGGGGGACCCATCCGTCCCTCCCTCTGCCTTCACCCCATCCTCCTGTCCTTCAGGTTTCCCGCATGAGCAGCGCGATCCAGGTCGCCAAGACCGTGACCTACCTCCCCGATCTGGTGGAGGTGCAGCGGGCAAGTTTCAAGTGGTTTCTGGAAAAAGGTCTGATCGAGGAACTCGACAGCTTTTCGCCAATCACAGATTACACGGGCAAGCTGGAACTCCATTTCATCGGCGATGAATACCGCTTGAAGCGCCCGCGCCACGACGTGGAAGAAGCCAAACGACGGGATGCGACATTCGCATCCCAGATGTATGTCACCTGCCGGCTGGTGAACAAGGAAACTGGCGAGATCAAGGAGCAGGAGGTCTTCATCGGCGAACTTCCCTTGATGACAGAGCGAGGAACGTTCATCATCAATGGCGCTGAGCGGGTGATCGTCAATCAAATCGTGCGATCGCCTGGAGTTTACTTCAAGGACGAACAAGACAAGAATGGTCGCAAGACATTCAATGCCAGCCTGATCCCCAACAGGGGGGCCTGGTTAAAATTTGAAACAGATAAAAACGATCTCCTCCACGTCCGCGTGGACAAGACCAGGAAGACCAACGCTCACGTTTTGATGCGTGCAATCGGGCTCTCCGATAATGATGTTCTAGATAAGTTACGCCATCCAGAATATTATCAAAAATCCATTGCTGCCGCCAACGACGAAGGAATCTCGTCCGAAGATCAGGCCCTGCTTGAGTTGTATAAAAAACTGCGACCTGGTGAACCACCTTCCGTCAGCGGCGGTCAACAGTTGCTGCACAGCCGCTTCTTTGATCCCAAGCGTTACGACCTGGGTCGCGTTGGGCGCTACAAGATCAATAAAAAGTTGCGACTCACCATTCCCGATGCCGTGCGCACACTGACGCCGGAGGATGTGCTCTCGACCATCGACTACCTGATCAACCTGGAGCTGGATGTGGGCGGCGCCAGCCTGGATGACATTGACCACCTCGGCAACCGGCGCGTGCGCTCCGTCGGGGAATTGCTGCAAAACCAGGTTCGGGTTGGTTTGAACAGGCTGGAGCGGATCATCAAGGAACGGATGACTGTCGGCGAAACCGATTCGCTGACACCGGCCCAGTTGGTCAATCCCAAGCCGTTGGTGGCCGCGATCAAGGAGTTCTTCGGCTCAAGCCAGCTGAGCCAATTCATGGATCAGACCAATCCCCTGGCTGAGCTCACCCACAAACGACGCATCAGCGCCCTCGGACCCGGTGGCCTCACCAGGGAACGAGCGGGCTTCGCGGTGCGCGACATCCATCCCTCCCATTACGGCCGCATCTGCCCGATCGAGACACCCGAAGGGCCGAATGCCGGACTGATCGGCTCCCTGGCCACCCATGCCCGGGTCAATGAATACGGCTTCATCGAAACTCCGTTCTGGAAAGTGGAAAACGGAGTGGTCATCAAAAGCGGTGCGCCCATTTACCTCTCCGCCGATCTGGAAGATGAATGCCGCATCGCGCCCGGCGACATCTCCACCGATGCCAACGGACTGATCACCTCTGACCTGGTTCCCGTGCGCTACCGCCAGGATTTTGAGAAGGTGCCGCCCCAACAGGTGGATTATGTGCAGCTCTCCCCTGTGCAGGTGATCTCTGTTGCCACATCGTTGATTCCCTTCCTGGAACACGATGATGCCAACCGAGCCCTGATGGGATCCAACATGCAGCGCCAGGCTGTGCCTCTGCTGCGGCCGGAGCGCCCATTGGTGGGCACAGGCCTGGAAACCCAGGTGGCGAGAGACTCCGGCATGGTGCCGATCACCCGTGTGAATGGCACGGTGACCTTCGTCGATGCCACCGCGATTGTGATTCGGGACGATCAGGGTATTGAATACACCCATTACCTGCAGAAGTATCAGCGCTCGAACCAGGACACATGCCTGAATCAGCGGCCGATCGTCAAGCAGGATGACCAAGTGATCGCTGGCCAAGTGCTCGCCAACGGATCCGCGTGTGAAGGGGGCGAGATCGCCCTCGGACAAAACGTGATGATCGCCTACATGCCTTGGGAAGGGTACAACTATGAAGACGCGATCCTGGTCAGCGAGCGCCTGGTTCACGATGATCTTTACACGTCTGTACACATCGAGAAATACGAGATTGAAGCCAGGCAGACCAAGCTCGGACCCGAGGAGATCACACGCGAGATTCCAAATGTTGCCGAGGAGAGCCTAAGAAATCTTGACGAGATGGGCATCATTCGGATCGGTGCCTATGTCGAGAGTGGCGACATTCTGGTGGGTAAGGTTACACCCAAAGGGGAATCTGACCAACCGCCTGAAGAAAAGCTTCTTCGGGCCATCTTCGGCGAGAAAGCACGCGATGTGCGTGACAACTCCCTGCGCGTTCCCAGCACCGAGCGGGGCCGGGTCGTCGATGTGCGCATCTACACCCGTGAACAGGGGGATGAGCTGCCTCCCGGGGCGAACATGGTGGTGCGGGTCTATGTGGCTCAGCGCCGCAAGATCCAGGTGGGCGACAAGATGGCCGGCCGTCACGGCAACAAGGGAATCATCAGCCGCATCCTTCCGCGGGAAGACATGCCCTACCTGCCGGATGGCACACCGGTGGACATCGTGTTGAATCCCCTGGGGGTGCCCAGCCGGATGAATGTTGGTCAGGTGTTTGAGTGCCTGATGGGCTGGGCCTCCGCCCACCTCGGTTGCCGGGTGAAGGTGATTCCGTTCGACGAGATGCACGGCGCCGAAAAATCGAAGCAGACCGTGCAGGCCTACCTGGAAGAAGCGGCCAAACAACCGGGCAAGGAATGGGTCTACAACCCGGACAATCCTGGCAAAATCCAGCTGATTGACGGCCGCTCCGGCGAACCCTTCGACCAACCGGTCACTGTGGGTTATGCCCATATCCTCAAGCTGGTTCACCTGGTGGATGACAAGATTCACGCCCGTTCCACCGGCCCCTACTCCCTGGTGACCCAACAGCCGCTGGGCGGCAAGGCGCAGCAGGGTGGTCAGCGGCTTGGGGAAATGGAGGTGTGGGCCTTGGAGGCCTACGGAGCGGCATACACCCTGCAGGAATTGTTGACGGTGAAATCCGACGACATGCAGGGACGCAATGAAGCGCTCAACGCCATCGTCAAGGGCAAGCCGATTCCACGTCCGGGCACACCGGAGTCGTTCAAGGTGCTGATGCGTGAGTTGCAGTCCCTGGGCCTGGACATTGCTGTCTATACCGACTCGGGCGAAGAAGTCGACCTGATGCAAGACGTCAATCCCCGTCGCAGCACCCCCAGTCGGCCGACCTATGAATCCCTCGGCGTTGCGGATTATGACGAAGACTGACCTTCCGTCTGCCTGATCCCCTGACCCCTTCTTTCCGCCATGTCTAACAGCAATCAACGCAACGAAAACTACTTCGATTACGTCAAGATCACCCTCGCCTCCCCCGACCGCATCATGCAGTGGGGACAGCGCACGCTGCCCAACGGGCAGGTCGTGGGCGAAGTGACCAAGCCTGAGACCATCAACTACCGCACCCTCAAGCCGGAGATGGATGGTCTGTTTTGCGAGAAGATTTTCGGACCGTCCAAGGACTGGGAGTGCCATTGCGGCAAATACAAGCGGGTGCGCCACCGGGGGATTGTCTGCGAACGCTGTGGCGTGGAGGTCACGGAAAGCCGGGTGCGGCGGCATCGGATGGGGTTCATCAAGCTGGCGGCGCCGGTCTCCCACGTTTGGTACTTGAAAGGGATCCCCAGCTATGTGGCGATCCTTCTCGACATGCCTCTGCGGGATGTGGAGCAGATCGTTTACTTCAACTGTTATGTGGTCCTGGATCCCGGCGATCACAAGGATCTCGTCTATAAACAACTGCTCACAGAGGATGAGTGGCTGGAGATCGAAGATCAGATCTTTGCTGAGGATTCTGAGATTGAAAACGAGCCCATTGTCGGCATTGGGGCCGAAGCCCTCAAGCAGCTGCTGTCCGATCTGGAATTGAATGAGATTGCGGAGCAACTGCGGGAGGAGATCAGTGGCAGCAAGGGTCAAAAACGCGCTAAGTTGATAAAGCGTCTGCGCGTGATAGACAACTTCATCGCCACCGACGCTCGACCGGAATGGATGGTACTGGATGTGATTCCAGTCATCCCTCCGGATCTGCGCCCCATGGTGCAACTCGATGGTGGACGCTTCGCGACCAGCGACCTGAATGATCTTTACCGCCGGGTCATCAATCGCAACAACCGTCTGGCCCGCTTGCAGGAGATCCTTGCGCCGGAGATCATCGTGCGCAACGAGAAGCGCATGCTCCAGGAAGCCGTGGATGCCCTGATCGACAACGGACGTCGGGGGCGCACGGTGGTGGGGGCCAACAACCGTGCCTTGAAATCCCTCAGCGACATCATCGAGGGCAAGCAGGGACGCTTCCGTCAGAACCTGCTGGGGAAACGGGTTGATTACTCCGGCCGTTCCGTGATTGTGGTCGGCCCCAAATTGAAGATGCATCAATGTGGCCTGCCGAAGGAGATGGCGATTGAGCTGTTCCAGCCCTTTGTCATCCATCGCTTGATTCGTCAGAACATTGTCAACAACATCAAAGCCGCCAAGAAATTGATTCAGAAGGCGGACGATGAAGTCATGCAGGTCTTGCAGGAGGTGATCGAAGGTCACCCCATCTTGCTGAATCGCGCCCCGACGCTGCACCGGCTCGGCAGTCAGGCCTTCGAGCCAAAATTAGTCGATGGCCGCGCCATTCAGCTCCATCCCCTGGTCTGCCCGGCCTTCAACGCGGACTTTGACGGAGACCAGATGGCTGTCCATGTGCCCCTCGGGATTGAGGCGCAGACGGAAGCCCGCATGTTGATGTTGGCGAGCAACAACATCCTGTCTCCCGCCACCGGCGAGCCGATCATCACCCCGTCCCAGGACATGGTGCTTGGCGCTTACTACCTCACAGCGGTCAATCGCGCCAAAGCCAAGCCTGAATTCGGAAACCGTTCCTTGACCTACGCCAGCCTGGAGGATGTGATCGCTGCCTTCGAGGAGAAGCATCTGCATCTGCACGATTGGGTCTGGGTGCGCTTCCACGGGGAAGTGGAAGCGGATGAGGAGGCGGATGTGCCTGTGTCATCGGAAACCTTGAGCGATGGAACACGGGTTGAGCAGTGGCGTTTCCGCCGGGATCGTTTTGATGAGGATGGCGCTTTGATCAGTCGTTATCTGTTGACCACCGTGGGTCGTGTCGTGATCAATCAAACCATCATTGATGCCGTTGCCGCCAATTAAGCGCGTCGTTCTTCGGACATTCCATTCTGTTTCTTGACCCCCAACTGATCATGCCCTCCTCCCCCGCCAAGAAGAAATCCGCCAAGGCAACCCCCGCTCCCGCTTTGGAGCCCGCCCCCAGCAAGGGACATGCGGCGCCTCCCTTCCGCAACCGGGTGATCGACAAAAAAGCTCTGCGCAACCTGGTCGCCTGGGCCTACAAGCACCATGGAACCGCCTCCACGGCTTCAATGGCGGATGAGCTGAAGAATCTCGGCTTCCACTACGCCACCCAGGCCGCCGTTTCCATCTCGGTGGATGATTTGCGCATCCCTTCCGAGAAGGCTCGCCTGCTGCAGGAAGCGGAGGAGGAAATCACCAATACCGAAGAACGCTATCGGCTTGGTGAGATCACCGAGGTGGAGCGTCACACCAAAGTGATTGACACCTGGACGGAAACCAATGAGCGTCTTGTGGAGGAAGTGAAGCGGAATTTCAATGACAATGATCCGCTCAATTCCGTTTGGATGATGGCCAACTCTGGCGCCCGCGGCAACATGTCACAGGTGCGTCAGTTGGTGGGCATGCGCGGACTGATGGCCAACCCGCAAGGGGAGATCATCGACCTGCCGATTCGCACCAATTTCCGCGAGGGATTGACCGTCACAGAATATGTGATCTCCTCCTATGGAGCCCGCAAAGGTCTGGTCGACACTGCGCTGCGCACGGCCGACTCCGGCTACCTGACCCGTCGTCTGGTGGATGTGGCGCAGGATGTGATCGTGCGGGAGGAAGATTGCGGCACCACGCGCGGCATTGTGATTGACGCCGATGAAAAAGGGCGCTTCTACAGCAAGTTGATTGGTCGCCTGTCGGCGGAGCCCATCCTCGACCAGGAGCGCAATGAGATTGCCGGAAGAGACACCGAGATTGATGCCATTTTGAGCCGGACGATCGAACAGGCCGGCATTCGCCGCGTGCTGGTGCGGTCGCCCCTCACCTGCGAAGCCTCTCGCTCCGTGTGCCGCAAGTGTTACGGCTGGGCCCTTGCCCACAACCAGCTGGTGGATCTGGGCGAAGCGGTCGGCATCATCGCGGCCCAGTCCATCGGTGAACCCGGCACCCAGCTGACCATGCGCACCTTTCACACCGGTGGGGTGTCCACTGCCGAAACGGGCGTGGTGCGCTCCCTCTGCGCGGGGATCGTCGAGTTCGGGGCCAAGGCACGGGTGCGGCCCCACCGCACGCCTCATGGGGTGGAAGCCCACCTGGCGGAAGTGGACTTCCCACTGCAGCTCAAGCCGACGGACAAGGGCAAAACGCAGAAGCTCGACATCACCACCGGCTCCATCCTGTTTGTCAACGACGGCCAGGAGGTGCTGGCAGACACGATTCTCGCCCAGATCTCCTCGGGCGCGCAGGTGAAGAAGAGCGTGGAGAAGGCAACCAAAGATGTGATCTGCGATCTTGCTGGCCAGGTGCGTTTTGAAGATGTCATTCAACCGCGCGAGGTGACGGATCGGCAGGGCAACATCACCCACAAGGCGCAACGGCTGGGCCGGCTTTGGGTCTTCAGTGGTGACGTTTACAACCTGCCGCCCAACGCCCAACCCGTGGTGGCGGGCGGGAAGGAGGTCAAAACCGGTGAGGTGCTGGCAGAGAGCCGACTGGTCAGTGAATACGGCGGTGCGGTGCGCTTGCGGGAATCGGCGGGCGATTCGCGCGAAGTGCAGATCGTCACGACTAGTCTGACCCTGAAGGACTGCAAGTTAGTGCATGAATCCACCCATTCGGGTGAGATTTTTCACCTGGACGACAAGGAAGGTGCGCGCTACTTGCTGCGCACCGCCCCCGGCAGCAAGATCGGCGCCGGAGAGGTGATCGCTGAACTGGCCGATGATCGCTTCCGCACCAAAACCGGTGGCATGGTCAAGTTCTCCCCTGGCCTGGCGATCAAAAAAGCCCGTTCCGCCAAGCACGGCTTTGAGGTGAGCAAAGGTGGAACACTCCTGTGGATTCCGCAGGAAACCCATGAGATCAACAAGGACATCTCCTTGCTGATGATCGAGGACGGTCAGTGGATTGAGGCTGGCACCGAGGTGGTGAAAGACATCTTCAGCCAGACCGCAGGCATCGTCACGGTGACCCAGAAGAATGACATTTTGCGGGAGATCATCGTTCGCTCCGGCACCCTGCATCTGCTGTCGGACAGCAAGGTGTTGGGCCGTTATCAGGATGGCCTGATGGTGAACCCCGGCGAGGAGATCGCTCCGGGCATCACGGCCGAAGCCATCGTGTTCGTCGAAGCGGTGGACACCACCCAGGGCGGCGCCTTGCTGCTGCGTCCCGTGGAGGAATACTTCATCCCCGATGAGGCCCACCTGCCGGAATCGTCCGCGATCAAGCAACCTGGGGGGCCTTCCCTGGGACTGCGGGCGTCGCAGCGGCTCACCTTCAAGGACGGCGAGTTGGTGAAATCCGTGGAGGGTGTGGAACTGCTGCGGACGCAGCTGATTCTCGACACCTTTGACACGACACCCCAGATGACGGTGGATGTGGAGGCCGTTGCGGACAAGCGCGCCAAAACCATCGATCGGCTGCAACTGGTGATTCTGGAAACCCTGCTCGTGCGACGGGACACCCTCTCCGACGCCAGCCATGGCTCCACCCACACCGAACTTCAGGTGGAGGACGGGGTGAGCGTGAAGCGCGGCGATGTGGTGGCCACAACCCAGATCCTTTGCAAGGAGGACGGGGTGGTGCAGCTGCCAGATGCCACGGCGGAGGAACCGATCCGCCGCCTGATCGTGGAACGCTCCGGCGACACCCGCAGCATCAGCCTGGAGGGCCTCCAGCCCAGCGTGGGTCTGGGCGAGCGCTTGGTGGAGGGGGATGTGATCGGCGAGGGCCTGATCGCCCCCTGCTGCGGCCAGGTGGAAACGATCGGCGCCGAATCGATGACGATCCGTCTCGGTCGGCCCTACATGGTGTCGCCCGATTCCGTGTTGCACGTGCGCGACGGCGAACTGGTGCAACGGGGTGACGGCCTGGCCCTGCTGGTGTTCGAGCGGCAGAAAACCGGCGACATCGTGCAGGGTCTGCCCCGGATTGAGGAACTGCTGGAAGCGCGGCGTCCGCGGGATTCCGCCATCCTCTGCCGCAAGAGCGGCACGGTGCAGATCAAGCAGGGCGAGGACGACGACTCGATCACGGTGTCTGTGATCGAAGCCGATGACGCCAGCACCGATTATCCGATTCTGTTGGGTCGCACGGTGATGGTCAGCGATGGCCAGCAGGTGGGCGCGGGTGAATTGCTGACGGATGGACCGATCAACCCGCACGAGTTGCTGGAGTGCTTTTTCGAAGATCGGCGCAGCGTGAAACCCACCATGGAAGCCGCCCAGGAAGCGATTTCCAAGCTGCAGTTCCGCATGGTGCAGGAAGTGCAGAACGTCTACAAATCCCAAGGCGTCTCGATTGACGACAAGCACATCGAAGTGATTGTGCGTCAGATGACGAGCAAGGTGAGGATTGAAGATGCGGGTGACACCACGCTGCTGCCCGGCGAACTCATCGAGTTGCGCCAGGTGGAGCAGGTGAATTCCGCCATGGCGATCACCGGTGGCGCACCGGCGGAGTTCACACCCGTGCTGCTGGGCATCACCAAGGCCTCGCTCAACACAGACAGCTTCATCTCCGCAGCCAGCTTCCAGGAGACCACCCGGGTGCTGACGGAAGCGGCGATTGAAGGCAAGAGCGACTGGCTGCGGGGTCTGAAGGAAAACGTGATCATCGGTCGCCTGATCCCAGCGGGCACCGGTTTCAGCGGCTTCGAGGAGGAATTGCGCTCCGAGGCGGGCCCCCATCCCGACATCCTGGAGGAGGAGGCGGCGAGCTATCGCCGCATGCAGAACCTCCGTCCCGACTACACCGTGGAACTGCCGGCGCCGCCGGTGAACGCTGCGGTGCTGGACGACCCCTCCGACGAGGACCTGGAGGCGAGCCGCAGCCGCCACGGCATCGAAGCTTCCACCAGCAGCTTCGCGGCCTTCATCCGGCCCAACCAGGAGGAGGGGCAGGATGAGAATCCCTTCCCGGATCCAGAAGCCCTGGAAGATCTCCAGGAGGAGGGCCTGCTCAGTGACGACTGAAACCACGGATCTCGGCACCGCCGTGCCGAAGCGGCGACTGCCCCGCTGGGGATTCCATCCCCACACGGAGTTGCTCAACGGGCGCCTGGCGATGCTGGGTTTCATCGCCCTGGTGGTCGTGGAATGGACGCTGGGCCACGGACTGCTGGGCCACCGGGGAGCGGGCCCCTGCTGGGTCAGAGCCAGGCGGCGCTGGAGGCCTGGGCGGTGGCGGAGGGGCAACCCTCCTTCCGCGGCCGTCAGCTGCACGAATGGCTGTATCGCCGCGGCGTCCATGACGTGGGGGCGATCACCGTCTGGCCGCAGGCCTGGCGAGAGCGGTTGCGGGAGCGGGAGGCGGCGGGGGACCCCCTGATCGGCCGCCTGGAGGAGGTGCATCGGCGGGTGGCGGCCGATGGCACCACCAAGCTGCTTCTGGCCACCCGCGATGGGCTGCGGCTGGAAACCGTGGGCATCCCCAGCCCGGATCGGCTCACGGTGTGCGTCAGTTCCCAGGTGGGCTGCCCGATGGCCTGTCGCTTCTGCGCCACGGGGAAGGAGGGCCTGGCCCGCTCCCTGGCGCTCCACGAGATTGTCGATCAGGTGTTGAGCGTGCGGGAGGCGATGGGGCGGCGTCCCACCCATGTGGTGTTCATGGGGATGGGAGAGCCTCTGCTCAACACCGACCCGGTGTTGGAGGCGATGGCGGTGTTCTGCCGGGATCTGGGCATGGCCCAGCGGCAGATCACGCTGAGCACGGTGGGCGTGCCGGGCACCCTGCCGCGGCTGGCGGAGCGGGCGCAGGCGGTGTTGGGCCGGGCCCAGTTCACCTTGGCGGTGAGTCTGCATGCCCCGGATCAGCGGCTGCGGCAGGAGCTGATCCCCCCGGCCCGGGGCTACCCGCTGGAGGCCCTGCTGGAGGACTGCCGCGCCTACGCCCGCCAGACCTCCCGGCGGGTGAGCTTTGAATACATCCTGCTGGCGGGCGTGAATGATGCGCCGGCCCAGGCGGAGGCCCTGGCGCGACGGCTGCGGGGCTTCCAGAGCCATGTCAATTTGATCCCCTACAACCCGATTGAGGAAGAGGAGTTTGAACGGCCTGCGCCGCGGAGCGTGGAGCGCTTTCGGCAGGTGTTGGCGGAGCAAGGGATCGCGGTGAGCGTGCGGGCCAGCCGTGGCCTGGATCAGGAGGCCGCCTGCGGCCAGCTGAGGCGCACCCTGGCGCGATCCGGCTGAGGCGGGCTGACCGATGGACATCACCTCCCAATTGATCGAAGCCCTCCTGCAGCGCGGCGTGCGGCGGGTGTACGGGGTGCCGGGCGACTACGTGCTGGGGCTGTTTGACCGGCTGGAACGGTCGCCGATCGATGTGATCTGCATGGCGGGAGAGGAGGGGGCGGGCTTTGCCGCCGATGCCCATGCCCGCCTCGAGGGCTTGGGGGTGGCGGTGGTGACCTATGGCGTCGGCGCCCTGAAGCTGCTCAACCCGGTGGCCGGGGCCTATGCGGAGCGGTCGCCCCTGCTGGTGATCAGCGGCGCGCCGGGTCTGCGGGAATCGGATGAGCACGCCCTGCTCCATCACCGCATCCGCGCCAGCGACACCCAGGAGCGGTTTTTCAAGGAAATCTGCGCCCAGACGGCCTGCCTGGATTCGGGCCGCACGGCAGTGGCAAAGATGGTGCGGGTGTTGGAAGCCATGCGGCGAGAGTCGCGCCCCGGCTATCTGGAACTGCCTCGCGATTCCCTCACCCGGCCGGTGCCCAGCCCCGTGCCGCCCCTCATGTTGCCCACCGTGGCCCAGGTGGCCGATCTGCAGCGCCGCACGGGGCTGGCGATTCTGGAGTGGATGCGGAGTCGGGAGCGGCCGGTCGTGCTGGCGGGGGTGGAGATCCACCGGTTCGGCCTGCAGCCGGCGTTGAAGGAGGTGTTGGAACGGGAGGGCTGGCCCTTCGCCACCAGCTTGAGCGGCAAATCCCTGCTCAGCGAGCAGCATCCCCAATATCTGGGCGTGTACGAGGGGGCGATGGGGGAGGCGGCGGTGCGGGAGGTGGTGGAGAGCAGCGACGGATTGTTGATCCTGGGCATGCCCCTGAGCGACCTGGACACAGGGGTGTTCACGATGCGGGTCAAGGACGAGACCTGCCTGCGGGTGGAAATGGAGCGGGGGCTGCGCTGGCAGCGGGGGGATCAGGACACCCTGGATCCGGTGACCCTGTTGCAGGTGTGGCAGGAGGCGGAACCGCCAGCCGCGCCCACGCGCCACCAACCCCGGGTGCGTCCGGTGCCGGCGGGGCCCTTTGTGCCGGAGGCGAAGCGGCCGCTCACGGTGCGGCGCCTGCTGTTGGCGGTGGACGCGGTGTTGACGGAGGCGTCGGTGGTGCTGGCCGACACGGGCGATGCCACCTTCGCCTCGATTGCCCTGCACCTGAAGGACGCAAACGATTACATGAACAGCGGCAACTGGGCGTCGCTGGGTTTCGCGCTGCCGGCGGCGGTGGGCGCCTGGGGGGCCCATCCCGAGCAGCGGCCCCTGGTGTTGGTGGGGGATGGGGCGTTGCTGATGAGCGCCATCGAGCTGGCCACGCTGGCCCGCTACCGCATCCCCGCTCTGGTGGTGGTGATGGACAACGCGGGCTACGGCACCGAGCGGCCGATGCTGGATGGCCCCTTCAATGACGTGGCGCCGGTGGACCATGTGGGTCTCGCGCTGGCCATGGGCTTCCAGGCCGCGAGGCGGGTGGCGCTGGAGGGGGAGCTGTGGGAGACGCTGCAGGCCTATTCCAAGGAGACGGCGGGGCCGACGCTGGTGAGCGTGGCGCTGGATCCGCAGGATGCCTCCGATGCCCTGCGCAACCTCACCACCGCCCTGGGTGAGAAGGTGAAGGCGGCGTCGCTGGAGCGCTGAGGCGATGGCGTTGATGCGGTACGTGGATCCGGAAGGGGTGGTGCACCACGCGCAACAGGATGGCGCGGGCCGCTGGGAGCGGTTGCGCGATTCCGGCCCCGCAGCGGGGGACGGGGCGTTGTTTGCCGGGTTGCGGCCCAGCGGGGAGGAGGCGCGGATCACCCGGGTGCTGGCGCCGCTGCAGCCGACGGCGATCTTCTGCATCGGCCTCAACTACCGGCGCCATGCGGCGGAAACAGGCGCTGCCCTGCCGGAATGGCCGGTCTTGTTCATGAAATCCCCCGGGGCGGCGCAGGATCCGGAGGGACCGATTTCTTTGCCGCGCGCCCTGGCGAGTGAACAGGTGGATTACGAGGGAGAGCTGGCGGTGGTGATCGGGCGCCGCTGCCGCAATGTGAGCCGCGCCGAGGCGCTGTCGGTGGTGGCGGGCTTCACCTGCGGCAATGACGTCAGCGCCCGCGACTGGCAGAAGCAGTGGGGCGGAGGGCAGTGGTGCCGCGGCAAAACCTTCGACACGTTCGCCCCCCTGGGGCCTGTGCTGGTGCCCCCCACCGAGCTGGCCAACCCCTTGGCCCTGGGGCTGCGCACAACACTGAATGGCGCCACCGTGCAGGAGGGCAACACCAGCGACATGATTTTCGATGTGCCCGCATTGATCGCCTTCCTGAGCGGCAGCACAACCCTGCTACCCGGCAGCGTCATTTTCACCGGCACACCAGAGGGGGTGGGGATGGCGGCGAATCCACCCCGCTGGCTGGCACCGGGAGATCGCGTGTGCGTGGAAATCGAGGGCATCGGCAGCCTCAGCAATCCAGTGGTGGCGGAGAGGGAGTGATTGGTCCACAGGCACCCACCTGAGGGGCAAAGATCTGGCTCGGGATTGTCTGCCGCCCAAAGAGGACATGTTTTCCAGACGATCGATCTGATGCAGCTTTCCTTTCAGACCCATCAGACATGGCACTGTCTTGCTGGTTCAACACACCTGACACGCATCAGCGCAGGATCTGTCGAGCTTCAGGCTGAGTGATCTGATGGGTCAAGCCCTCGGGGATCAGGCAGCAGCATTGACTGTGAATGAACGCGTACACCCATGGCCCTGGTCGCAAGGGGATCTGATCTGCTGCCAGCGGCTTGTGGTGGTGGGAGCGTTTGGGTTGGTGAACCGGTGGGCCTGGCGGAGATGCACGGGCAGAGGAAGGGATTCCAGCGGGAGTGCAGGAAGGATCACAGACCCAAGAGTCCAGGCCTGCCCAGACCCCACGGCCATCGAACCCGGCTGACTCGGTGGGTGTTCACTTGTTCACCCCACCGGCTCAAAACATCCAGGAGTGCGGAGATGTCGTCAGGAGCAGCCCGCAGGGGAGCCGTGAAAAGCCATCCCTCACCCCCCCAGATAGGCCATCTCCGCATGGCGCTCCACCGCTGGTGCACCCGCACTCCAAGCCTCCCGACGCTCTTCACTCCAGCGATCCGTCCGCTGGCGCCAAAGCCCCGCGATCGCTTCCCGCAACGCCTCCGCCGGCACGCCAGGCCGCAGCCAGGGGCGCAGATCCAGCCCGCTCGCTGGCGCGGCAAAGAGACAGGTGTATGCGATGCCGTCCGCAGTGACACGCAGACGGTCGCAATCGCCGCAGAAGGGTTGGCTCACCGAGGCGACCACCGCCACCATGCCGGCCCCATCGCGATAGCGCCATCGACTCGCGGTGCGGTGGGGCGTCCGGCCAAGGGGCTCCAAGGGCCAGCGGGCCTGGAGACGTTCCACCATCTCCGCAGCGGTGACCACGGCCTCAGGCCGCCACCCGTTGCGGTTGCCCACATCCATGAATTCAATCAACCGCAGCTCCAGCCCCCGCTCCCTCGCCAGGGCAGCCAGGGGGAGCAGCTGGTCGTCGTTGCGGCCCCGCTGGATCACGGCGTTGAGTTTGAGCCGACCGAGAGCAGGATCAAAGCCGGCGACGCGGGCATGGTCGACGGCGGCGAGCACCTTCGCCAGCAGGGCCTCCCCGGCGGCGACACCCCCTGTCAGTCCGGCCATGGCCGCCACCGCCGCGCCATTGGCCCCGTCCAGGCTGAGGGTGAGCCGATCCAGGCCGGCGTCGCGCAGGGCCCGGGCCCGCTCGGCGGTGAGCAGGGCGCCGTTGCTGGTGAGGCTGATCTCCGGCGGGCCGGGCCTCGCGGCGTGGTCGTTCGCGTTGCGGGCCCTGGGGGAGCGGCGGGCGATGGCGCGGATCAGGGCTACCCGGCCAGGGTGCAGCCGCGGTTCACCGCCCGTGAGCCGCAGCCGCGGGGCCCCCCGGGCCACGGCGGCCTCCACCACCGCCAGGCGCTGGCTGGGGCTCAACAGCCCTGGCGGCTCCTGCCCGTCGGGCAGGCAATAGGGACAGGCCAGGTTGCAGCGGGCGGTCAACGACAGCCGCAACACCCCCACAGGGCGGCCAAGGCGATCCAGGGGCGGAGGGGAATGGGATCCCATGGTCCAATTCCCCTCCAACTGCATGGACCGAGCCTAGCCAGAAGCCTGTCGCGCATAGCCCACGCCAACCCCTGAAAATGCAATGACATCACGATGCAGGTAGATTTACAAGTTTAGCGAATCTATAGAATGTGGCTAACGCTCAAGATCAGCGGCAGGCCAATGCTCATAGAAATAGACAAGCATTTCTGGCCCTGCCCGCTGGATCTTGATGTTAGCCAGATTTGGTTTCAGACGACTCATCTTCATCCAGTGTCTCCAGCGAATACTGAATTACGGTCTCTATAATTCCTTGAACCCCAGGGCGACAATTCTTAAATTCAATATGGTCGAGAATCTCCTCGCCATGCGTCCTAAGTACATCGCTTATCATTGCGTGGATAAAGGATTGGGTTGTGAGGTCAACTCTGCAAAAGTCAAGTATCACATCTTCACCCTGCAACAAGGCAGGCCCGATCTGTTCATTCCGAACCTTCGCCGCTGTGTCTTTATCCTCCGCAAAATCGGAAGCGATGTCATAAATGTATACGTACATCATGTAAACCTTGCCCTTTTATAGTAGGCCTTCTTCTTCGCCTTGACATCAATTGAGTAGGCAGCGCGGATTTCATCAAGCAGGTCAGCAAAGTTTTGGCCTTCTTGAACGTTAATATCGATACCGACAACGGTGCCTGGCCATTGCGGGACATCTGTCATGAACCTGTGTCTGTCAAACCGTGGATCTGCATACAGTGTCAACGTATCACCCTCGCGGGTCTTCATCAGCTTGAAGGCTGCATTGCCACTGTAGATTAGGAAGTAGTTTCGAGAAAGCGTGGCAATACTCTTGGTGAAAAAGAGGCCAGCACCAGCATTGAATTCATTGCCACCGATCTTTGCTGTCGCACCACTGATGCCAGGGCGGAGCGCGAGCTCGATCGCATCGCGTGCATTCACGACTGGATGGTATTGTGACATTGACCCACAAATCCCGATCCCTGCATCAGCTATACCAATTGAGATGCGATTGGACTTCCGGAAGTACTGTGCGCAGACAACTGCTCCAACCGGGGAGCCAGAGTGTTCAAGGACATTCCGCACCATTTCGCTGAAGACGTACTTTATTGGCGCTGCAACTTCAGGAGGGGCATGCAGCAGTGGTACTAGATCCGTGATGGTAGTCTTCAGCTCAACATTATTTCGAATCTGAGTAAGTGGAACAAATCGGCCCGCTGATTCGTGCTCTGTAATTTGTCGACCAGGATCAACCCCTAGAAAGTCAAATAGTCCCATACGGATTAGATATGGAAGAGAACGTACACCGGGTACCTCGGCACGTACAGTGCCTCCGTTGTGCCGAACATAGACTCCGGCACATGCGGTCAGCGCCAAGACTGCGGGGTGGACTGAAACCCATCGGTGATGAAAGTCCACGGTAAGTGATGCAGCATCAGTAGGGTCAAAAGCCTCAAACACCCCACCAATATTCTGAATCCAACCACTATTTGGAACGTAGATTCGCATGCATGAATCCTAGCGTGGAATCGTTGGACCGGAAGACTGGCTAACGCTGCCCTTGAGTGGCAGGCACGGAGCTTTGGGTAGCGTAGCCGGGGGCTATAGGTGGCCTGTCCACTCGAAGGGCTTGTTATGCCAGGATTCGATCATCTTTAAATTCATAAATAGTATCACACAAAAATGGAGGCTAATGTAAGCATAAGTCTATACTATGCATCGCGAGAAAGTGCGGGCTTGGATGAACGAGTTGACATTTCTTTGTCCACTGCTGCCTGAAATAATCTGGATTAATCACGAAAGTCTCTCTTGTGCCGTCAGCGGTTACATCTTTGGAGAGAAGTTGGCGATTGATTCACAATTAGGTTGCTGGGCCTCGCAGATCTAGAGCATGGACATGTGACCACATAAGCACCGACCCACCTGGCTGGACAAAGGCTTGTACGACAGCACTTCTCGTGCTCACCCAATAAGTTGTACTTCTCCTTCGTATCTTCTCGCTCTGTTCGGCGCTTTTCGGCTCTATGAATGCGCTCGTAAATCCGCGCTGACAAAAGGCGGGCGACGGAGAAAACAATTACTCCTGAAAACGCAGCAATGACCCAATCACGCTGCATGAGGTAAATGACCAAGCCGGCTACGCCTGCACCTGAAGTGGCGATCCTGCGAGCAGAATCTGTCTCTAAGTAGAGCCTTTTTACTATCCTGTTGATCATGAGCACGTGCCCTCCAAACAATAAGAAGCCTTTTTCTCTATCGGCACGCAGGAGATAGTGTAATACATGGTGTTAGCCAGGTTTCATGTAGATTTCGTGCCGTCACATTGTTTTTCGTGACACGAAAGTGGCAACATCATCATCTGTCATTAGGAACCATTCTCCATTGGCTCGCTTACGGGCAAAACATATATGCCAGCAACTTTCTATTCCTATTGAATCATCAGTCTCAATCGAATGCAAAGTATCAAGAGAATAAGGTGGATGGAGTTTAATTTGCTTTACTCTCTGGTTCAAGTCCTTTGCTTTGCCAATTTTGTAATATGGCACCGCCTTTATCAGAAAAACAAACTCTTGCCGTGAAAAAGATACTTCGGTACCGGTTAGCGGCGTAGCATCGCCTGGCACTAACGGCGTAAAGCACTGCCGACTCAAGCTAAGCGCCCCCCCCGGGGGGGGCACTCGTCAATTACCGCTCCTATTTCCACTCCTTTCGTAAGCGAGAGCTGTGGAGATGTAGAAGACTCTGATTGCCTTTCATCCCCAACAGAAAGTGCAAGAAATATCTTGCCAAGCGACATACTTTCGCCATGACGGACCGTCGCGCAGGTAATCTTGAAATAGCAAGATTGTTTCTTTCTTCCCTAAGCCCTCAATTCTATAATGCCTTTTGGCCGCTTCCTCCCTATGCTCAACTAGAAATAACCCCGACCCATCCGACGTCGTCTGCATATAGTCATTCTCTTTATCTGACTTAATCAAAACAATGAATTCGTCGTTTATACCCGCATAGAGTTCGTGCAATTTCTCCGCAAGAGTCTCAGCATCGGGATTTTTAATCTTTATAGCGCCAACGTTTAAAATCACGAGGTGCCTCCTGTTCCTGGTTGAGATCTCTAGGAGCCTAAGCCAGAGCAGTACTCATAGCATAACGCTGTCCCTGAGTGGCTGGCAAGAAGTCTGCGGCGGCGAAGCGGTAATCTGTTGGGGGAAAGCCCACTCGATGGACTTGTGATGTGGCCTTAGATAGCACTCATGCTAAGGGATTCCTGCATGGACTAACTTGAGAGCTCTCTCCACAAAAAGCCTCAACTCGCTATCAGTTATTTGGGCCTGTTCCCCAGCAGGGGTGTCATGATGATATTGGCCAGCGTAGCGATTTATTTCATTTAGCTCTCCAGTGATATTTTGCGCGTGAGCAAGCGGGCTCCCCTGAGAAGCGCCCTGAATCAGAATAACAATCTGACCAAACATAAAGCTTTTGTTGATTAGGCCTGGGAATCGCCTATGCAAGTATCCTTCTAGCATCGGCCGTATTGATTTTGCAACTTCTAGGCTGCTAGGTGCTGTTCCATCAAGATAGTCTCCAAGGATCCTGTGGCACTTAAAGTATGCGCCTTCACACTCCTTGTCAATATCAATTGCGTCAAAGTTGCTGTAGCGATTGGAGACAGTCTTGAGCTTAATACAGGCAACATCTTGCGGCGACCCGCTTTTGACAATTTCATCACGGAAAGTGCGTATAAAATGAGGATCATGCGCCATTACAATAAGTTGTTCACACTGTTCATAAACCCGCTTTAGTATTGTCCGAGTCTGCTGCCTTCTGTTAAGATCTAGGCTGCACATGGGATCATCAATAATTATTATTCTATCGGTCAAGCTGGCATCCCCTTCGACTGATGCAATGAAGAACGCAAATGCCAATGTTCTCTTATCACCTTCACTTAATGAAGTCTTGAAATCCGGAACTCCTCCAGATAGGTCAATATTGGATCCACGCATGTGGAGGCTGTAGTTGCTTCTTAGTCCTCCGCGATAATCAAAATCTATACTTGGTATATAGAACTGAGCACCGAATACCCTTAAAAGCTCATTAATCCTATCCTTGTAATTGTCTAGTGTTGACTGCATGATCTGATTCAAGGCTTCTTTCTTTGCCTGCTTGCACTGGTTTGCAGATGCTTGCTGGGCAGCCGCTAAGTCTAGCTGTGACAACAGACGAAGGACTTCTGGCAGATAACGATCTTTTGCCATATTCAAACTACTTATTCTCTGATATAATCCTTCAAGGTCAAGCTTTGATAGGCCAGCCTTGTAGGCGCAGATCTTACTGACTGCATTGGAAATGTCTGCATTGCATGATCTGATTATTGATGTAAATGATACCCAGTGCTCAGCAAGCGCCCTCTTGTCATCCTCGGAGCCTGTTGGCTCAAGTAGATTGGCCTCCTTGGCTTCTTTTAAAGATAGAAGCAGGCACTGGATCTCTCGTAATGACTGTGAAGCAGTCTCATGATCAAATGCAGGCGCTGTCACATCAATGTTTTCTTGCCATCCATCAATTATTGCAGACGCCATCGAGAAACCCGCTTGCAGTCTTTCAATTATCACATCAGCTGTGCATACCGAAATTAAGTTGCCCAGCTTGGCTACCGACTGCTTGAGGTCAGAATACTCTTCATTAAAGTAGCTTCGGTAAGCCTGTATTAGTTCAATGCCATCTAGCCGCTGGTTGCAGTAAGGACACCTTTCGCCATTCTCAAAGGAACTCCCATCGCTAATCCATTTTTCTAGAGCTTGTTCATTATGAGCGTCTAGATGGCGCCTTACCCGCTCTTCTGCTGATAGATCAATATTTGACAGGGATGATTCAAGAATGCTAAATATTGACTCGATTTCAAAGGGCGGCTCATCTACTGTGACTGGAACTGCTTTTGCCTGTATGCGACGTATGTTCTGTGCTTCGACGATTTGCACGTTTAAGGCATCAATCTGCTCATCAGCATTTCTCTCCTCCTCGAGTTCTCTGAATTCCTGAAGAGTGATGCCATTGTGAAAGCCTGATAGTTTATTGCTAAGATCACGTACTTCTTGTGCTGCCCTTGTTGCCGCGTCATCGGCTTGATTATACTCACGCTGTGCAGTAACTGCGTTTTCTCCCAGCGCAAACTGAAGAAGTCTCTTCCTGTGATCAGTCGTTACTTGCCCCCCTGCGTATACGTTCTGTTCAACAAAGTCTGAGTCAAACACCAAAAGCTCAGGACGAGCCGAGTTCCATCTGGAATTTGCGAAAGAGGATTGTTGACCGTTAGAGAAGTGAAGAAGGACCTCCGGTTGATTGGCTCCATCAAGTGTTTTTCGACGGAGTACCAAGTCTGGATTATCTAATGCACATGAGCGAAAGATCGATGCAAGTGTAGACTTGCCTACGCCGTTGTCAGCGTAAACAAGGGTGGCCTTCCTTAGTCTGTATGCTTGACCAGCTGCATCATGCAGGAGACCAATCCCTTTGATCTGATGGATTCTTTCAAGCATTCCTCATTGTGCAATTTTCAAAAAGCTTACTTCAGTGCTAGCCAGCTGGAATGACTTCATGAAGACCACATAACGCTATATGGGCGGGTCCGGTATCAGCTCTGCGGTGGGTGCCGTTGTCGGCCTATGCAGCCGATGGGAAGCCTGCAATTTGCTCCAAAGGGCATGCGGTGCAATGGGACTGGGGGATTGTACGGTGTGGGTGTGGGTGTGGGTGTGGGTGTGGGTGTGGGTGTGGGTGTGGGTGTGGGAATTTTATACGGACCCGATATCGCCAGCGCCTTTTCTTGTCATCTTTACAGGAACCTGGCGGCCTGGTGACAGGCCATTAGCCCACGAATGAGGACGCGAGCATGCATCATTGCCCGAATGTAAACATGCTCAGAATCATAAAGCACGCGCAATTATGCTTTGACTTGTTAGCGCAAGTGAAGTTCAGATTTCCCGGCCTTTGCGATGCAGCGATATGATTGGTCTGCCAATTATTGCATGATCTATGCAGGAGAACAAGGCCCTTTGCGCAGCTGGACACAGGTTCTCAGTAAAAATAATGTATAAGCAGCAAAAAGTGTAAAAAGTTAGGTTTAAATTCTGATCCTTCGAACGCTAAAAGGACGGATCCTCGTATGAAGTGTCTCGGCACAGTTTTTGCCGCCTGTCACAACTGCTGCAAGCTGGAGCCATGGCCAGATCCCTGTTATGGCAATGGATTCCATAATACCCTGGCAAGTCCCTGTCGCCATAGACGGATCCGCCTATAGCCGTTAGCCGTGATACAGAAGCCTGTTCCCGCGTCCCGAGCCCAGCCACTTGACATGAGCCACTAAAACCGGGATGTCTTGATTCTAGGACCATACACATTTGTTAGAATGCATTTTAACTCTTTGCGCCCCTTCATGGTTGATTTATTGATTGCAAATACAAGCTTGCACACTTGCAACAGCTTGAACGTAATTGGCTGTGATTTTGACTTGCCGATCCTTCGAACGCCCGCCTAAACCGACGTGCAGCTTTTGCCCAAAGGTGCGTGCGCGTTTGCCGTACGTGTTCAGAGCCTGTTTATGGGATTCGTTTCGCATGCTTCAGGATCAACCTGCCCGTTCCCACGTGAAAACCAGCCCGAATGCGCACCGGACCCTGCACAGGGATTTCTGCGAGATAAAGCAGACCAGCTTCCTCTGCGCACGTAGGAAAAAACGGTGCCCCTGGTTCTGAA
>JBKDSZ010000069.1:0-15477 GCA_046340375.1 Cyanobacteriota bacterium | reverse complement strand
CCCCAGCGGTGGTGCAGGCGGCGCCGCCGGAGCCCACCACGACGGTGGCCGTGGCCCTGCAGGATCCAGCGCCGATGGGCGACAGCATTGCCGCCGCCGTGCGCTCTCCGCTCGAGATCGATCCCGACGACTCCAATCCCTTCCTCTTTGCCATGGCCCCTTCCGACGACGCGCCCTCCCTGGCCCAGGCCAACGCCCTCGGGGGCGAGATGAGCGCTCCCAAGCCCCGCACCACCGCCAGCGGTCTGCAGATCACCGACCTGGTGGTGGGCAACGGCGACGAAGCCAGCGCGGGCCAGATGGTGAGCGTGAACTACCGCGGCACCCTCCAGAACGGCCGTGAATTCGACAGCAGCGCCGGCCGCGGCCCCTTCAGCTTTCCCCTCGGTGCCGGTCGGGTGATCAAGGGCTGGGATGAGGGCGTCGCGGGGATGCGGGTGGGCGGCAAGCGCCAGCTGGTGATTCCTCCCGATCTGGCCTATGGATCTCGCGGCGCGGGCGGCGTGATTCCCCCGGACGCCACGCTGATCTTCGAGGTGGAGTTGCTGGGGGTGGGCCGCTGAGGGTCGGGCAGCCGACCCTTCCCTTTCGGATCAGATCGGTAGGATGCCGCCTCCCCCGGCCCGACCGGGTTGTCCTTGAACCACTCCCCTTCCATGGCGCACCAGCTGCCCGCCCTCCCCTACAGCCTCGATGCGCTCGAGCCCCACATCTCCCGCAACACCCTGGAGTTTCACTACGGCAAGCACCACGCGGCCTACGTCACCAACCTGAACAACCTGGTGGCTGGCACCGAGCTGGAGGGCAAGTCGTTGGAGGACACCATCCTGGCGGTGGCCGGTGATGCCAGCAAGGCGGGTGTGTTCAACAACGCCGCCCAGGTCTGGAACCACACCTTCTATTGGCAAGGAATCAAGCCCGGCGGTGGCGGCGCGCCCAGCGGTGAGCTGGCCGCGAAGATCGACGCGGAATTCGGCGGTTTTGATGCCTTCAAGGACCAGTTCAAGGCCGCTGGTGCGACCCAGTTCGGCAGTGGCTGGGCCTGGCTGGTGCTCGACGGCGGCAGCCTGAAGATCACGAAGACCGGCAACGCCGATCTCCCCCTGGCCCACGGGCAGAAGGCTCTCCTCACCATGGATGTGTGGGAGCACGCCTACTACCTTGATTATCAGAACCGCCGCCCGGATTACATCAGCACCTTCCTTGACAAGCTGGTGAACTGGGATTTTGTCGCCGCCAATCTGGCCGCCGCCTGATCCTGATCTCCTGATCGCTAGCCGGCCCGCGTCGCGTTTCCGCAGCGCGGGCTTTTGTTTGTTCTGCTGGCCTAAAGACGTCTCGATCGCTGTGCTGGCGACGGGTCGTTCCGCGGCAATCGTGTTCCACGAGCGTTATCCCCGTGTTCGTGCTCAGCAAGCTGCTCCCGTTGCTGGTGTTGCCGCTGGGAGTGACCCTCCTGTTGCTGGCGTTGGGTCTGATCCGTCGGCGGTGGTGGCCGGTGAGGGGATCCTTCGCCCTGCTGTGGCTGATGGCCACGCCCTTGACGGCCCAGGGGCTCTGGCGGTTGGTCGAACGTCCCTGGCAACCCCTGCGGCCGGAGACGCTGCCCACTGCGGCGGCCATCGTGGTGCTGGGTGGCGGCCGCCATCCGGCGCCCGGCCCGCTGCGGCGGTCGGAGTGGATGGACGCGGACCGGTTTTTCGGTGGCCTGGAGCTGTTTCGCGCCCGCCGGGCGCCCCTGCTGCTCTTCACCGGCGGCGCCCTCTCGCTGCGGCCCGGCGTGCCGACGGAAGGGGACGCGCACCGGCAGCAGGCGCTGGCCCTGGGATTGCCGGCCCGCGCCCTGGCCGTCACCCCCTTTGTGCGCAACACGGCGGAGGAGGCCCGCGCCGTGGCGGCCCAACTGCCGCGGGGCAGCCGGGTGCTGCTCGTCACCTCCGCCTTCCACATGACCCGGGCCCGGGCCCGGTTTGCCCGCCAGGGGCTGGAGGGGGAGCCCTATCCGGTGGATTTCCAATCCCGCGGCGCCTGGGCGGGTTCCGTCTGGACGGATTTTCGTTATTGGTTTCCCACCGCAGATGGGCTGGAAAGCAGCAGCCGGGCGTTGCGGGAGGCGTTGGGGCGGTTGATTTATCGCAGTTGACAAGACCAGTCACGGCCGGGCCATAGTTGCGGGCAGAAGCGCCTGATGGCCGTTGGGTCTTGATTGATCGCCCATGCTGATCCTCCAGTGGCAAGACCAGCCCGGTGCCGAGACATGGCAGACCTTGCGCACCGCCTCTCCCTTGGCCCATCGGCCCGTCGTGATTCACCTGGGCCTTGCCAGCGCCAGTGTGTCGGCTGCCATGGCCCGGCTGGTGGCGGAAATCCTTAAGCTGCTGGAGCGAATGGGGTCGCCGGCTGCCGCGCAGCCTCAACCCGAGCCCCTGGACAATGGCCCCAGGGAGGCGTTTCGCCTGGAAGCGATCGTTGGGGATGGCATCACGCCAGTTCCGCCGGAGCCACGGCTGGTCGAGGCGGCGGCCAGTCGTCTGGACAGGGTGTGGGCGTTGCCGCTGCTGCCGGCTGAGCCGCCCCACGCGGCCTCCCGCACGCTCCCGGAGGAATTGCGCGGCCAGCACACCGTCTTTTGGCAGGGGGAGGCGATTGAGGCCCTCGCCCTGACGGTGCTGGCGCGGGCTGGGCTGACCTCGCTGGATCGACGGGTGTTCATCAGCTACCGCCGCATCGACGCGGAACCCATGGCCGGCCAGTTGTTTGCTGCCCTGAGCCGCATGAACTACAGCGTTTTTCTGGATACGGTCAGGATTCAGCCGGGCCTTGATTTTCAGAACCAGCTGTTTGAGCACCTGGCGGATAAATCAATGCTGGTGATTTTGCAGTCAGCCCGTTTGCAGGAATCGAGCTGGGCGATGGCGGAAGTGGAGTTTGCCCGCAGGCATGACCTGAGCCGGCTGATCCTGCGGTTTCCCGACGCCCATGAAGCCCTGCCGGGAATTGGGGCCGGGGATCAGTTGCTGCTGCAGGCGGAGGAGCTGGAGCCCGCCGCCGGGCCGCCGTTTGCCCTCACCCCTGCCGCCCTGCAACGGGTGGTGGAGGGAATCAACGAGGCACATGACCGCGAGCTGGTGGCACGCCGCGTCCGCATCCGCCAGCGCACCTTGGAGGCCCTTCAACAGCAGGGGCTCTACCCGGTTCCCCACACAGGCGATGCCTGTCTGCACCTTGCCGATGCGCAGGGGCGCCCCCGTTACAGCCTGGTGCCCGTGGATCGGCCGCCTGGATTTGCCGAACTCCATGACGCCAGCACCCGCTCAAGCGAGCTCCATGGCGATCAGCGTGTTGTGGTGGGCCATGCCACCAGCCTTCCCTCAAGCCGGCGCCGCCAGCTGGATTGGGCCATCGAGGGCCGCAATGTGCGCTACTGGGACGTGTCGGTCCTGGATCAGCTCTGCCAGACGATCCGCGAGGAGCTGGCGCCATGACGCTCTGGACCCCGAAGCCGCCGCTCCACGGCGCCGCGGTGTTTCTCTCCGCGAGTGTTCCCCATCCCGAGCGCGACAAGCGCTTCCTGGCGGGACCGCTCGATGACTGGCTGATGCTACGCGTGATCGACCAGCGGATCTACGACGCGGTGCAAAGCCTGGTGGCTCAAGTGCTGATGGCCGGGGGGCAGCTGGTGCATGGCGGCCATCCCACGATCACCAACGCCATCGCGGCCCAGGCCGGCAACTGGATGCCCTCCGCGGGGGAGGGGCCAGCTGATGCCGATTCCCCTGTGCTGCTCTATCAATCGGAGTTCTTTTCCGGCAAGCCCGCCCCGCCTGGTCGCGAGGAGATGGCGGCGTCGGGCTTCGCCAGCGTGCGCTGGACACCAAGCGCGCTCGCTGATTCGCCCGTTGATGGCTTTTCGATCATCGAACGCTATGGCATCAAGCCGGAGTGGATCGAGGGCTGGCTGCCGAATCAGGCCGCACCCGGGGCTTCCCCTGCCCTGGGGGAGGCCTTGCTGGTGATGCGGCTGCAGATGTTGCTCGAAACCCAGCCCCTGGCTGCCGTCTGCATCGGCGGCATGGAAGGCATCGAAGCGGAAGCCAAGCTCTACAGCGCGCTGTGCCACCACGGCCTGCTGCCTGGTGATGGCACGGTGCAGGTGCTCGCCAGCACCTTCGGCGCAGCCGCTCAGCTGGAGGGGGAACAGGTGCGGCTGGTGGATGGGCGGGATCGCAGCACGGCGGCAACCGCGGAGGTGGATCTGCTGGAGCGGTTGGATTATGACGGGGTGATGCGGGGGTTGGTGGTGGGGATCGGCAAGAACGAAGGGGCAAGGGAGTAGCAAGTTCCATGTCGAGACGATTTCAGGTTGGCTTATCGTCTCCCGGAGAACTCAGAGACTCAATAGTGGGACAAGTCGCCAAGATCTTGGCTCTAAGATTTATAGTCCATCCCGATGACGACGGGCAAAGGCACGTCCTTTACGATGAATTTACTTGCAATGAGCTGAATCAACCAGGCTTATGCCAGAAGTTGCCGTTTCTCTATCGTAAAGATTGCGAAGTGCTTGCTATTTTCCTATGCGCGGAATATTCAGATCGTCATTGGTGTGGACTGGAATGAAAAAGTCAATGAGCTAGCATCTGATGATGATGGTCGTCGAAGAATCTGCCTTATACGGCATGGAGATCGGGACGACACTATCCTTTGTAAACTTGGACTTGATCGCAACAGCGATGGATTTATTGATGTTGCGCATCCTGCCCCTGAAGACATTGCCAAGGGTATCTTGATCCGGCATGGAATTCTGAATCTAAGGCATCCAGCAGGGGGCAGTCAGATGGCCAAGGAGATGAGCGGCATCCTTCTATCTCATGAAGCAACCCACGTGCGCGACCGCAAGATTCAGGGAATGTTTGAATTGCAAATTCCTCGCCAGCAAGCGAACAAGACTTATTTTCTACATTGCGGATTACTTCCTCAGGATTTCGCGAGCTTCAGTGCATCATCAAGCCCTGCGGAAGAGTTGGAAACACGAGAAGCGCTGAGGCAGGCGTTTCTGGATCACCTCGTGACGCTGAGCGACGACGGCCGGGCCGCCAAGCGATTGAGCAACCCCAGCGGAATGCGGCGAAGCTGGAGGGCTGGTTGCGCGGCGACGCTCTGGCTTTCATTTTTCTCCCATCCCATCCCCGCCAAAACGATCCAGCTCCAGCCATGAAACCCGTCGCCCTGGCGCTGCTGTTCACCCTGCTGGCCCTGCCCGGTTATGCCCTGGAAGACACGCCGGCGCATCGGGAGCGGGAAGCCATTCGGCTATCTGCTGGCCAAAACCATGCCGTCCAAGCAGCGCGCACCCTTCCAATCCTTGCGCGCGCTAATCGACCTCGACGCGATGGCGAGGGTGCTGAAGCAGGCAGTGACCAAAAATTTCAGCTGTTCTCAACTCAGGGAACGGATCTCCGTCTTGTCGTCCCCGCAGCCGGTGAGATTGCGAGCGTTCACCGTCGCCAGGCCGATGGAGAGGGCGCTGTAGAGCAGCGGGTTGATCGTGGCGGCCTTCAGCAGGCCTGGCACCGCCGTGGGCTGGGGGTGGGCATGGTCATAGATGGAAAAGGCCCGCTGGATCGGTTGATCCTGCACGGCGCAACCATGCTTGTAGAAATGGGCCGTGAGTGATTTGCGGGTGCGCTCGCTGGACGTCGGCAGATCGGCGCCATGAAACAGGAACGCGTTCCAGAGGATCACATCGCCTTTGTTGAGCAGCAACCGCTGGCAGCGCGCCCCCGGGAAGTCGCGCTGAAACGCCTCATCATCCTCCAGGGCGTCGAAGTTGTAAGCCGTTGGCTCCACCCGCCGGCCCTGGGTGCGCTCGTAGACCTTGAACGGTCCGCAGTCGCGGCTGATGTCCTCCAGGGCGATCCAGGCGCCCACCACCCCGCCGGCGGGCTGGGTGTCGAGATACCAGCTGTCTTGATGCACCTTGGTGCCCACGCTCCGGTCGAACAACATCGTCTGCCAGTTCACGAACGTTCCCTCGCCGGCTTCGGCGCAGAGGGCCTGCCGGATCGGCTCGGAAAAGATGATTCGCTCCACCGCCCGCCGAAAGGCCGGCACCGCACCAAGCAGATGGGGATTCTGTATGGAATTGCGCAGGTTTCCCAGCCCGTCCAGCAGGGGCCCCTCGAAGGAATTGGTGCCCTGGGCGCGAAAGCGGAAGCGGCGGGAGTGTTTCACCCGCTCCAGGCGCTCCAGCAGGCTGTCGATCCACGGCCCCGGAATCACCTGCCGCAGGACGACATAACCGTCCCTCTTGAGGGACAGGGTCTTGAGGGAAGCGGTCATCAGGCCGTGAACATCCGGTGCAGGCCGTGAGCGTAGGGCCTTTTCAGCCGGAGACCACCACGGCCTCCGGCGGGATCCACATCGCGTCGCCGAAGGAGAAGAAGCGGTAGCCCTCCCGGATCGCCTCCCCGTAGAGCGCCAGCAACCGCTCCCGACCGATCAGGGCGCTCACCAGCAGCAACAGGGAGCTGCGGGGCAGGTGGAAGTTGGTGAGCAGGCCCTCCACCACCGCAAAGCGATGGCCGGGCTGGATGACCAGATCGATCGGCCCCGCATGGGGCCTCAGCTCTCCCCCATGGAGCGCCGCCACCCCCTCCAGGCTGCGCACGCAGGTGGTGCCCACCGCCACCACCCGGCCGCCCCGGGCCCGGGCCGCCGCCACCGCCGCCACCAGCTCCTCGCGCACCTCCACCCACTCGCTGTGCAACGTCAGCCCCTCCAGCCGCTCCCGCTCCAGCGGACGAAACGTTCCCAGCCCCACATGCAGCGTCACCGTGGCCCGCTCCACCCCCCGCTCCCGCAGGCGCTCCAGCAGCGCGTCGCTCAGATGGAGGCCAGCGGTGGGGGCGGCGACGGCGCCGGGTCGGGCCGCATAGCGCGTCTGGTAGCGCTCCCCGGCCACGCCGCCATCGTCCTGGATGTAGGGCGGCAGGGGCATGGTGCCATGCCGCCGCAGGAACGGTTCGATCGCGCCCGCGTCCGCCAGGCCCTCTGGAAACCGCACCACCCGGCCACCGGAGGCCTCCTCCCGGCCGACCACCGTCAGCCGCACCGGCGGGTCGCCAAGCCCACCCTCCGGCGTCTCCAGCCACAACGGCTCCCCGAGGCGCACCCGCTTGGCCGGCTTCAACAGACACAGCCAGTCGCTGCCGCCCTCCGCCGCCGCCTCGGCATCCACCGCCCCCGCCCAGGGCTGCAGCACCAGCACCTCCACCCCACCGCCACTGGCGCGCCGGGCCCGCAGGCGGGCCTGCAGCACCCGCGTGTCATTCACCACGATCAGATCGCCGGGCCGCAGGTCCTCCGCCCAGTCCCAAACCGTGCGATGACGCGCGCCCTCTTTTGGCTCCACCATGAGCAGCCGGGCGCTGTGGCGCGGCTCCACGGGCTGCTGGGCGATGGCCTCCCGGGGCAGGACGAAGTCGTAGCTGGAGAGCAGCCGATCGTTCGCGTCAGGCACCACGGACCATCAGAGGGCCAGGCTCTCAGGATTGGTTTCGATCAGCTGGGCCAGCTCCTTCAGGAAGGCCGCCGCATGGGCGCCATAGATCACCCGGTGGTCGCAAGTGAGGTTGACCTGCATCTGGGAGGCCACCCGAATCGCGCCATCCTTGCTGGCGACGACCGCCGGCCGGGAGGCGGCCACCGCCAGGATGGCGCCGGTGCCGGGGGGAAGGATCGCATCGAAGCGATCCACGCCGAACATGCCCAGATTCGACAGGGTGAAGGTGCCGGTGTTGTATTCCTCCGGCTTGAGCTGCTTGGCGCGGGCGCGCTTCACCAGATCCGCCCAGGTGCGCGAGAGGGAGTAGAGATCCGTGCGATCCGCCCGGGGCAGCACGGGGGTGATCAGGCCACCGTCTTCCATCGCCACCGCCACGGCCACATTCACTGCCTCGGGATAGGCCATGCCGGCGTCGCCGCAGGCGGCGTTGACCTGCGGATGGCGCGCGAGGGCCACACCGACCGCCTTGGCCAGCAGCGCCGTCATCGTCACCCCCTTGCCTTTGACCTGCTTGTAAAGGGCGTCCAGCTTGTCGGTGGTGATCGTGTAACCGACGTGGAAGCAGGGGACCGCCAGGCTGGCGATCATGTTGCGGTTGACCGCCTGCTGCAGGGTGTTGAAGGCCACGGTTTCGCCGGGGCGGCCGAAGGCGTCGCCCGCTGGCGCGGCATTGGGCGCCGCGCTGCCGTTGCTGGCCGCCGCAGGCGCGGAACCCTCCGCCACCCGCGGCACGCTCACCGGTTGACCGGCGGCCCGCTCCACGTCCTCCGCCTGGATGCGGCCGTTGGGGCCGCTGCCCCGCACAGCCGCCAGGGGGACGCCGAGCTGGGTGGCCAGCTTCCGGGCCCGGGGGGTTGCCACCAGGCGGCCATCGGCTGGAGACGCTGCGGGGCCGGTGGCCGCAGCCACCGGAATTGGAGCGGGAGCTGGGGCCGGCGCGGCGGCGGGCACAGGGGCGGGGGCTGGAGCCGCCGCGGGGACGGGGGCAGGCGCCGCAGCCGTCGCCGGGGGTGGAGCGACCGAAGCCGGGGTGGCCGCGCGGGCCTTGGCCTGCACGTCCGCTAGCTCCCCCTCGCTCTCGGCGATCAGGCCAATCGTGTCGCCCACGGGCGCCGTGCCCCCGGCCTCCACCAGCACCACCGCCAGAAAGCCCTCCTGGAAGGACTCCACATCCATGTCGGCCTTGTCGGACTCGACGACCAGCACCGACTCGCCGCGCTCCACCCGGTCTCCCGGTTTCTTCAACCACTGCACGATCTTGCCCTCGGTCATCGTGGAACTGAGGGCGGGCATGAAGATGTCGTGGGTGGCCACCGGTCGTTCTGCCGCGCGGAAACAGCGATCTTACGCAGCCCGGCGGCCCCGCTCCGGCTCAAGGCCAACTCCGGAGCCCTTCTCCCCTCAGTCCAGACCCTCCAGGGCTTCGACGACGCCGTCGCGCACCAGGATCGAAGCCTGCATCTTTTCAACCAGATTGTCGCCGAGGAACACCTCGCACAGGCTTTCCAGCTGGCCCTGGTCGACCACCTGTTCAAAGTCGAGCACACGCACCTGCTGCTGCTGTTCCAGCACCTGCCGCTTCTGCTCCTCCAGCTCGGCCCGCTTGGCGCCCACCTGCTGCTGAATCGACGCCACCTGCTCCTGCACCCGCGGATCCAAGGGATTGGCGCTCTGGCTCCGCACCTCTGAGATCACCCGCTGCCCCTCCTGCTCCAGCTGGGCCAGCTGCCCGTCGAGATTGCTCAGGGCCGTGCTCAGCTCCCGCTCCGCATCTTCCTTCCAGCGGGGCGTGACCACGGCGCGGATGGTGATGGCACGTTTGATCGTGAAGGACTCGGCCATGGGAACGGGAAGGCGTGGAAAGGGAATCATTCCTCACCGTAGAGGGAGGCGATCGCTGCGGCATCCCGCGCCGCGATCCGATCCCGCCGTTGCTTGAGGGTCTGGGTGAGCAGGCCGTTGTCGATGGTGAAGGCCTCCACCGCCGCCACACCCCCCAGCCGTTCATCGGGCCGGGAGCCCGGCCGTTCCATCAGCAGCCGGTTGCATTCCCGGGTGAGCGCCTTCGCCAGGGCCGGCTCCAGCCGGGCCACCGCCCCCTCCGTCGTCAGGGCCGGCTGCGGGAGATCTCGCCCTTTCGCCCAGTGCGACAACGGCTCGGCCTTGGGGACGAGCAGGGCGCCGAGCTGCTTGCGGTCCTGCCCCACCAGCATCACCTGCTCGATCAGGGGACACTCCACCAGGGCTTCCTCCAGAGGGCCGGGCTCGATGTTCTCGCCGCTGCTCAACACGATCGTGTCCTTGGCCCGGCCGGTGAGCACCAGGGAGCCATCCGCCAGCAGGCGGCCCAGATCGCCCGTGTCAAACCAGCCCTCCGGATCGATCACCTTCGCCGTGGCCTCCGGCTTGCCGTGGTAGCCCCCCATCACCTGGGGCCCCCGGGCGAGCACCAGCCCCGGCTCGCCGATGGCCAAGGCGGCGCGGCTGTCGGGCTGCACCACCCGCAGGGCCGTGCCCGGCAAGGGCTGGCCTGCACTTCCGCGCCGGTTGCTCCAGGCGCGACGGCAGGTGAGCACCGGGCTGGTTTCCGTCAACCCATAGCCCACCAGCAGCTCAATGCCGATGGCCTCAAAGAAGCCATCCACGTGGATCGCCAGCGCGCCGCCGCCGCTGATGGCCGTGCGCAGCTCGCCCCCCACCAGCTGCTGCCGCACTTTCGGCCAGAGCAGGGCGGCGGCCAGGCCATGGAGCGGCGCCCGCAGAAGCGCCTCCAGCGCCGCCGCCAACCGGCGGGGAGCCGGTTCCGGCGTCAGGGTGAGATCGCGGGCGGTGCGGCGGGCCCGCTGAAAGGCCCGGCTGTTGGCCAGGGCACGGCCCAGAAGCCGCTGGCGGGAAGCGGGCATGGCGGCCAGGGCGTCCTCAAAACCCGAGAGCAGCGCCTCCCAAAGGCGGGGCACGCTGATCATGTACTGGGGCCGCACGTTCCGCAGATCGGTCTTCAGGTGGCGGAGGCTGGTGTAGGTCTGCCGGCAGCCACAGGAGAGAAGGAAGTATTCGGCGGTCCGTTCATAGGCATGCCAGATGGGCAGAACGCTGAGCACCCGATCCCCCGGGGAGGGGGCCACGGCCACGCCGAGGTGGCGGATCTGGTGGAGCAGGTTGGCGTGGGTCAGGGGAACGCCCTTCGGCTGGCCCGTGGTGCCGGAGGTGTAGAGGAGGGTGGCCAGCCGTGCTTCGCCCCCGTCCGGGAAGGGCGGCGCCACCGCCGCCGCCCCGCGGGCCAGCAGACCCTCCCAATCGAGGCTCACGCCGCCATCGGCCCGGCTCGCCGGCTCCCCCTCCAGGCAGAGCACGAACCGCAAGCGCGCCAGCTGCTCCGGTCGCGCCTCCAGCTTGCGAAACAGGGCGGCGGACTCCACCACCAGGCCCACGGCGCCGCAGTCATCCAGGATGTAACGCAGCTCCTCCACGGGGGCGCCGCCCCCCCGCACGGCATCCGCGGCGCCAGCGCGCATCAGCCCCTGGGCGCTGATCAACCAGCGGGAGCTGGTCTCCGCGACGAGCGCCACCACGTCGCCGGACCCCACCCCCAGGGCCGCGAAGGCCGCCGCCGCCCGCTCGATCCCCTCCCCCAGGGCGCGATAGCTCAGGCGGACGGGGGGTGAGGCGTGGGGGTCCTCCAGGGCGATGGCCTCGCCGTGGCGCTCGGCCAGCACGGGCCAGAGCCGCTCCAGACCCTCCACCCCCCGCCAGGCGTCCCGCCGGGCCAGGGCGGCGGTGTCCCGCGCGGTGCCGGTCCAGAGGATCTCGGCGCGGGGAGCGCTGGCGGGGGCGTTCGGCATGGGGATCCCGGAAAGCCCGCCTATGGTTACAGGCCCGCCAGCGCTTCGGGGGGGGTCGGGGGCCGCAGGCGCAGGTTGAATTCCGCGCTGAAGGCCGCCAGCAGGGGCCGCCGCACGGCCACGCTCTCCAGCCCCGGCCGCCAGTCGCTCAGCCGACCCACCCTGCGGTGGGCCAACCCGCAGGGCACGATCGCCCCGAAGCCCTCCAGCCCGCAGCTGACATTCAGGGCCAGGCCGTGCTGGCTGATCCAGCGCTTGGCCCCCACTCCGATCGCCGCCACCTTCACCCCCTCCAGCCAGACGCCGGTGAGCCCCTCGCTGCGCTCCCCCTCCAGCCCCAGCTCCGCCAGGGTGCGGATCACCACGGCCTCCAGCGCCCGCAGATAGCGGTGCAGGTCGGTGCCGTGGCGTTGGAGGTTCAACACGGGGTAGAGCACGAGCTGGCCCGGCAGGTGATGGGTCACCTCGCCGCCGCGATCGATGCGATGGAGGGGCAGGGGCGACGCCCGGGGATCAAAGCGGAGGTGGGCCTCGCTGGCGCCGCGCCCCAGGGTGTAGCAGGGGTCATGTTCGAGAAGGAGCACGGTGTCGGGCCCGGCGGGGTCGCGCAGGAGCCGGTCCTGCAGCCGCCGCTGCCAGTCCCAGCCCTGGAGGAAGGGCACGGGCTGGTGGGCTTCAAAAAGAATTGCGCTGTCGTTGGGGCTCATGGCCCCCTCTCTCTACTGTGGCAAGGAACCCCCTCGGGGCGAGCCCAACCGGTTGAACCGAACGCCATGAAACTTCTGATCCACGGACGGAACCTGGAGATCACGGACGCGATTCGCGACTACACCGAGACCAAGCTCAGCCGAGCGATCAGCCATTTCGAGGATCTGGTGAAAGAGGCTGACGTGCACCTGTCCGTCGCCCGCAACCCGCGGGTGCCGCAGCAGACGGCGGAAGTGACCATGTTTGCCAACGGCGTCGTGATTCGCGCCCAGGAACGCAGCGAGAACCTGTACGCCAGCATCGACATGGTGGCGAGCAAGCTCGCGCGCCAGCTCACACGCCACAAGGACCGCCTGCAGGAGCGGGAGCAGGGGCCCGTGCACCGCTCCGCTGCCGCCGAGGAGGCCGGCGCCGCCAGCCTGCCCAAACCCGGCCAACCCCTCACCGACGGCCTGGAGCCCAACCTCCCCCAGCGCGGGGTGCGGCGCAAGTATTACGCCATGGCTCCGATGACGCTGGAGGAGGCGCTGCACCAGCTGGAGCTCATCGATCACGATTTCTACGTTTTTCGCGACGCCGACACCCAGCAGATTCAGGTGGTTTACCGCCGCAACCACGGCGGCTTCGGCGTGATTCAGGCCAAGGACGCGTGAGCGACGACCTGCTGGATCTGGCGCCCCTGATCGACCATGCCCTCCTCGATCCCCACCACGGACTGGAGGACCTGCGGCGCTGTTGCGATGAGGCCAGCCATTTCGGTTTCGCGGGCCTTTGCGTGGCCTCCCGCTGGGTGGCCGCCGCCCGGGAACGCCTCCCCCTGCACGGCCGGGTGCGGATCATCTCGGTGATCGGTTTCCCCTTCGGCGCCGTGCCCGCCGCCGTGAAACGGGCCGAGGCGGAAGCTGCCCTGGAGGCCGGGGCGGAGGAACTGGATGTGGTGCCGGATTTCGGCGCCCTCGCCGATGGCGACAGCCGCGCCCTGCTGGACGACCTGGCGCCGATCATGGAGCTCGGCCTGCCCGTGAAGGTGATCCTGGAACAATCCCGCCTGGATGCCGAGGCCCTGGGGCTGCTGGTGGAGGTGAGCCTCGACGCGGGTGCCCGCTTCCTGAAGACCGGCAGCGGCTTCGGCCCTCCGGCCCCCCCCGCGCAGGTGCGGCAGCTGCGGGAGGTGAGCCGGGGCCGCGCCATCGTCAAGGCCGCCGGGGGCATCCGCTCCCTCGACGACGCCCTTGCCCTGGTGGAGGCCGGCGCCGGACGCCTCGGCACCAGCCACGGCGTGGCCCTGATGACCGCCCTCGCCGCCCGCTGCCGCTGACATCCCATGGCCCCTGAGCGGATGGTGGAGGGCGTGGCCCTGCGCAGCACGGCCCTGGGGGAAAGCGATCGGCTGTTGACGCTTCTCTGTGAGGAGGAGGGCCTGATCCGCGTGGCCGTGCCGGGAGCGCGCAAGCCCCGCAGCCGCCTGGCGGCGGCCATCCCCATGGCCCATCTGCGGCTGCAGGTGGGGGGGCGCGACCTGCCCCGGGTGCGGCAGCTCACCCTGGTGCGCAGCTTCAGCGGCCTCGGCGAGCGGCTCGAAACCCTGGCGGCCGCCCAGGGCCTGGCGGAGCTCTGTCTGCGGATGGTGCCGACCGGCGCCCCGTCGCCCGGATGGCCCGCCGTGCTGCTCGTCCATCTCGGACGCCTGGAGGAGGTGGTGGTGGAGGCCAGCGAACGGGCGGAGGCCCTGGCCATCGCCGTGCAGGGAACGGCGCACCTGCTGGCGCTCGGGGGCTTTGCCCTGCCCCTGGGAGTCTGTGCCCGCACGGGCGATCCCCTCCATCCCCCCCTTGGCGACACGACCTGGCGCTGCAGCCTGCTGCCTGGCGAGGGGCTGGCCATCGGCGCCGTGGCGGGGGCCCCGGTGGTGCTGAACGCCTCGGAGGTGGCCCTGCTGCAACGGTTGCCCCGCCCCGCCCTGCCCCGCGCCCGCGATGGCGCCCTGCTGGGTCCCGAGGGGGTGTGGCTCCATCTGCTGGCGCTGCTGGAGCACTGGTGTGACGAACATCTGGGCCACCGCCCGCGAGCCTTCAGACTGCTGAGAGCCAGCGCGGAAGCGATGCCCCAACCCCGTTCCGCCACTCGCCCCGCGACGGACCGATGACCGAACCGGGCGTCAGCCAACGGGTGGACCCCCCCCGGGAGCCACCGCCGCCGCCCGCCGCGGAGACGGGCCTGGCCGCCGTGCTGGCCCGACCGGATTTCCGCCGGTTGTGGCTCGGCCAGATCTTCTCCCAACTGGCCGACAAGTTCTACATCGTGCTGATGGTCTTCCTGATCGCCCAATACTGGGTGCCGGGAAACCTGTCGGGGGGCACCCCTCTGGCGGAGGCGGCGGCGGCGATTCGCATCAATCTCGAAAGCCGAGCCCAGGTGATCACCCTTCTGGCCACGGGGATTTATGTGGCCAACACGATTCCAGCGGTGCTGATGGGCACCGTGGCTGGGGTGTGGGCGGATCGCTGGCCCAAGCGCTCGGTGATGGTGGCCTCCAACGGTCTGCGCGCCCTGCTCGTCCTTTTTGCTCCCCTGGCCCTCCTGCCTGGCCCCCACTGGCTGGGACTGAGCTGGGGCTACTGGGCCCTGGTGCTGATGACCTTCGCCGAATCGGTGCTCACCCAGTTTTTCGCCCCGGCGGAGCAGGCCGCCATCCCTCTCCTGGTGCCTCCCCCCCAGTTGCTGGCGGCCAATTCGGTGTATCAGGCCACGAGCATGGCGGCCACGATCGTGGGCTTTGCCCTCGGTGATCCGATCCTGCGGTTGCTGCGGTCCGGCCTGGCGGCGATCGGCCTGCCGAACGGGGAATTCGTGCTGCTGCCCCTCTGCTACGGCCTGGCTGCCTTCGCCATCCTCGGCATTCGTCTGGAGGAACCCCCGCGCGCGGTCCGCCGCATCTCCATCTGGCAGGAGATCGGCGAGGGCTTGGACGTGTTGCGGGAGCGGGCCAGCGTGCGCACCGCCATGCTGCAGCTGGTGTTGCTCTACAGCCTGCTGGCGGCGCTCTACGTGCTGGCCATCAGCCTGGCGGCGGCCATCCAGTCCCTGGGTCCCACCGGTTTCGGCACCCTGCTGGCCATGACCGGCATCGGCCTGGCCCTTGGCGCCCTCGCCATGGCCCAGCTGGGGGAGCAGTTCAGCCGTCGGCTGCTGGCCACCACCGGCCTGGGAACGATCGCGTTCTCCTTGGTGCTCCTCGGCCAGCTGCGCGGCAACCTCGTGCTCACCCTTCTGCTGTGCGTGCTGCTGGGCCTGGGGGCCGCCCTGCTGGCCATCCCCGCCCAGACCACGATCCAGGTGGACACCCCGGAGGCGCAACGGGGA